>NZ_SSYA01000002.1:1039578-1386104 GCF_004917065.1 Geomonas ferrireducens
GCTGGCCAGAAAGGCGTGGTCGTCGGCGTTCTTGTTGTCAGTCTGCAGCAGGTTGTGGTCGACGTACTGCGCGGCGAGCCCCACCTTCACCCGGGGTATCCCGGTGGCCAAGAACTCGAGCATCGCCATGGTGCCGGTGGCGTCCTGCAAAAGGGTCTGGTCGATCCTGATCGCGATCTCCTTCCCCGGCACCAGTTCACCTTCCACGAGGTGTTCCTTCAGTATCTTTATGGACAGACTGTCGCCCATGTTAAACCTCCTTCGCGCGACCGCGGCCGCGCCCTATCCACCGTGCCCCTGTTCCTCCAAAAGCTCCTTCAGCACCACGGCGTTGTTGTGCTCCTCGTCCTTCGCGGCGTAGAGCAGGGTCACCCTCCCCTTGCCGGCCTGCCGGGCGAGCTCGTGCAGCAGGGTCCCCTTGTCGGCGAGCTCCTCTCTGAAGCGGCGCCTGAATTCTGGCCACTTCTCCGGGTCGTGGGCGAACCAGCGCCTCAAGTCGTCGCTCGGGGCGAGGTCCTTTTCCCAGCGGTCCAGGTGCGCCGCTTCCTTTTTGACCCCACGCGGCCAGAGCCGGTCCACCAGGATGCGCAGGCCGTCACCCGGATCAGGTTCTTCGTACACCCTTTTCAGCGCGATCATGGCTTATACCTGCTGCAGGGCGGAGAGAACCCGCTTCAGGCTATCCTGCACCGTGTGCGAGAGCTCGGTCAGCTGGGGATTGCCGACCAGGGCGAGCCCCGCCACCGGGTCCATCATCATCACGACGGTGCGGGTCTCGCTTGCCGAGTAGACCGCGACGTTGCAGGGAAGCAGGGTGCCGATGTCGAGCTCCACCCCGAAGGCCTGGTAGGCGAGGCCCGGGTTGCACGCGCCCAGGATGTGGTAGTTGCGGAATTCCTTGTCCAGCTTCTCCTTGAACTTTTGCCGCACGTCGATCTCGAAGAGCACCCCGAAGCCCTCCTTCTGCAGCTCCTGATGGACCCTCGGCAGCGCTTCAGCGAAGGGTAGCATCACGGTGGCCCCGAAGGCATACGGGGTGGCAAGGGGCATCGCTTCCTGCTTTTCCAGTGTTTCGGCTCTCTCTTTCAAGCTCATCACCTCTCTTTGTATCTGTTCCGGCAGATCCCTGCGGATCATCCGCTCCGCCTCGTCGTCCTTGGGAACCCAGTCCACTTCGATGGTCAGGACCATGGGGGCCACCGGACTTTGCACCGACGACGGAACGACCCGGTTGATGACGCGGCCGCTGAAAAGGGGGTGATCGATGAGGAAGTACTGCACCTCACCGCGCGGCTTGTCGAGCACCACCTTTTCCTTGATCACCACCCCTTCCGCCTTGATCTCGCGTAAAAGCCCGTTGCCGTACTGCTGCAGGACGCGCGCATGGGTCACCCCCGGCAGGTAGGAGTGCGGCTGCTCCACCTTGTCGACGAGAAGCGTCCATACCGTGTCCAGCGCAGCGTGAACCTCGCAGCTAAAAGATATCTTGCGCATGGCGTGCACCTCCGCTCGCTTGCCCAACGGTTCATTAGATTAATGCCCCGTTCCGAAGACACAACTCGACAACTGTACCCGATTGTGGAAACCGGGCAATGGCCACCCCGGCATTTTCATGGGAAAATGCGTAGCGGCGGGGGTAAGCCTTCCTGATGTCCGAAGCGATGGGGAAGGCCCAGGTAGCTCTTGTCTTGACATGTGTTGTGGATTAAGATGGCCGCCTTGGCAGGCGAATCTGGATCGGGAGGATTTTCAGCATGAAGAAGACCGCACTGATAACCGGGGCATCCTCGGGCTTTGGCGCCGCCTGCGCGCGCACGCTGGCGGAAAAGGGATGGCAACTGGTGCTGACGGCCCGCAGGGCCGAGAGGCTCGCCGCTCTGCAGCGTGAGCTCTCGGTGCAGACGCCCGTGCACACGCTGGCCCTGGACGTAAGGGACGCGGAGGCGGTGGCCGCTTCCTTCGCTTCGCTGCCGCCTGAGTTCGCCGAGGTGGACCTCCTGGTGAACAACGCGGGGCTCGCCCTAGGCCTTGAGCCCGCCCACGCGGCGTCGCTTGAAGACTGGGACACCATGGTGGACACCAACGTGAAGGGGGTGATGTACTGCACCCGCGCCATCCTCCCGGGGATGGTGGCGAGAAACCGCGGGCACGTCGTCAACATAGGTTCGGTGGCCGGCAGCTGGCCCTACCCCGGCGGCAACGTGTACGGCGCGACCAAGGCGTTCGTGCAGCAGTTCTCCCGCAACCTGCGCGCGGACCTGCTCGGCACCGCAATTCGGGTCACCAACATCGAGCCCGGCATGGCGGAGACCGAGTTTTCGAAGGTGCGCTTCAAGGGGGATGACGAGAAGGCGGGACGCGTCTACACCGGCACCGAGGCGCTGCAGGCAGAGGACATCGCGGACATCGTCGCCTGGGTCGCCTCAGTCCCGGCACGGGTTAACGTGAACAGCGTCGAGGTGATGTCGGTGCACCAGGCCTGGGGGCCACTGGCGGTGGACCGCTCCTGAGGCGGAGAAACAAGGGATGGTCAATAAAAAAGGGGAGCCCGTTAAACCGGAAGCTCCCCTTTAGCTTTTCTCGTGAGCGCCCTACCCCGCTCAGCGCAGCTCGCCGTCGCCGTTACCGTCGTCGTTGCCGTTGCTCCCCCCGCTCCCCTGGTCCTGGCCGGTCGCCTTCAGGTAATCGATGAACTCCTTGTCCAGCTTGTTGAAGTGCGAACGAAGCCACTCGCACATGGCGGTGATCACCGCAACGATCATGAGGGTGTTGTCCCCCTGCTCGGTATGCAGGCTCTCAAGGCGGAGCACCTCCCGGAAGAAGATCTCGTGCTGGTGCTTGTGTCCCTGGTATCCGGGAAAGCCGGATTCGAGCTGCAGCTTCTCCTCATCGCGGAAATGCCACCTCACGTATTTCTTCAGGAACCACATGAGCCTGCCGATCTCCTCGCCCCCCTTCCTGTTCTTCGCCCCCTTCAGCAGATCATCGACACGGCGCAGCAGCTCCTTGTGCTGCCTGTCTATCGCCTCGCTCCCTGTTGCCATGTCGTCACGCCACTGCGTCAACATCAAGTACTCTCCTTTAACTGCCGGGCCGCTGCTGTCGGCCTTCCCAGGTTTTCTGCCGGTTATCGTACCCATCGGCACCGTCCCCCTACTGCTTGAGAACTTTCGTTAAAAAAAAGCGCCCCGGGCTGGATCCCGGGGCGCTGGAGGGGCACGATGACATTGCAGGGCTCTTAAGCCTTCTTCTCCTCGTTCAGCTGCACCACGTCTTCGCCGGACGATGCCTTCTTGAAGTTCTTGATGCTGCTCCCGAGGGCCTGCCCCAGCTGCGGGAGCTTGGCGGGGCCGACTACCACGAGTGCTATCACGAGTACGATGATCATTTCCGGCATACCGAATCCAAACATTTACCTTCTCCTTTGTACGCCCCTTTCAGGGCGGCCCGGCTTAAGCCTGGGCTTTATGAGCTGTTTCGTTGGCGGCCGGGATCGCACCTTCGCTCCGGGCCTTGTCGTTGTTTCTGAGTTCGTAGTACTCCTGCGGCGTGTTGATGTTGCTGAAGGAGTCGAAGCGTGGGTCGAAGCGCGCCACCTCGCTTGCCGGGACCTCGTTCACCTTGAGCTGGGGCAGTATCGATACGATGCGCCGCTTCCCCTCTTCCAGGCAGGCCTCCATGGCCGTCAGGGCGCTCTTGTTGTAGAGCGCGTGGAGCGGCTCGAAGCCGTGCTCGCTCATGGGGAGGACCAGGTCGCAGTCCCCCCGGCGGCTCACGATGTGCCTGATGAGCCCCGGATCGAGGTGCGGCATGTCGCAGGCTACGGTGAAGACGCTCGGGTTGTTCGCCTGGGCGAGCCCGGCATGGATCCCGGCCAGCGCGCCCATCCCGACGTAGAGGTCGGGCACCTTGCGGCACGGGAGGAATTGGTACTGCTCCGGGGTGTTGGTCACCAGGATCACCTCGGTGAAGAGCTCGGAAAGCTCCCGGTAGATGCTCTCGATGAAGCGCCCTCCCTTGTGCGGTAGGAGCGCCTTGTTGCTCCCCATGCGGCTCGAGGCGCCGCCGGCTAAGATCACGCCGGTCACCCCGGCGATTCTATCGTCCCCCCCCATGCTGAGCGCTTCCGGGTGGGTGTAGACCTTGAAGCTGTCGGCGCGGACGTAACCGACCAGGGTGATGCCCGCGTCTTCGGCCATCTTCACCGCCATGTCGGTGGGCGAGGTGCGCGAGGCTATCACGTCGATGCCCAAAAGCGATGCCTTGGCGACCAGCTCGGTGGAGACGCGTCCCGAGGTCACCAGTATGGTTCCAGCCAGGGAGATCCCCTTCAGGAGGGCCTCCCCGGCGATTCTGTCGATGGTATTGTGGCGGCCGATGTCTTCCGCGTGCAAAAGGAGCGTCTCGCTCCCGACGCCTGCGGAGTGCATCCCGCCGTGGTTCTTGTAACCTTCGCTCTTCACAGCCAGCTGCTGCATCAGGGCGAAGATGGTCTCGGGCGCATGCACCCTGGACGGCCCGGCTTTCTTCTCGGGCTTGGGCATGTTGAAGGTGATGCCGGTGCCGCAGCCGGAGGTGAGCACCGGTTTCAGGCGCTCGGGGAGCTCGCCGCGGATGGTGACGCTGGCGGCGCCGAAGTCCTGGCAGATGGCGAGGGCGAGAAAGTCGTCCACGCTGGAGACGAAGCCCTGCAGGCGCAAAAAGCCAGCAACCAGGAAGCGCAGGTCGTGCGGCGATGCGATAAGGGTCGCCATCTCGCGCCCGTTCACCACCAGCTGCAGGGGGTATTCGTTCACCACCCCGCCATCCACCTGCTCCACTACGCCCTTCTTGAAACTGTAAATGGTTGCCACCTGCGGACTCCTTGAAAGCTTGCGTTTTACCTTGCCGTGCCCCACCCGTCCCTCCCCCGCTCGCGCGGGAGAGGGACTTGGAGGGTTTCCTCGTACTTCTGTATTACCCGGCCTCAAGGGCCGGTACTCCCTTCACGCTTAGGCCTTGGCGGCACCGTGTGCGTGGCCTTGCTCGTTTTTGCGGAAGTGGTCCGGGATGGAATAATCCACGGTTTCCGGGTGGTGCTCGAAGATCGGGAAGTACTTCGCGATCAGCACGAAGAACAGGATGTGCGCCGCGATGATGCCGATGGTCACCACGGACTCCAGGAAGGAGGGGTAATAGAAGGTTCCCGGAGCCTCCATGCCGAACATGGAGACGTTGAAGCGGTTCAGGATGACGCCTGCGATGACGAGCCAGGCAGCCGTGGCGCGCAGACGGTTGTTCTCACGCACGTTGCCGTTCATCAGCATGACCAGCGGGAGGAGGACGCCGCACACGACCTCGACGGCGAAGAGCACCAGCAGGCCGGGACGGTTGAAGAGCGGCCCCTCGGTGAGTGCCACCAGGGAGAACACCTTCACGGTCAGGTACACGGTGATGCCCCAGGGGAGGATCTTGGCCAGGGTCTCGAGCAGTTCGCTCTCGTCCGGCTGCCCCATGTACTTGTGGCTCATGGTGGCCTCCACGATGATGATGGAGATACCGGCGCACATGGCGGAGAGCCAGAAGAGAAGCGGCAAGAGCGGGTTGTACCAGAGGCTGTGCAGCTTATCGACAGCGATCAGGAAGAAGGTCCCGAGCGACGACTGGTGCAGCGTCGAGATGGAAGCCGCCGCGACGACGAGCGGCATCTCGATGGTGCGCAGCAGGCGCAGCGGCACGTGATAGCCGAACTTCTCGCACACCGGCGACAGGAACTCGAGGAAGAGCACCGTCGTGTAGGCGGCGATGCACATGGAAACCTCGAACATCGGGGAGTGCGGGTTCCAGTACACCATGGTGTGCCAGCAGCGCTGCGGCTGACCGAGGTCGAGCAGAAGCCCCACGCAGACCAGGGAGTAGCCTAGGAAGCCGGTCACGATGGCCGGGCGCACCAGCGGCTCGAGCTTCTTTATGTGGAAGCAGTGCACGATGGCCCCGAGGGTGAAGGCGCCGGCCGCAAGAGGAACCGCGGTGACGACGTCGAAGGAGATCCAGAGACCCCAGGGGAAGGTGTCGTTCAGGTTGGTGGTGACGCCCAGGCCGAAGACGAAACGGGCCAGGGAGGCGAGCGCGCCGAGGGACACCAGGACGATCAGGAACTTAACGAAGCGGTGGTAGCCCTTGATCTCGTTAACGATTATCTTTGCAGCGGTCATCTAGCTCTCCTCCTTCGGCGTAGCGCCGGATTTTCTCTGTTCCTCTTCCTTGGCGATCCTCTCCTTCCGGTGGTTGAACCAGGAAAGCAGCGACAGCGAAGAGCCTACGGTGAGGAAGATCCCCGGCACGAGGCGCAGCGCCTGCCAGGTGTAGGACGGGAGCGGGCGCTTGGTGACCGGTTTGAAACCGAGCTCGTCGAACGGGAGCGCGGTCAGGTAGATGACGGAGGTACCGCCGGCCTCTTCGGAGCCGTAGAGCTTCTTCAGGTACTTCTCCGGACGGGCGGCTATCCTCTTGTTGGCTTCCTTGATCATGTCCTCGCGGTTGCCGTAGGTGATGGCCGAGACGCAGGTGGTGGCGCAGGCCGGCTTCAGCCCTTCCTTCACCCTGGAGTAGCAGCCGGTGCACTTTCTCACCAGCGGCAGCGCCTTGCTCCACTCGTATTTGGGCACCCCGAACGGGCAGGCGACCATGCAGAAGCGGCAGCCGATGCAGCGGTCCGCGTCATAGGTGACCGGGCCTTCCTTGGTCTTCTTGAAGGCGCCTACCGGGCAGACCGATGCGCAGGCCGGCTCGTTGCAGTGCATGCACATCTCTTTGTAGAAGGCGAACTCGTTCTGCCCGTTCTTCTCGTAGTCGCGGAACTTGATGCGGGTGAAGGTGTATTCCGACATGAGCGGCGGGTTCTGGTAACCCTCGCCGGTGAAGAACTCCGTCTTCTCGGCGCCCAACTGGTTCCACTGCTTGCAGGCAACCTGGCAGCCGCGGCAGCCGGTGCACTTGGTCATGTCGATCAAAAATGCCTTGTTCTTGCCGAAATCTTTGTTTTCGCTGCTCATGCGCGCTTACCCCCTTTCTCGATGTTGCAGAGGAATGCCTTGAATTCGGGGATGCTCGTGTTCGCGCAACCGACCGACGGCGTGAGGACGTTGCCCGAGTCGCCGGTAGCCATGCCTGCATAACCGAAGTGCCAGGGGAGACCCACCTGCTCTATCTCTTTTCCCTGCACGTTGAACGGCTTCAGCCTGGAGGTGACCAGGGCCTTCGCCTCGATGGAACCGCGCTCGCTCGTTATCTTCACCATGTCGCCGTTCGAGATCCCCTTGGCGCGGGCAAGCGTTTGGGAGATCTCGACGAACATGGTCGGGACCAGTTCGACGAGCCACGGCAGCGAACGGGTCATAGCACCCGCCTGCCAGTGCTCGGTCATCCTGTAGGTGGTGCCGACGTACGGGAACTTCGTCGTATCGCTGGTCATGTTGGCCGGGATCTTGACGGCCGGGTTGGTCTGCGTCTTGGAGAGGAGGTTCTTGGCCGGGCTTTCCACCGGCTCGTAGTGCTCGGGGAACGGACCGTCCTTCATGTCCAGGGCGTAGAGGCGTGCATGCCCTTCCGGGAGCATGATGAAGGGGTACTTCCCTTCCTTGTCGTCCTTCATCGGCGGCCAGGGGCCGTCGGGTACGTCGCCCTTCCACTTCTTCTCCAGGGCATCCCAGGCGATGACGGCACGCTTCGGGTTGAAGGGGGCACCTTCCTGGTTGACCGAGGCGCGGTTGTAGATGATGCGGCGGTTGACCGGCCAAGCCCAGGACCACTTCGGGAACAGGCCGAGCCCGGTCGGATCGCTCGCGTCGCGGCGCGCCATCTGGTTGCCGTCCTTCGTGTAGGAGCCGCAGTAGATCCAGCAGCCGGAGACGGTGGAGCCGTCGTCCTGCAGGTACTTGAACATCGGGACCTGGTCACCCTTTTTGAACTCGAGGGTCTTGTCCTTGTCGACGATGGTCATGTCCTTCGTGAAGTAGCCGTTGATCTCCTTGGCCACCAGGTGCACTTCCGGCTCATCCCCCTCGCCGTAGTTCCAGGCGAGTTTGGTGATCGCCTCGGGGAAGGCGCCGCCTTTCTCGTACGCCTTCTTCATGCGCTTGGCGAACTGGTTCAGGATCCAGAGGTCGCTCTTCGCATCGCCCACCGGCTCGGCGGCCTTGTAACGCCACTGGGTCCAGCGGCCGGAGTTGGAGATGGAACCTTCCTTCTCGACGGAGGAGGCTGCCGGGAGCATGAAGACCTCGGTCTTGATGTCCTTCGGGTTGACGCCCGGGCGCTTCCAGAAGATGGAGGTCTCGGTCTCCCAGAGGTCGACGGTTACGAGCCAGTCGAGCTTGCCGAGCGCCTCGCGGGTCTTCAGGGAGTCCGGACCGCCCACCGCCGGGTTCTGCCCCATGCAGACCAGGCCCTGCAGTTCGCCCTTGCCCATCTTCTCCATCATCTTGACGAAGGAGTAGTTGCCGCTTCTCTTCGGGAGATAGTCGTAGCAGAAGCCGTTCTCGGCGGTGGCGTTGTCGCCGTACCAGGCCTTCAGAAGGCTCACGGTGTACTTCGGGGTGTTGCCCCACCAGTTGGCGCTCTTCTTGTCCTTGGTCTTGGGGGTCCACTTCTCGAGGTAGGCCTTGAGGTCTACGTTGTCGAACTCAGGGGACTTCAGGTAGCCCGGGAGCAGGTGGAAGAGCAGACCGTAGTCGGTCGAGCCCTGGACGTTGCTCTCACCGCGCAGCGCGTTCACGCCGCCGCCGGCGATGCCGATGTTGCCCAGAAGAAGCTGCAGCATGGCGGTGGCACGGACGTTCTGGGAGCCGTGGGTGGACTGGGTGATACCCATCGCGTAAAGGATGGTACCCGCCTTGTCGGCGCGCCCGGTGGAGCAGTAGGCCTTGGCGACTGCGATGTAGTCTTCCTTCTTGGTCCCGGTGATGTTGCAGACCATGTCCACGGTGTAGCGGGAATAGTGCTTCTTAAGGAGCTGGTAGACGCAGCGCGGGTCCTTCATGGAATGGTCGCGCTTGGGGTTGCCGGAGCCGTCAACCGCGTAGGCCCAGGCCTTCGGATCGTAGGTCTTCTCCTGGTCGTCGAAGGAGCAGAAGATACCCTCGTTGAAGTCGTACTTCTCGTTCACGATGAAGGAGGCGTTGGTGTACTCGCGTACGTACTCCTCGTGGATCATGTTGTTCTGCAGCGCGTAGTTGATCATGCCGCCCAGGAAGGCGATGTCGGTGCCCGGACGGATCTGCGCGTAGTGGTCCGCCTTGGAGGCGGTCCTGGTGAAGCGGGGATCGACGGCGATCAGCTTCCCGCCCTGATCCATAGCCGCCTCGATCCATTTCATGGAAATCGGGTGATTCTCGGCCGGGTTGCAGCCGATAGCGAGGATCGCGTCAGCGTTTTTCAGGTCGATCCAGTGGTTGGTCATTGCACCACGCCCAAACGAAGCCGCCAGACCGGCGACTGTAGCGGAGTGTCATATTCGGGCCTGGTGTTCGAGGTTCGCAACACCCATGGCGCGGGAGAACTTGCTCCAGAGGTAGCACTCCTCGTTGTCAAGGCCTGCCCCCCCCAGGAAACCCATCCCCTCGGTGCGGTTGACAACGTATTCCTTGTTGTCCTTTTTGTTGATCTCTTTGGCCTTGAAGGTCTTGTCGCGCGTTTCCTTCATCTTCTGCGCGATCCGCTCCAGAGCCCAGTCCCACGACTTCTCTTCGAACTTGTCGCTGCCGGGTGCACGGTACATCACCTTCTGCAAACGACGCTCGTTGTTGGCCACCTGGAACAGCGCGCTACCCTTCGAGCAGAGGGCACCCTGGTTGATCGGATGCTGTGTGTCCCCCTCGATGTTGACGATCTTGCCGTTCTTGGTATGAACCACAAGCCCGCAACCTACCGCGCAGAAAGGACAGATGGTGGTCGAGCTTTTCAGCCCCTTGGTGCGCAGTTGCGTGCCGTCTGCGCCGCCCGCTTCTGCTTTTTTGCCGGAGAGGATCAGCGCTGCCGCGGCCGCCCCCCCCTGCAGAAACTCCCGTCGTGAAACTGCCATGTTGAATCTCTCCTTTTTCCATGATAAACGTCGTGCCACCGTTTTATAACTCCGCGTATACGGCAATTGCCATGCCAGCGTGTTTACGTTCACCAGAAAAATAGTTGTGTACCGTAAACCTCCGAAATGATAATGTTGTCCGCGCCGCTCAGGAATCTCCAACAGGTTAACTTTAATTAACAATTGCGTCGTTTTGTCAAAATGTGTGACATTTTGTCCAAGGCAAGAGTTGAGCAACGGCGCGGAAAAAGATCGAGGCACGCCCCAAAATGACACAGGAAAGAATTCTCATCTGCGACGACGAGGAAGGTATCCTCATCTACCTGAAGAAACTTTTGCAGACCCAGGGGTACCTCGTGGAGACCTTCGGCGGTGGTGCACAGCTCCTGCGCCGGCTGCGTGAGGGGGACCCAACCGACGCCGACCTCATCCTGCAGGACGTGAGGATGCCCGACATGGACGGCATCACCGTGCTTCAGGAGGTGAAGAAACTGAGGCCGTCGCTGCCGGTCATCATCATGACCGCCTTCGGCACCATCGACGCCGCGGTCGAGGCGATCAAGCTCGGTGCCTACGACTACGTCACCAAACCCTTCCCGAAGGAAAAGATCCTGAGCGTCCTGAAAAACGCCCTCGAAAAAGAGCAGTTGTTGCAGGAGAACCGGGCGCTCAAGTCCGAGCTCGGCAAGCCGATCCTGCAGGACGCGATCATCTTCAGAAGCGCCGTGTTCCAGGAGACCTACGACCTCACCCTCCAGGTGGCCGCGAGCGAGGCGAACATCCTCGTGCTGGGGGAGTCAGGGACCGGCAAGGAGCTGATCGCCGGGGCCATCCACTACAACAGCCCCCGGCGCGACCGCCGCTTCCTCTCCATCAACTGCGCGGCGCTTACCGAGACCCTCTTGGAGAGCCAGCTCTTCGGTCACGTGCGCGGTGCCTTCACCGGCGCCATAACGCACCAGAAGGGGCTCTTGGAGGAGGCCGACGGGGGGACGCTGTTCATGGACGAGATCGGCGACATGAGCCTCCCGATCCAGGCGAAGCTTTTGCGCGTGATCCAGGAGCGCGACTTCATCCCGGTGGGGGCGACCCGGTCGAAAAGCGCCGACATCCGGTTCGTGGCCGCGACCAACAAGGACCTCGAGGAGGAGGTGCGCGCGGGCCGCTTCCGTGAGGACCTTTACTACCGCCTGAACGTGATCAACATCCCCCTCCCCCCGCTGCGCGAGAGAAAGGACGACATCGAGCCGCTCGCCGAGCACTTCTTGAAGAAGTACAGCGTGAAGATGAAGAAGGAGGTCTCCGGGGTCACCCCCGAGGCGCTCATGCTGCTTTGCGGCTACGACTGGCCCGGGAACATCCGCGAACTCGAGAACGTCATGGAGCGCGCCGTGATCCTCGCGAGGACTCCGCTGGTAACCCCGAAGGAGCTCCCCATCTGGCGCAAGACCCCGCAAAAGGCGGAGGCGCAGGTGCAGCCGCAGCTCGTCTCCCTTGAGAACATGGAGAAGGCGCACATCGAGCGGACCCTGCTCGGCACCGGCTACCACAAGAGCAGATCGGCCGAGATCCTCGGCATTTCGAGAAAGACACTGGACCGCAAGATCGCGGAATACGGCATCGCCATCCCCTCATGAACCTCCCAAGGCTCCGCTTTCCCATCAAGACCAAGCTCACCGTCGCCACGCTGATCCCGCTGGCGATCGCCATCCTCATCTGCTGGATGGCAGGCGTCTTCATCCTGAGCGCCAAGGTGGCAGCCCAGGCGCAGGAGAAGGTCCGCTACGACCTCTCCGTCGCGCGCGAGGCGTACCTGAACGAGCTGACGCGCCTCTACGACGCGGTGAAGCTCTCCGCCTCCTTCGGCCGCACCGGTGAGACCATCGCCGCGGGAGACCTGCGCGCCCTCGAGGCGACCCTCGCACCGGTACGAAAAAGCGAGCACCTCGACATCCTCGCCGCGGTCGACGCCTCGGGCAAGGTGATCTTCCGCGCCAACAACACGCGCCAGTTCGGCGACGACAAGCTGCGCAACCAGTTCGTGGCGCGCGCCCTCAAGGGGGAGCTTGTAAGCGGCACCACCATCATCCCGACCTCCGAGCTCGCGCTAGAGGGGGAGGCGCTGGTGCGGCAGGCGCACGTCCAGGTGGCCGGGACCAGGGCGGACCCCTCCCCCCCGGCCCCCTTAAACGGCGCCATGTTCCTCTTCACCGCCGCCCCGGTGCGGGACCAGGCCGGCAATGTGCTCGGCGCCCTTTACGGCGGCGTGATGCTGAACAACAACCGAAAGCTCGTCGACAAGATCAAGGCGGTGGTCTACGAAGGGGCGAAATCAAAAGGCAGGGACGTGGGGAACGCGACCATCTTCCAGGGGGGGGTGAGGATCGCCACCAACGTCCCCAATTCGGACGGCCGCCGCGCCACCGGGACCAAGCTCTCCGCCCCGGTTTACGAGCGCGTCCTTTTGAAAGGGGCCAAGTGGGTGGGGAGGGCGTTCGTCGTCAACGACTGGTACCTGACCGCCTACGAACCGATTCTGTCGCTGCAGGGGGTCCCGATCGGCGCCCTCTACGTCGGGATGCTCGAGAGCCACTACTCGGCGGTGAAGACCGACATGGCGGTGCTCTTGAGCTTCGTCCTCCTGCTGAGCGGTCTGACCGGCGTTTCCATGTCGGCTTTTCTCGGCAAGAAGCTCGCCCATCCGATCAAGGAGCTCGAGCTGCTCACCCGGCGCGTGGCCGCCGGCGAGCGGGACGTTAAGAGCAGCATCGATTCCCGGGATGAGATCGGCGACCTGGCCGGGCGCTTCAACGACATGAGCCGCTCCCTTGGCGAGCGTGAAAACAGCATCATCGAGTTGAACCGCAACCTCGAGGAAAAGGTGCAGCAAAGAACCGCGGAGCTGGAAGAGAAGAACCGGTTACTGGTGCAGACGCGTGAGGAGCTTCTGCGCGTCGAGAAGCTGGCCGCGATCGGCGAGCTGGCCGCAGGGGTCGCCCACGAGATCAACAACCCGATGGCGATCATCCGCGGCAACACGGAACTTTTGCAGCTCACCATCGACGAGGGGGCCCCGAACCGCGAGGAGGTGGACACCATCTTCCAGCAGGTGAAGAGGGTCGAGCGGATCGTGTCGAACCTGTTGAAGTTCGCGAGACGCGAGCAGATGGAGCATGGCAGCGTGCGGTTGAACGAGCTCCTGCACGAGATCGTCGGGCAGATCGGGCACCAGGCTTCCCTGGAGAAGATAGAAGTGATCGAGCTTTACGCCGAGGATACCGCCGTCGTGGAAGGCGATGGCGACCAGTTGCGGCAGGTCTTCACCAACCTGATTTTGAACGCGGTCCAGGCGATGCCTCAGGGGGGAGTGCTCGGCATCAGGAGTGCGCCGGTGGGGAGTGGGGATCACTACGAGGTGAAGATATCCGACACCGGAGTCGGCATCGCACTGGAGAATCTGAGGCAGGTATTCAACCCCTTTTACACCACCAAGTCCAACGGAACCGGGCTGGGGCTGTCGGTGAGTTACGGCATCATCAGGGAGCATGGCGGCTGCATCGACGTGGAGAGCATCCCCGGCCAGGGGAGCAGTTTCACCGTGCTCCTCCCCCGCGAACGCTGACCCCGTCCCCGCACCTTAAAGCAAAGAAGGGCCGTCGGCGCAAAACGCACCGCGGCCCTTCTTTTTTTCAATCAGTAAGAGCGTCCACAAGGTCCATAAGGTCCACCGGGTCCATGTGGTCCACAAGAAGCAGGCACGCCGGTCCTCAGCAGCCGGCGCCTGGCAGCCGGTGCCTGGGCACCCCTGAACGCCGCTCCTTAGCTGCCGGTAGCTACCCGGTCCCCCGCTCGCACCACCCCGCCCTTCAGCACCCTGGCGAAGATCCCCTCCTTGGGCATGACGCAGTCCCCGGCCTGGTAGTAGATGGCGCAGCGGGTGTGACATTCCTTGCCGATCTGGGTCACCTCGAGGAGCGTCTCCCCGAGTTCGATCTTCGAACCGATCGGGAGGCTCACGAGGTCCACCCCTTCGGTGGTGATGTTCTCGGCGAAATCCCCCTCCTTCACGTCCAGCCCGAGCGCCTGCATCTTGGCGATGCTCTCCTGGGCCAGCAGGCTGATCTGGCGGTGCCAGTCGCCGGCGTGACCGTCCCCCACGATGCCGTGCTCCTCGCGCAGGGTTACCTCGGGTACCGGGGTCTTTCTCTCCCCTTTGTTGGTGCTGATGTTAACCGCGACAACCTTTCCGATCATGTTATCTCCTTGTGGCTAGCCCCCGACACGGGACATGGCAAATGGTTTCGTTTCGACACCCTCGTCGGTAACCTCGTGGCGCCCCGGCTTCGCCGCGACGATGCGCTGGATCTCCTGGCGCAAAAGCTCGGGATCACCCGTGGCAAGCACCGGCTTCAGATCCACGCCGGAGCCGGAGAAGAGGCATCCCTTGGCAACCCCGGCGGCGGTCACCCGCAGCCGGTTGCACCCCTCGCAGAAGTGCCCGGTCATTGCGGTGATGATCCCGAGGGAACCGGGCGCCCCCTTGATCCGGAAGTTCCTGGCGGGGCCGGAGCGTTCGGTGCTACCCCCCTCCTCGATGGTGTACCTCTGCGCGATCCTCTCCCGGATCTCGGCGCCGGGGACGGTAAGGTCGCGCCAATCGGCGTCGCCGCAGGTGGGCATGTACTCGATGAAACGGACCGCGTAGGGACGCTTCAGGGTCAGCTCGGCGAAGTCGAGGATCTCGTCGTCGTTCACCCCGCGCATCACCACCACGTTGATCTTGTGCGGCGGGAAGCCGACCCGCTCCGCCTCCTCGATGCCGTCCAGCACGCGCTGCAGGTCGCCGCCGCGGGTGATCGCCGCGAAGGTCTCGGGTTTTAGCGAGTCGAGGCTGATGTTCAGGCGCTGTACCCCGGCGTCCTTGAGCCCCTGTGCCATCTCCTTCAAAAGAAGCCCGTTCGTGGTGAGCACGAGTTCCTTGAGCCCTGGGAGGGCGGCTAAGCTCGCGAGGAAGTCGAGAATCCCCTTTCGTACCAGCGGTTCACCACCGGTCACCCGGATCTTCTCTATCCCGGCGGCGACCGCCTCGGCGGAAACCCGAAGCAGATCCTCGTAGGAGAGCACGTCGCAGTGGCCGAGCTTCTCCACCCCCTCTTCGGGCATGCAGTAGCTGCAGCGCAGGTTGCAGCGGTCCGTCACAGAAAGACGCAGGTAGTTGATACGCCTGCCGTAGGTATCGATGAGCGACATATTTTCCTTTGTGCTTTGGCTATTTGCACGGCACCCCGGGCACCTGCGGCGTCGGGGCCGCCCATGCAAATGTGGGACACGATCAAAACCATACTCTGTTTGTCGAATGGAAATCAACCCCCTTAATGAGGGAGAAGCCCCACACGGTGGCAGGCCTTGAAAAAGTATACGGCCATACCGACGCATTGAGTATCGTGCAGAAAATCATGCTATGATAGGCACTTACCGCCCTTCCCTGCGCAGTCGGCGACACCAGGGTGACGGACGCTTAAGGCAAAATAATTGTTTATTTTCTTGGGAATATGCTATGGAAACCAGAATAAGCAGATCTGTCTCCGAGCCACGGCCGTCTAAAGGGAGCTTCCCCACGGTGCCGCGGCCGATGGGTGCTGCCGGAAACGGCACCGCCTCCCTTTTGGAAAGGAGAAAGCCACCGCTTGCGCCAGGGGGCCCTTTCCTTTTCACGGAATCGGGCCTTTTTCTTTATCAAACAGCAATGACGAGGTAACGATGACAAACTACGAGCAGGCCAGACGGATGGTCGTCGATCATGTCGCCCCGGCCGGGGTGGAAAAGGTCCTTCTTCTCGAGGCGGCCGGACGCGTCCTCGCCGAGGATTACGTCACCCCGAAGGACATGCCGCGCTGGGACAATTCCGCCATGGACGGCTTCGCGGTACGCAGCGCTGACTGCGCGCCAGGCACCGTTCTCAAGGTGACCGACTACATCCCCGCAGGCGTAAGCTCCGACGAGGCGATTGCACCAGGCTGCGCCGCGAGGATCATGACCGGGGCCCCGATCCCCCCCGGCGCCGACGCCGTGGTGCCCATAGAGGAGACCGAGGCGACCGCCGAGACGGTCAAGCTGCTGCAACAGGTGAAAAGGCACGACCACATCCGTTTCAAGGGCGAGGATGTCGCAAGCGGCGACACCGTCATCACGAAAGGAACGCTGCTCGGACCGCCCCAGGTGAGCCTCCTCGCGTCGTTCTCCGCGGTGCTCGTCCCGGTGTACCGCAAGGTGCGTGTAGCGATCCTATCCACCGGCGACGAGCTCGTCGACGTCGGCACCGAGCCGACCGCGAGCCAGATCGTCAACAGCAACACCCTGGCGCTCGCCACTGCGATCAAGCTCTGCGGCGCCGAGCCCGTCATACTGGGAATCGCACGTGACGACCGGGAGAGCCATAGGGCGCTTCTTGCCGAGGGGCTGAAGGCGGACGTCCTGATCACCTCCGCCGGTGTCTCCGCAGGCGATCGGGATCTCGTGCGCGAGGTCTTGGCCGAGCTCGGCGTGGCGGAGAAGTTCTGGAAGCCTGGCATCAAGCCTGGCGGTCCGACCGCCTTCGGCATGAAAGGAAGCGTCCCGGTCTTTTCGCTTCCCGGCAACCCGGTCTCCACCATGATCACCTTCGAGGAGTTCGCCCGCCCCGCCCTTTTGCGGATGATGGGACACGAGAAGGTGTTCCGGCGCACCGTGCCCGGTGTGCTCAAGGAGGGTGCCCGCAAGAAGGCAGGGAAGCTTAACTTCCTGCGCGTGCACGTGACCCTGGAGAACGGCCGCTACGTCGCCAGCACCTCAGGGGACCAGAACACCGGCATATTGAAGACCATGCTGCGCTGCAACGCCCTCGCATTGCTTCCCGCCGACCGGACCGAATTTACCGCCGGCGAGGAAGTAGACCTGCATCTGCTCGACCCGACCCTGGAACTGGAGGTATAGATGTCATTCAACCATTTCGACGCCAGCGGCAACGCCATCATGGTGGACGTGAGCCAGAAGACCCCGACCATGCGCACCGCGGTAGCGGGCGCCGTATTGACCCTAAAGCCCGAGACTGTGCAGTCGATCGTCTCCGGCAGGATGGCCAAAGGTGACGTCTTGGGCGTCGCGCGGCTTTCCGGCATTGCCGGAGCCAAGAAGACCCCGGACCTCATCCCCCTTTCCCACCCGCTTGCCATCCACCACGTGGCCATAGAGTTCGAGGTGAACGAGACCGAAGGCACCATCGGCGTCATGGCAACCGTTCGCGCCTTCGAGCGGACCGGCGTAGAAATGGAAGCGATGACCGCGGCCACGATCGCCGCCCTCACCGTGTACGACATGTGCAAGGGGAGCGACAAGGGGATCGTCATCTCCGACGTCAAGCTGCATTACAAGGAAGGCGGCAAGAGCGGCGTCTACAAGCGCGAGGCGTAGCCGACCGGGCAAGAAAAAGGAGAATCAGCACCATGAAAGCAGCCATCCTCACCCTCAGCGATCGCTGTTCTACCGGGGAGCGCGCCGACGGCAGCGGCCCGGCACTGAAAAGCTGGCTCGAAGAGCGCGGCGTCAGCGTCACCTGCACCGAAGTGATCCCCGACGAGGCCCCCCTCATCTCGGAGAAGCTCGTTGAGTGGTCCGACAGCGGCGCTTACGACTTGATCCTCACCACCGGCGGGACCGGCGTCTCCCCGCGCGACGTCACCCCCGAGGCGACTGAACGCGTGGTGGACCGCCTGCTCCCAGGCTTCGGCGAGGTCATGCGCATGGAAAGCCTCAAGAAGACCCCGCATGCCATCATCTCCCGGGCCGTCGCGGGCATCAGGAAAAACACCCTGATCATCAACCTCCCGGGAAGCCCCAAGGGCGCCACCGAGAACATCGGCTTCGTCTGGGCGGCGGTGCCGCACACGGTCGCCAAGCTGCAGGGTGACCCGGAGGAATGCGGCACTCCCATGCCCAGTTGACCCCGCGATACCGGCTTTTCTATTGACCGATCCCTCCTACTGGGTTATATATCTAACGCAGTTTTAAAATCAACTTGCGGAGGGATAAACATGCCGTTGGTAAAGCAGATTCACGAGAAGGCTAAATCTAACCTGAAGACTGTGGTCTTACCCGAGAGCTATGACGAGAGGATGCTCTTCGCCGCACAGCAGATCGTGGAACAAGGTTTGGCCAAGATCGTGCTACTGGGCAACCCCGAGAAAGTCCTCGAGGCGGCCGCCGCCAAGGGTGTGAGCCTCTCCGGCGTCGAGATCGTGGATCCCGCCACTTCCCCCAAGCTCGATTCCTACGTCGGGAAACTCGTGGAACTGAGGAAAGCAAAAGGGCTTACCCCGCAGCAGGCCCAGCAGCTGCTGACCGCCGACGACAACCTCTACTTTGCCGGCATGATGGTGCGTGAAGGTGACGCCGACGGCGAGGTGGCCGGTGCAACCGGAACCACCGGCGACGTGCTCCGTGCCGCCTTCCAGACCGTCGGCCCCTCCCCCGGCATCAAGACCGTTTCCTCTTTCTTCCTCATGGCCACGCAGACCCCCAACTTCGGGGAAAACGGCGTGATCCTCTTCGCCGACTGCGCGGTTAACCCGAACCCGGACGCCCAGGCCCTCGCTGAGATCGCCATCGCCACCGCAAAGAACTGCAAGTCGTTCCTCGACGTGCCGGCCCGCGTCGCCATGCTCTCCTTCTCGACCAAGGGAAGCGCAAGCCACCCGGATGCCGACAAGGTACTGAAGGCGCTGGAAATCGCCAAGGGGATGGATCCGGAGCTTTCCATCGACGGCGAGCTGCAGGCGGATGCCGCCCTGATCCCTGCCGTTGGTGCGAAAAAAGCCCCGGCGAGCGGTGTCGCCGGTAAGGCCAACGTATTGGTGTTCCCCGATCTCGACGCCGGCAACATCGCCTACAAGCTCGTTGAGCGTTTAGCCGGCGCCAAGGCCATCGGCCCGGTGATCCAGGGGCTCGCGAAGCCGGTCAACGACCTCTCCCGCGGTTGCTCCGTGCAGGACATCGTCGACGTCACCGCAATCACCGCGGTGCAGGCGCAGGGCTAGCAGCGCCCACACTCGGACCAACCGGCCGCTGTCATTCGGCGGCGGCCGATTCAAAACACAAAAAGGCCGGCGGGAAATCCTCCCGCCGGCCTTTTTACTGTCTTGCCTGCCGCGCCTCTACTTCCTTACGAAGTCGGGCTTGGAGAAGCTGTACTCGAAGCTCATATGGTCGGTGTAGGTGCCGTCCAGAATTGCCGCCACGTCCTCGGTGAAGACAAGCTCCTCATCGGTCGGGATGACGTACACCTTCACCTTGGAGTCGTCGGTGGTGATCAGCGTCTCGCGCTTCCTGGTCATGGCGGAGGCGTTTCTCTCGGGATCGAGGATGATCCCCAGGTGCTCCAGCCCGGACAGGGCCCGAGCCCTGATCGGCGCACCCATCTCCCCTACCCCGGCAGTGAACACCACGGCATCGAGCCTTCCGACAACGGCCATGTAGGAGCCGATGTACTTCTTGAGCCGGTACGCCTCGATGTCCAGGGCGAGCGCACAGAGACGGTCCCCTGCGTTGGCGTTTTCGATGACGTCACGGCGGTCGGTGAAACGCCCGGTGATGCCGATGACGCCGCTTTTCTTGTTGAGGATGGAGTCGATCTCCTTGGCGGAGAGGTTCTCCTTCTGCATCATGAACGCCGGGATGGCCGGATCGATGTCACCGCAGCGGGTCCCCATCATGGCGCCTTCAAGCGGGGTGAGCCCCATGCTCGTGTCGACGGATACGCCATTTTTGATCGCGCAGTGGGACACGCCGTTGCCGATGTGCATGGTGATCACGTTGCACTCGCTGGCGGGCTTGCCGAGGATCGCGGCGATGCGCTTGGAAACGTAGAGGTGCGAGGTTCCGTGGAAACCGTAGCGCCTCACGCCGTACTTCTCGTACCACTCGTAGGGAAGCGGATAGAGGTACGCCTGCTCGGGCATAGTTTGATGAAACGCCGTATCGAAAATGGCAATCTGGGGAACGTCCGGAAGGACGGCCATGGCGCCCTCGATGCCGGCGATGTTGGGCGGGTTGTGCAGCGGTGCCAGATGCTGCACCTCGGTCACCGCGGCAAGCACCTCATCGTCGATGAGAACGGACTTGGTGAACTTCTCGCCGCCGTGCACCACGCGGTGGCCTACTGCGGCGATCTGCTTGATGTCTTTAAGCACCCCGTACTCGGGGGAGGTAAGCGTCCTCAGGATCAGGTCAACTGCGGTCTTGTGGTCGGGACAATCTGAGTCTTCCCGGTAGGTTTCGCGCCCCGGAACCTCATGCAGGATGAAGGAGTCGCCGATCACCACGCGCTCCACCATACCCTTGGCTACCACCACTTTTTTATCCCAGTCAAACAACTGGTATTTTACCGAAGAACTACCGCAGTTAAGTGCCAATATATCCATCAGTTAGCGTCCCCCATACGTGTAATTCGCCCATGGAAACCGGGTACAAACCTCTAGGGCAAAAAAGTCACAAATAAAACCTTTTTTTATATATACAGTAGAGTCGTCCTCAGTTCAAGATTTTTCTCCTGATTAGCAGTTTATTGTCTACAGCTTTATGGTGGACTTTTTGCGAGCGCTGTGCTAGTTTCCTCCTGACTTTTTACCCTAGGTAGAGGAGGTGAACACATTGGCACATACCATTAGCGACGAATGCATCAACTGCGGCGCCTGCGACGATTCCTGCCCGGTTAACGCCATTAGCGAGGCTGGCAGCAAAAGGGCCATCGCTGCGGATACCTGCATCGACTGCGGCGCTTGCGTAGACACCTGCCCGGTGAGCGCAATCTCCCCGGCCTAAGCCACACAAAGAAGCATGTAATGCCATGGCCTGCAGCCGGCTCGTCCGCTGCAGGCCTTCTTTTGTCTCGCTTTAAAAGAAAAGGAGGGCGCCCGATGGGCACCCTCCTTTCTTGTTGCGGCCCTTCCTTTTCGCCGGCTAGCGGCAAAGCACCGAGATGGCGCGCTCTATGCGTTTTTTGGTCTCGGCAAGGCCTAGCACCTCGATCATCTCGTAGATGCCGGGAGACGCGGTGGTGCCGGAAAGGGAGAGACGCACGGCGGGGCCTACCTGTCCGAGCTTGATCCCCTTCTCCGCCATCAGTTCCTTGAATGCCTGCTCGATCTGCGGTGCGTCGAGCGCGGGGAGTGCCGCGAGCTTCTCCACCAGCGCGTTAAGCAGTGCCGGGGTGTCCGCGTTGAACGCCTTCGCCACGCCCTGCTCGTCGTAGGAAAGCTCGTCCCTGTAGTAGAAGAGCGCACCGTCGGCGAGCTCCAGCATGGTCTTGGCGCGCTCCTGAAGGGTCTTCACCACGGCCACGAGGTCGGGTCCCCCCTGTGCCGGATCCACGCCGCGCTCCTTCAGGAACGGGATCAGCAGGTCCGCCAGACGTACCGGGTCGCCGGTCTTGATGTAGTGGGCGTTCAGCCACAAAAGTTTGTCCGGGTTGAAAACACCGGCGGAACGGCCGACGTTCTCGATGGAGAACTTCTCGATCAGGTCGGTGAGGGAGAAGATCTCCTCGTCACCGTAGCTCCAGCCGAGACGCACCAGGTAGTTCACCATCGCCTCGGGGAGAAAGCCCATATCGCGGTATGCCATGACCGAGGTGGCGCCGTGACGCTTGGAGAGGCGCGCCTTGTCGGCGCCGAGGATCATCGGCACGTGGGCGAACACCGGAACCGGCGCACCTAGGGCCTCGTAGATGAGGATCTGGCGCGGCGTGTTGTTCACGTGGTCGTCGCCGCGGATGACGGTGGTCATCCTCATGGTGACGTCGTCGACGACGACGACGAAGTTGTAGGTCGGGGTACCGTCGGTGCGCTGGATGATCAGGTCATCGAGCTCGGCGTTTTCGAAGGATATCTTCCCCTTGATCAGGTCGTTCCAGGAAGTGACCCCTTCCTTCGGGGTCTTGAAGCGGATCACGTACGGGCGGCCGTCGTCCTCCTGCGGCGGAAGATCACGGCAGGTGCCGTCGTACTTCGGCTTGCCCCCTTCCTTGAGCGCCTTCTCGCGCTTGGCCTCCAGTTCCTCTACGCTGCAGTAGCACTTGTACGCCTTACCCTCGGCGACGAGCCTGTCGATGTACTCCTTGTAAACCGGGAAGCAGTCGGACTGGAAGAAGGGACCTTCGTCCCAGTCCAGCCCCAGCCACTTCATCCCTTCGAAGATCGCGTCGACCGATTCCTGGGTGGAGCGGGTGACGTCGGTATCCTCGATCCTGAGAACGAAGGTGCCGTGCTGTTTCCTGGCCAAAAGCCAGTTGAAAAGCGCCGTGCGCGCCCCTCCGACATGAAGGTACCCGGTCGGGCTCGGGGCGAAACGGAGACGTACTTCTGACATGAAAGGCTCCTTTGCTGCTTTGATCATTGCATGGCTGCAATAAAATACGGTGTCACAAAATGTCTGCGAACCTGCTAGTTCTCGTCCTCGTCGCCGTCGTCATGCTGCGGCGCCTTCTCTCCCGGGATGCGGTAGCCCTCGCTGGCCCAGGTACCGAGGTCGATCATCTTGCACCGCTCGGAGCAAAACGGGCGGTACGGATTTCCGGCCAGCTCCGTCTCTTTCCTGCAGTGCGGGCACTTGATGGTTATTACGGCGCACATCGGTGTTGGTCCTCAAATGAAGAACTCCAGCGCCATGGGGAGCTGGAGGTAAAAGGTCAAAAACTATCTGGTGCGTCAAAAGGCTATTCGGTGACAACGGCCGCGCCGCTACCCACCTTGCCGGCCAGCTGCTGGGCCTCCTGTTTGGAGAGGTGCTTGCCCACCCTTATCCGGTACCAGACCCCCTTGTCCTTCAGCTTCGACTCGACGACATAGGCGGCGACCCCTTTCGCGGTGAGCTTCGCGCGCGCCGACTCGGCCTCCTGCTTGTCCTTGTACGACGCCACCTGGACGAGGTAACGGGGCTCGGCGGCCTGCTTCTCGTCTCCCGTCTGCTTCTCAGCCTGCTTTTCGGCGGCAGCCGCGGAAGCCTTCTCCGCGGGTTTCGCGTCCCCTCCCTTGCCTGCGGGGGGTGCGGCCTGTGCCGCCTTTTGCTCCGGTGCCGCCTGCGGCGTGGCAGGCGCGGACTTCGGCAGTACCTCGGGAAGCTTCGTGTTGATGCCGCTCCCGATGGCACCCTTGCCCCCCGAGGGGAGCGTCTTGTAGAAGGTAAGCGGCACATCCGGCGCGGGCTGCCCAGGCTGCCCCGGCTGACCGGGGACGGCTCCCGCGCCCTGCGGTGTCTGTGCTGCGGCCGGCGCCTTCGCCTGCTGGGCGGCGGGCGGCACGGCAGCCTGCGGGTTTTTCCCGTGGAAGAGGAACCATCCCGTGAGCACCCCGGCCCCGTACCCTATGACCAGCAGCACCAAGGCGACCAGCAGGAAGCCGCCGATCGGTTCCCGCCGGGGGCGGTTCTTCTGCACGGGGCGGTTTCTCTCCGCGCTGTCCCGGACCGCCGTCATCTTTTCGCTGTAGTCAAGCCGCATGGGACCCCTCCTACATCCTCTCGGGGGCGGAAATCCCCAGTACCGTCAGCGCGTTCTTCAGCGTGATGGCGACGCAGTGCAAGAGGAACAGGCGTGCCTGGGTCAGTTCCGGCTCTTCGGGGGTGATGACCCGGCTCTTGTTGTAGAAACTGTGGAACTCGCCGGCAAGATCCTGCAGGTAGTAGGTGATCCGGTGCGGCTCGAAGTTCACCGCGGCCCCCTCGAGGATCTCCGGGTAGAGGGAGAGCTTCTTGATGAGGCTCATGTCGTCGGCCGTCTGCAGAAGCTCCAGGCGCACGTTGTCGAAGCAGGGCACCACGCCGCGCTCTTTCGCCGTTTCGAAGATGCTCCTGATGCGCGCGTGGGCGTACTGCACGTAGTACACCGGGTTGTCGTTGCTCTGGCGCTTGGCGAGCTCGAGGTCGAAGTCGAGCTGGCTGTCCGAGCGGCGCATGAGGAAGAAGAAGCGTGCCGCGTCGCACCCGACCTCGTCGACGACCTCTTTCAAGGTCACGAACTCACCGCTTCTGGTGGACATGGCGACCGGCTGGCCGTCGCGCAGCAGGGAAACTAGCTGCACGAGGATGATGCCCAAGTCCTCGGCCTTCCTGCCGAGCCCCTGCACCACGCTTTTGAGCCTCGGGACGTAACCGTGGTGGTCCGCTCCCCATACGTCGATGACCCAGTCGAAGCCGCGCGCGAACTTGTCGCGGTGATAGGCGATGTCGGAGGCGAAGTAGGTGGTCACGCCGTTACTTCTGACCACGACGCGGTCCTTGTCGTCACCGAATTCGGTGGTCTTGAACCAGAGCGCGCCGTCCTGCTCGTAGATGTGCCCCTTCTCCTGCATCTCGGCGATCGCCGTGGGGACCTTCCCCTCGTCGAAGAGCGACTGCTCCGAGAACCAGTTGTCGAAGCGGATGCCGAAGTCCTGCAGGTCCTGGTCGATCCCCTTAAGGATCAGGTCGCCCCCCATCTTGGCGAAGAAGGCGACACCCTCCTCCTGGGGCGCGTTCAGGAAACGGTCGCCGTGCTTCGCGATGGCGTCGCGGGCGATGTCCTTGATGTAGTCCCCCTGGTAACAGTTTTCCGGGAAGTCGATCTTCTCGCCTAAGAGCTCCTTGTAGCGCAGAAGCCCGGAGAGGCCGAGGGTGTTCATCTGGTTGCCGGCGTCGTTGATGTAGTACTCGCGCTGCACGTTAAAGCCTGCCGCGCACAGAAGCGATGCGACGGCGTCGCCGGTCGCGGCGCCGCGGCCGTGCCCTATGTGCAGCGGACCGGTGGGGTTCGCGCTCACGAACTCGACCTGGACCTTCTTGCCCGCGCCGACCAGGCTCTTGCCGTACTGGTCACCGGCCCGGTCGATGTCGCTCAGCACCTTTCTCCAGGCGGAATCCTTGATGAAGAAGTTGATGAAACCGGGCCCCGCGATCTCGACCGACTCGATCAGGTCCGAGGCCTCGGCGAGTTTTTTGACCAGCACATCGGCGACGGCGCGGGGCGCCTTGCGCTCCTGCTTGGCCATCTGCATGGCGACGTTGGTTGCGAAATCTCCGTGCTCGGCGTGCGCCGGTTTCTCCACGCTGATGGCCGGGACCACACCAGAGGTGAGCGTGCCGTCGGCGAAACACCCCTCGATTCCCTTCAGGATGCATGCGCGCAGCTGCTCCTTCATATCTTCTCCTCCCTTTCCTTTTCCTGTTCCGTGTCGGGCACGGCCTTTATCGTAACGTCTCGCGTGAAATCGGGGCAGCGGGCGCCGCCGTCGGCCACGCAGAATTTCTTGGAGCAGTGTTCGCGCCAGGCGCAGACCACACAATGCTGTTTTCCTGCCTGAATCATCGTCTTCCCCTTTCGCCCTTGTCGGGCGGCTTACTTCCCCTACCCGTCCTACTTACCGGTCTTTGCCTTCTGTGCCGCGGCGGGGGTCGCAGGCGCCGCGTGCGGGCCTTCCCTGCCGCCGGCGGGCGCGGGCGCGGCAGGCTGCTGCGCGGCCGGTGCCGGAGCGGGTTGAGCCCCCGCACCGTTGCCACCTTTCCCCCCCGGGAACTGGTAGATCACCTCGTTGCCGCGCACGAGGCCGAAATCGCGCCGCGCGATGCTTTCCAGGTAGCGCCGGTCCGACTGCAGCGCTGCGATCTCGCGCTTGAGCTTGTCGTTTTCCTCTTTCAGCTCGCTAAGGTGCTTCTGCATGTCGTCGAGGTCGCGGTGCAGGTGGTTGATGCGCAGAAGTCCCCGGTCACCGAAGACGGTGAAGTAGAGGATGAAGATGATCACTGCTGCAGGTGCGAGAAATAGACTTTTCTGCATGCGTTCCTATGCCGTGGTGAGGACCGAGCGGAAGTAGTCGATGGTCTGTTTGAGCCCGTCGTCGACGCACACCGTGGGTTCCCAGCCGAGCATCTGCTTCGCCAGCGAGATGTCGGGCTGTCGCTGTTTCGGGTCGTCCGCCGGCAGCGGCCGATAGACGATGCGCGATGACGACCCGGTCAGGGCGATGATCTTCTTCGCGAACTCGAGGATGGTCGTTTCCGCGGGGTTTCCGAGGTTAACCGGACCGGTGAAGCCAGGGGTTTCCATCATGCGTATCATCCCCTCGACGAGATCGGAGACGAAGCAGAAAGAGCGGGTCTGCGCCCCCTCGCCGTAGACGGTGATGTCCTCGCCCCTGAGCGCCTGGAGGATGAAGTTTGAGACCACACGTCCGTCGTTTTCGGCCATCTTCGGCCCGTAGGTGTTGAAGATCCGGATGATCCTGATGTCGACGTGGTTCTGGCGGTGGTAATCCATCATGAGCGTCTCGGCGACGCGCTTTCCCTCGTCGTAGCAGCTCCTGATCCCGAGCGTGTTGACGTTGCCCCAGTACGCCTCGGTCTGCGGGTGCACCTGGGGATCGCCGTACACCTCCGAGGTCGACGCCTGCAGGATCCTGGCGCGCACCCTCTTGGCGATGCCGAGCATGTTGATTGCGCCCATCACGCTTGTCTTGATCGTCTTCACCGGGTTGTACTGGTAGTGGATCGGCGAGGCGGGGCAAGCGAGGTTGTAGATCCGGTCCACCTCGAGGAGGATCGGTTCGGTCACGTCGTGGCGGACCAGTTCGAAGTCGTTGTGGTCCAAGAGGTGCGAGATGTTGCGCTTGCTCCCGGTGAAGAAGTTGTCGAGGCAGATGACCTCGTGTCCCTCTTTGAGGAGCCTCTCGCAAAGATGTGATCCGATGAAACCGGCGCCGCCGGTGACCAAGACGCGCATAGAACCTCTCAGAGGCCGTTCAACGTTCAACGTTAGACGTTCAACGGGCTTTATACCTTAATTGCAGCTTTTCCCTGACTTTCGAGTTAACGAACATGCCGCGGGGAAAAGGCGCGGTTACAAAAGCACATGTTGAACGTTGAACGCTGAACGTTGAACGGCCGTTAAGCTACTCCATCTCGCAGACGGCCGCGCCGTTTCTGCCGATGGGAAGATACTCGAAGCCGATCTCGCGCATACGCTCCGGCTGGTACAGGTTCCTGCCGTCGAAGATGACCGGGTTGACCAGGAGCTTCTTGATCCTGTCGAAGTCGGGATTTCTGTACTCGTTCCACTCGGTGATGATGACCAGGCCGTCGGCCCCCTTGAGCGGCTCGTACTGGTTCATGTGGTACCCGATCCGGTCGCCGAAGTGCTTCTTCGCCTCGTTGAGCGCCTCGGGGTCGTGCGCCTGCACCGTCGCACCGAGCTCGAGAAGACGGTTGATGATGGTGAGCGACGGCGCCTCGCGCATGTCGTCGGTGCGCGGCTTGAAGGAGAGCCCCCAGACGGCGATGCTCTTGCCGGCAAGCGGCTTCGCCCCACCCTGCCCGAGCCTGCGCTCGATCTTGTCGGAGAGGACGCGCTTTTGACGCTCGTTGGCCTCCTCGACCGCCTTCAACAGCACGAAATCGTATTTGCACTCGTCGGCGGTCCTGACGAGCGCCTTCACGTCCTTCGGGAAGCAGGAGCCGCCGTAACCGACGCCGGGGAAGAGGAAGTCGTAGCCGATACGCGAATCGGAGCCGATCCCCTCGCGCACCGCCATGACGTCGGCACCCATCAGCTCGCAGAGGTTGGCCACTTGGTTCATGAAGGTGATGCGGGTCGCCAGCATGGCGTTCGCGGCGTACTTGGTCATCTCGGCGCTTCTGATGTCCATCACCAGCATGCGGTTGGACTTGCGCATGAAGGCGGAGTACAGCTCTTTCATGATCTCGGCGGTACGCACGTTGTCGGTGCCGATGACGACGCGGTCCGGCTTCATGAAATCGTCGATGGCCGCACCTTCTTTGAGGAACTCGGGGTTGGAGACGACGTCGAACTCGATGTGCGTGCCGCGCAGGGCAAGCTCCTCGGCGACGGCGGCGCGCACCTTGTCGGCGGTGCCGACCGGTACCGTCGACTTGTCGACGATGATCTTGAAGCTCTCCATGGCACGCCCGATGTTGCGGGCGACGGCGAGAACGTACTGCAGGTCGGCGGAACCGTCGGCACCCGGCGGGGTTCCCACGGCGATGAAGCAGACCAGGGACTCCTTCACCGCTGCGTCGAGGTCGGTGGTGAAGTTAAGGCGCCCCTCTTCGCGGTTTCTGAGCACCATCTCCTTGAGCCCAGGCTCGTAGATCGGGATGATGCCGCGCTTCAGCCCTTCAATCTTCTGTTCGTCGACGTCGACGCAGACGACGTCGTTACCGCTCTCCGCAAAACAGGTGCCGGCGACAAGGCCAACATAACCGGAACCGATGACACATATCTTCATGAGGTTAACTCCTCCTCGGGGTTAAGATTAGCATTCTTATATAGCACACTCATTGGTGCTTAGCCAGAGGTTTTCCCAGCCGAAAGCGCCCTGGAAAGCGCCGCGAACTCCTCCAGCGAGAGAGTCTCGCCGCGCCTCTTCCCGTCGATGGAACAGGCGGCAAGTGCAGCGGTGAGCGCCCCGTCGACGTCGTCGAAACCGGCGGAGCGCAGCGAGTTCAAAAGCGTCTTCCTGCGCTGGTTGAAGGCCCCCTTCACCACGCGCCTGAAGAGTTCCTCGTCCCCCACCTCCACACGCGGCGCGGCAAGGGGCGTGAAGGAGAGCACGGCGGAATCGACCTTCGGGATCGGGCGGAAGGAACCGGGTTTAACGATGAACTCGCGGCGGATGTCGAAGTGCAGCCGCAAAAGCACGGTGAGCGCGCCGTACTCCTTGCATCCCGGGGGGGCGGTGAGGCGGTCTCCTACCTCCTTCTGCAGCATGAGCACGAGCCCCTCGAAGAGATCGCACTCCTCCATGAACTTGAAGAGGACCTGCGAGGAGATGTTGTAGGGTAGGTTTGCCGCCACCTTCCATTTCCTGCCTGGGGCACGGCTCGTGAGGATCTGGCGCAGGTCGACCCTGAGGATGTCGCCGTGGCCGATCTCGACCCGGTCGTTGCCGGCGAACTCCGCGTTCAAAAGGGGGATGAGCTCCCGGTCCCACTCGACCGCGACGAAACGCGCCCCGCTCGCCACGAGAAGCCGCGAGAGCGCCCCCCTCCCCGGCCCGACTTCGAGGATGCAGTCCTCCGGAGTCGGCGCGACGCAGGATACGATACGGGAAAGGACGTTGTCGTCGATGAGGAAGTTCTGGCCGAACTCCTTTTTAGCCTTGATCCGCTTCTCCATCATACCCCTCCCTTGAAACGCGCCGCGAGCTTGTCGAGCGGCCAGACCGGGAGGGCGTCGAGGTCGAAGCCGCTGGTGATCCCGTTGGACAGGTAGTAGTCGCCCGGCACCGCGATCATGGCGGCGTTGTCGGCGCAAAGCTTGGGCGCGGGTATCGAAAGTTCGACGCCGGCCTTTTCGGCGAAACGTGCCATGGACCGACGCAGACCGCTGTTGCAGGCAACGCCCCCGGCGACCACGAGACGCTTGATGCCGGTTGCCGCAACCGCCGCGGCGGTCTTTTTGGTGAGGACGTCGCAGACCGCCTCCTGGAAGGAGGCGGCGAGGTCGTTGATCCCCGCCTCCTTGGCCTCGGGGTGCCTGTTCACGTGGGTGAGCACCGCGGTCTTTAACCCCGAGAAGCTGAAGTTGAAGGTTCCGTCGTGCAGAAGCGGGCGCGGGAACTTGATCGCTTCGGGGTTCCCTGTAGCGGCAAGCCGGTCGATGGCGACACCCCCCGGGTACGGAAGCCCGATCAGTTTAGCCACCTTGTCGAAGGCCTCACCGGCCGCGTCGTCCACGGTCTGGCCGAGCGTCTTATAGCGCCCGACGCCGTCCACGCGGTACAGGTGCGAATGCCCGCCGGAAACGGCAAGGGCCAGGAAGGGAAACTCGACCGGCTGCTCAAGGAAGACGGCAAGGAGGTGCCCCTCGATGTGGTTCACCCCGACGAGCGGGATGCCGCGCCCGAAGGAGAGCCCTTTGGCGGCGGAGATGCCGACCAGGAGGGCGCCGGCAAGCCCGGGTCCCTGGGTCACCGCGACCCCTTCGATCTCGGAGAGCCCCACCCCGGCCTCACTAAGCGCCTCCTCGATGACCACCGAGACCGCCTCAAGGTGCTGCCGGGACGCTATTTCCGGGACCACGCCGCCGTATTCGGCGTGGACGCTGATCTGGGAGGCGACGATGCTGGAAAGGACGGTCCTGCCGTCTTTGACCACGGCAGCCGCCGTTTCGTCACATGAAGATTCCAGGGAGAGAATAAGCATAGAAAAATAAGAGAGGGCACTGAAGCGTGCCCCCTTTTTGGTCTCCTGATTCCGGGTGGTTAGCTGTCTTACAAAAGGTTCGCCGCCAGTTCCGCGAGCTCGCTGCGCTCACCCTTTGTCATGGTGATGTGACTGGAGATCGACTGTTCCTTCAGGCGTTCGACCACGTAGGTGAGGCCGTTGCTTTCGGCATCCACGTAAGGGTTGTCGATCTGGTACGGGTCGCCGGTCAGGATGATCTTGGTCCCTTCGCCGGCGCGGGTCACGATGGTCTTGATCTCGTGCGGGGTCAGGTTCTGCGCCTCGTCGACGATCATGTACTGGTTCGGAATGGAACGCCCCCTGATGTAGGTGAGCGGCTCGATGTCGAGGATCCCCATCGCCATGAGCTCCTTGTACCCCTTGCTGTGCCGCTTCTCCCCCTCGTGCCCGGTCAAGAGCAGTTCGACGTTGTCGAAAATCGGCTGCATCCAGGGGGTGAGCTTCTCCTCGATGTCGCCCGGGAGGAAACCCAAGTCGCGCCCCATCGGGAAGACCGGGCGGGAAACCAAGAGGCGCGTGTAGACGTTCTCCTCGGCGGTCTTTTGCAGGCCGGCCGCGATGGCGAGTAGGGTCTTGCCGGTGCCCGCCTTGCCTACCAGGGTGACGATCTTGATGTTGTCGTCCAAAAGCGCGTCGAGGGCAAAGGACTGCTCCAGGTTGCGCGGGAACACGCTCCAGACCCCTTCCTTGTCGAGTTTTGCGAGCGGCACCATGCGGCGTGCGACGGCATCGTAGCGGCCGACGGCGCTGTGCTGGGCGTTACCTTTCTCGGTAAGGAGCAGGTACTGGTTCGGGTAGTAGTCGCCGTCCATCTCCAGCCACCCCTGCCCGTAGAAGCGGTCGATGAGATCTCCCCCCACCTCGAGGGTGGCGGAACCGTTGTAGAGATCCTCGATGGCGACCTTGTCGGACTCGTAATCCTCGGCGTTGAGACCGAGCGCGTCCGCCTTGATGCGCAGGTTGGTGTCCTTGGTGACCAGGATGACCGGCATATCCTTCTGGGTTTCCATCAGGTCGACGGCCACGGCAAGGATGCGGTTGTCGCCGCGCTCCTCGCGCAACTCTGGAGGAAGGCGCTTCATCACCTTCTCTTCGTAGATCTCGATCCTCAGGGTGCCGCCGCTCTCAAGCGCGATCCCCTGGGAGAGCGACCCCTCCTTCCTGAAGGCGTCCATGAGACGGGAGACGTGGCGGGCGTTGCGGCCGGTCTCGTTCATGTCCTTTTTGAAGCGGTCGATCTCCTCGATCACCGTAATCGGGATGATGATGGAGTTGTCTTCGAACCTGGTGAGAGCTTGCGGGTCGTACAGAAGCACGTTGGTGTCGAGAACATAGATTTTCTTCATATCCACTCCCTGTACGCTGCTGCCTGCTGAATTATCGAACGCTTCCTCATCCCTGGCCAACAAAGCTGAACTTTTCGTAATATCCCCTTCCACGGCTCCTGGGCCGGCTTACTTATTGGTTTGCTCTACACCTGCTGCTCACCCGCAGGGGACTGGCTCCAAAGGTGCCTGTCCCCCTAGTTACGGGGACATTTTTCTCATGATATTATCTCACGCACTGCCCTAAGAAAATAGTCTATATCGGTTTCGCTATTGAAGAACCCGGGGCTCACCCGCACCGTCCCCTCAGGGTAGCTGCCGATGCTGCGGTGCACGTCCGGCGCGCAGTGCAGCCCGACCCTCACGCTGATGTCGTAGGTCGAGTCGAGCAGGAAGCCAAGCGAGGCGGGATCATACCCCTCGGCGTTGAAGGAGACCGCGGCGCCCCGCTCCCCCTGCAATGGACCGTAGAGCCGCACCCCCGGCATGCCGCGCAGCCCTTCCAGCAACTGCTCGACCAGGGCGCTCTCCTTTGCGCGGATCACCTCGAGACCGGTCGCCTCGATGAATTCCACCCCGGCTTTGAGCCCGGCGATGGCAGGCGTATTGATGGTGCCGCTCTCCAGGCGCTCCGGCATCTGCTCGGGCGGCTCCGGCGTACTGGCACTCCCCCCCGTCCCACCTACCTGCAGCGGCTCAAGGTTGATTCCCGCGCCGACGGTAAGGATGCCGGTACCGGGAGGGCCGTAAAGCCCCTTGTGCCCCGGTGCGGCGAGCAGATCTATGCCGATCGATTCCACGTCGATGGGAAAGAACCCGGCGCTCTGTGCGGCATCGACCAGAAAGAGCGCCCCCCCGATGCGTGCGACCTCGGCGATCTCGGCTATGGGCTGCACCGCGCCGGTCACGTTGGAGCAGTGCGCAAGCGCAACCAGCCTGGTGTCCGGGCGCATGGCACGCGCTATGTCGCGCTCCGAGACGATACCGCAGGGATCTGAGGGGACGAAGGTCACCTCGACGCCGCGCTTTTTCGCCAGGTGCAGCGGGCGCGCCAGCGCGTTGTGCTCGACGCAGGTCGAGACTACATGATCGCCCGGCTTCAGGAGGCCGAACACCGCTATATTGATCGATTCGGTGGCGCTGTGGGTGAAGATGAGACGGGATGAGTCCGGGACCCCGAAGAAACGGGCCAGTGCGGAGCGTGCTTCGAAGACGATACGTGCCGCCGCGAGCGACTGGCGGTAACCTCCCCGCCCGGGGGCCACTCCCACATCCCGCATGGCCGCGTCCATCGCCTGGTATACGGCATCGGGTTTCGGGAATGAAGTCGCTGCGTTATCTAGGAATACGGACATACCGTATTTACTAGCATTTTAACGGGGCTTTGGCAACCCGTTTCATGAAAGGTTTACGGGACTAACGCTAATGGATTCTGGTCGGTGAGGCCTAGTTCGTTCAGGAACCTGCGCGTCAGTTCCCGCTCCAGTTCGGGGACCCGCGCCGAGGTGACGTTATCGACCTTCCCCCCGGCCATCATGCCGTGACCGCCTGCGGTGCCGATGCCGGCCACGAGCTTTCGGATCAGCTCTCCGGCGTTGATCTCCTCGCTGGTGGTCCTGATGGAGAGAACCAGTTCGTTGCTGTAATGCCCGAGACATAGGACGGTCTCGGTCCCCTCCAGACGCACGAGCAGGTCGGCCAGTTCGGAGACGACCTCCGGGAAGAGCACACCGTCGAGGGAGGCGACCAGCACGTCACCGTAAAGTTGGGCGTGTTCTAAGGCGCTGTGCAGCGCGATGAAGTACTCCTTCGGGAGGTTCGGCCTGGTGATGCTGTTCAAAAGCGTCTTGTTGGCGAGCGGGAAGAGCACCAGGTAGGCATCGCGGTCCGGGCGCGTCGCCTCACGCCCGAGGTCCTGGGTCTCGGACTTTATCGCGTAGAAAAGCGCCGTGGCGAGTTTCGTCCCGAGCGACACCCCCTGCACCTTCAGGTACTCGTAGAGGATGGTCGCCGTTGTCCCGTAGTGGGGACGGATGTCGACCCAGCGGCAGGAGGCGCTGTTGTCGCGCATGGGGTGGTGGTCGATGACGATGTCGGCACGCATCTCACGAGGCAGCGAGTTGTTGCCGGTGCCCGGCTGGGTGTCCAGGAGGCAGATTACCTGGAAGGCCTTCAGATCGATGAGCGGAAACGGGGTGAGCGGTATCTGCAGCAGTTTTGCCATGGCGAGGTTTTCACTGCGGCCGATCATCCCGGAGAAGGCGATCACAGCCTCGCGGTTCAGCCGCACCGCGAAGAGGTGGCGCAGCGCCATGGCAGAGGCGAGCGAATCGGGGTCGGGGTTGTCGTGTACGACGATGAGGATGCGTCCGCGTCCGCTCACCCAGGTGAGCATGGAGTCGGTGTAGGACAAAAGGTCGGGACGGGTTTCATTCTCCAGCAAAGGGCACCCCCTGAAAGAGCTGCAAACCCGTGTAGTTTATCCCAGTGACGATACTGGTGCAAAAATAAAAAAAGGGAGGCATAAGCCTCCCCATAGACAACTGAGAGTGAAAAGGTTTAGAACTTGCCGCGCAGCAGTTCTGCCATTGCGCAGAGGTTGGTCTGCCCGCCGTTTCCTTCCCTGAACTCCGGGCGGATCGTGGGCATGGAGAACTTGACCTTGCCGTTTTCGTACTCGGCGAGCGATTTCGTCGCGGCGAAAGCGCCGTAGCTTGCTCCGACGAGGACGCCGACGCCGGCGCCTATGCCTATATTCTGGATGTGATCAGCGGGCTTTTTGGTGAAGGCCATGAGGGCGGCGCCGACCAGGCTGCCGGCAAGACCGCCGTAAAGGGCATCCTCGAACACGGTCTTCATCGCGTTTTCTTCGGCGAGACAGGGAGTGGCTAGAAAAACAAGGGCGAAAACAAGGACAACAAGGCGCTTCAGGCTCTTCATATAATCCCCTTACTCGAGGTGGTGCGAAATGTCCGACATTCTGCAAGAAGAGGGCCAGGAGCGCACCGGCAGAACTACTTCATCGGCAAAGCGCTGTTTCTGCGACACAAATCCGCACCAACAGCCACTCAGGCACCCCAGGGATAAAAGGGCCCAATTAGTCTTAATGTGCTAATGATGCAACACTCCGGGCCTACGCCCCAAGTGAGAACCGTTATTTAACGGTGAGATAACAGAATATGGTGAAAAGGCGGCGGTGTGGCAAAAAAGCCACAATCAGGAGAGGAGTTTGCGGACCAATGCGGTTTCGTCTTCCTTACTGGAGACCTTTCCGTTGAGCCTCGCGCTCAACACGACGTCGAGCACCTCGCGGAAAAGCGGGCCGGGCTTCACGCCGAGTTGCTTCAGGTCCTCGCCCTTCAAAAGGGGACGCGTGCCGTGCAGTTTGGTGAAGTAAAGAGAGATGCAGCGTTTTACCTCTGAGCTGCTGCTCTTCGCCATCTGGTACAGGAGGATCTCGACGGGGAGCCCGCGCAGGGTGAAGTAAATCTCACTGTTCTCCACCTGCTCCCCGCGCGCGAGCTTGCGCTCCATCGGCCCCACGAGCTCCTCGCCCTGGCGGCGCATCTCGGCGAGACGCTCCCTGTAGTGCTCACTTACCGCGAGCCTGGTGCAGGTATCGAGGAACTGCTCCTGGGCAAGCCGCTCGCAGAGGGCGAGGAAATAGACGGCCCAGCGCTCGTAGGGACGCTCCAGATAGAGGAGATCGAACCAGGAGACCACGTAGCGCACCTCTTCCAGCGCCCCCTGCAGTTCGGGGGTAAGTTCGAGGCCGGGATGGATGAAGCGCAAAAGCCCCAGCGACGCCATGCGGGCGACGCCGTTTATCGGCTCCTTTTCCTTCAGGATCTGAACCAGTTCCGAAAGGAGCCTTCGCCCCCCAAGCTTCACGAGGAAATCCATCTTCACCGCCGTCTTGATGAGATCCTCGGTGTGCTTCGCGATCTTGAAGCCGAGCCTCTGTTCGAAGCGGATGGCACGGAAGACGCGGGTCGGGTCCTCAACGAAGGAGAGGTTGTGCAGCACCCGGATCACCTTCGCCTGCAGGTCACGATAGGCACCGAAGTAGTCGATCAGCTTTCCGAAGGACGGGGCGTTCAGTGAAATGGCGAGGGTGTTCACGGTGAAGTCGCGCCGATAGAGGTCCATCTTGAGCGATGAGCGCTCCACGGTGGGGAGGGCGCCTGGGGAGACGTAATACTCTAGGCGTGTGCTGGCGACGTCGATCTTGAAGCCGTCGGGAAAGACGATGACGGCGGTACCGAACTTCTCGTGGCTTTTCACGCGGCAGCCGTGCGACGCGGCGAACGTCTCGGCAAAGAGGATGCCGTCGCCGTCGACGGTTACGTCGAGATCGGCGTTCTCCTGCCCGAGGAGGAGATCCCGGACGAAGCCCCCCACCGCGTACACCGCGAGGTCGAGCATGTCTCCGGTGTTCCCCAGGTCATGGAGGATCTGCACCGAGCGCTTGGGGAGGGCCTTCTTCATCAGCGCCTCCACCTCGCGGTTTTTCACCTGGATGGCGTCGCGCGACAGGTCGTAGATCGCCTCGCTGCCGAGGCTGTAGCGCAGGAGATCGGTACGCGTGATGACGCCGAGCAGTTTCTTGTCCGAAAGGACCGGCACGAGGCGGGAGTCGCCCCCCACCATGTAATTCTGTATCTCGCTGATCGGAGTGTCCGGAGCGGCGACGTAGAACTCGGAATGCATGTAGTCCGAGATCGGGACGCCGTTCAGGTTGTGGTAGAGCGCCTTCTCCACTGTCTTTCTCGAAATGATCCCGACCACCTCGCCGCCTGAGACCACCGGCATGGCGCTCACGTTGTAGCGCACCAGGCGTTCGCGCGCCTGTTCTATGGTGCAGTCCGGCGGCAGGGTCTTCACTGGCGAGGACATGATGTTGCGCGCAACGCGGATCGGATCGACCCGTTTTCTTAGCACCGCCTCCAACTGCTCCAGCACCTGGATGAGGGTGAACCCTCGCACCGTGGCTGAGGCGGCCGTCGCGTGTCCCCCTCCACCCAACTCCTTCAGGATCTCCCCTACCCTCACCTCGGGGATGCGGCTTCTCGCGATGACGAAGACGCGGTCCTGCATCCCGACGACGAGGAAGAGTACCTGCAGGTTCTCCATGTCGCGGATCATGTGCGCGAGCTGCGCGATGTCCCCGACGTAGCGGTCCACCGAGGCGTGCGCCACCGAGACGTCCACCCCCTTGAGCGAGCTGGTCTTCAAGGAGGTGAGCAGGGTGTTCAGAAGCGACACCTGCTCCGCGGTCAGCTCGCGCCCTATGGAGTCGGCGACCTCGTTTAGTTGCGCGCCGCGCTCGAGGAGCCAGGACGCAACGGCGTAGTCTTCGGCAGTGGTCGATGGGAAGGTGAGGTTGCCGGTGTCCTCGTGGATGCCGAGCATCATCAGGGTCGCCTGGCTCGCCGTCACTTCGATCCCGCGCTCCATAAGTATGGTGCCCAGGATCGTGGTGGTCGAACCGCAAGGGCGGATCACGCCGCCGACGGCGTTCAGGTCGCCGGAACTCGTCGGATGGTGATCGTAGATGTGCAGTTCGACGCCCCCTGCCTTGGCGAGCTCGCCGAACTTCGCGAGACGTGAGGAATGCTGGCAGTCGACGACGATGAGGCGGGTGATTGCGGAGAGATCGATATCCTTGATGCGGGCGAAGGATATCTCCGGGTGGAGCCCCTTCTGGAAGAAGTCACGCACCCCTTTCTCCTGCGCGCCGGAGAAGACTAAGAGCGCGTCAGGGTAGAGCATCTTCGCCGCGACCATGGAGCCGACGCAGTCGAAATCGGCGTTGACGTGGGTGGTGATGACCTCCATCAGGAAACCAAGAGCGAGGCGTAGGCGACGACGTTGCGCAGGTCGCCGTTCACCTCTCCGCTGGTGGCGTAGTGCACCAGGCGGCAGGAGGTGGCCCCGAGGGCCTTCGCGGCGACCATCATGACCGCGGCGGGGATGACGCCGCACATGGTGATCCCCTTGTCGCGGCAGACGCGCAGGAGTCCTTCGGGGCTCATGTCGGCGAGCTGCGCGAGGGCCAGATCGTCCTTCGCCTTTGCCTGCACCGCCGATTCGAAGTGGGTCATGTCGGAGCTCGCCACGATGAGGACCTCTTCGCCGTAGGCCGCGATGGCCTTGGCGATTCCTTCGCCGATCCTGGAAATCGACGGGAAATCCGGGATGGCGAGGCAGATGGCGGCGATGGATACGCCAGGGTTTCGGTACTGCAGGAAGGGAACCTGGACCTCGAGGGAGTGCTCGAAGCGATGCGCCAGGGCATCCTCGCGGACAAGCGGTGCGTGTTCGAGGATGAGCTGAGAGAGCCTGCGGTTAACGGGGACGGTACCAAGCGGCGTAAGCCACTCCGTGTCCGGGGAGAGTGCCGCGGCGCTCCCCGCGCCGGTGTGGTTGGGGCCCAGGACGAGGACGGTGTCGGGGATGCGAACGGCGGCATACACCTTCCCGGCCACCTTGCCGGAATAGACGTATCCCGCGTGGGGAGCGATGATGCCGAGGGCGCTTTGCGCCTCCCACTGCGGCACCATGGCGGAGAGCTCCTCGCGGAGCCGGTCCGGATCGCCGGTGTAGAACTTCCCGGCCACAGCAGGTTGCCGTACCATACCAGCCTCCTTGTTGGAAGTGCTCATGAACAGCGAGCCAGGGGATATTTTAACCCGGCAAGGGCTCCTCTTCAACGGACTCAAGCGGAAGCGCAGGCTGGTCCGCGAAAGGATCCGGCGGTACGAGCTCCTGGATCTCCTTGAGTGTCGGGAGCTGGTTCAGGTCCTTGAGTCCGAAGAGTTCGAGGAATTCGCGGCTCGTACCGTAGATGAGCGGCTTCCCCGGGACGTCCTTCTTCCCCATGATGCGCAATAGTTTTTTCTCCAGGAGGCTCTTCATCACCCCGCCCGAGTCGACGCCGCGCAGGTATTCCACCTCGGCGCGGGTGATCGGCTGACGGTAGGCAACTATGGCGAGCGTTTCCAGCGCGGACTGGCTGAACTTCACCCCTTTGGTCTTGTTGAGCCTGCGGACGTAATCGCCGTGCTCCGGGCGGCTTCTCAACTGGTAACCGCCTGCCACCTGGATAAGGACGATGCCGCGCTGCGCCTGTTCGTACTCCTCGATCAACTCGTCCAGCGCGGCGCGCAGGTCGGCCCGCTCGAATTCCTCAAGGATGGAGGCGAGCCGGTCCAGCGTGAGCGGCTGGTCGTGGATGAAAAGGATGCTTTCTACGATCGATTTGAGCGACTTAGCGGACAACCAGGTTCCTCCGGTACGTTCAAGTTAAGACAAAAGCGGGCGAATCGTGGAACAATCCGCCCCAAAGTGTTGCTTATACCTCTTTAGCGAAAGCTCCGAGGAAATGACTGTTCCCTCGACGCAGTGAGCAGGCCCCAGCGTCCCCCCCCTTTGCGAAGGGGGGACAGGGGGGATTTAGCCTAGGTAGCCGTAGCATCCAACTGCGCCACGAAGCCAAAAATCCCAAAAGCCATCAGTCAGTAGGCAGACATTCCTCGGCCGCCACCTCACCCTCCGCTTCAGTCCCTTCCCCCTCTCCTTCCTCCTTGGCGGCCAGATGCAGCCAGATGGCGCCCCGGTTCTCCGTCTGCACCACCTTGATCAGCTTCAGCTTGCAGAGTTCGAGGATGGAGAGGAAGGTGACCACCAGGAGATCGCGGGTCATGCCGGTGGTGAAAAGCGCGTCGAAGGAGACCGTCTTTTCGACGTGGAGCACCGAGAGCACCTCGCCGATGCGGTCTGCGATTGAGATGCCGTCGGCGACGACGTCGTGGAAGGTATCAACCGAGACGCGTGCCAGCACCTTCTGAAATGCCTCGATCAGTTCGAAGAGTTCCACATCCGCCGGTTCTTCGACCGGCTCAAGTTCATCGAACTCCGGAGCGTCGAACTTGCGGGCAAAGACCTCGCGCCCGAGGAGGTTGCGGCAGTTGAGCAGTTGAGAAGCGTCGCGGTAGCGCTGGTATTCGAGGAGGCGGCGCACCAGTTCGGCGCGCGGGTCCTCGACCTCGGCCTCGCCGTCCTCCTCCGGGGTAGCCGGGAGGAGCATGCGAGACTTGATCTGCAGCAGGGTAGCCGCCATCACGAGGAACTCCCCGGCGATGTCGAGGTTGAGCTCCTTCATGATCTCCATGTAGTCGAGGTACTGCCTGGTGATGGCAGCAATCGGGATGTTGTAGATGTCCACCTCGTTCTTCTTGATGAGGTGGAGCAGGAGGTCCAACGGTCCCTCAAACTCCTCGATACGCACCCGGTAAGCCTGGTCCAGTGCGTCGGAGAACAGGTTGCTTTGCATCTCTTCCAAAAAGGCTCCTGAAACCCGTTCAACGTTCTACGTTCAACGTTCGCCGTGATTATCCTGCTAAGCAGCGCCACTCGTGGCTTGTCATTTCTTTAAAAAGAGCCTCGAAAGCCAAGGTACCCCAAGCCATTTAGGACCGCCCAGCTCGAACGTTGAACGCTGAACGTTGAACGTTTCCTTAGCCGTTAGACTTTCAGCGCCGCTCTCGCCTCGTCCATGGTCTGGCGAGCGACCACCTCGGCCTTGCGGCTACCCTCGGCGAGCACCTCGTCCACGAGACCCGGCTTAGCGGCAAGCTCCACGCGCTTCTCGCGGAACGGCGCCAGGGTGTCGACCATGGCCTGCGCAAGGATCTTCTTGCAGTCCACACAGCCCAGCTGGGCACCGCGGCAACCCTCAACGATCTCAGCGCGCTTGTCGGCATCGACGTAGAGGGAGTGCAGCGTGAAGGCGACGCAGCGGTCCGGCTCGCCGGGGTCGCGCTTGAAGGGACGCAGGGTGTCGGTCACCATGGACATGACCTTTTTCCTGGTCTCCTCGGCGTCGTCGGAGAGGAAGATCGCGTTGCCGTAGCTCTTGCTCATCTTGCGACCGTCGATCCCGAGCACCTTCGGGGTCTCGGTGAGCAGAGCCGCCGGCTCCGGGAAAACCTCGCCGTAGAGGTAGTTGAAGCGACGCGCGATCTCGCGGGTGATCTCGAGATGCGGGATCTGGTCCTGACCGACGGGAACACGGGCGGCCTTGTACACGATGATGTCAGAGGCCATCAGTACCGGGTAGCCGAGGAAACCGAAGGTGGAAAGATCCTTCGTGGTCAGGTTTTCCTGCATCTCCTTGTAAGTCGGGTTGCGCTCAAGCCAGGAGACCGGGGTGATCATGGAGAGGATCAGGTTCAGTTCCGCGTGCTGCGGCACCCTGCTCTGCTTGAAGATCACGCTCTGCTCGGGATCGATCCCGAAAGCAAGCCAGTCGAGCACCATCTCGGTGATGCTGTCCTGGATACCGTCCGTGCTGGCGTACTCCGTGGTCAAGGAATGCCAGTCCGCGGCGAAGAAGAAGCACTCGAAGTTGCGCTGCAATTCCATCCAGTTGGACAGAACCCCGTGGTAGTGCCCGAGGTGCAGCTTTCCAGTCGGTCTCATGCCGCTCACGATACGGTTGTTGCTCATAAAAACGGACTCCTTTTTGGTTTCTATATCCAGCCTACCCTCTCATCATGAGCCGGGTGACGCCGAAGACGAGGTTCGAGTAAGGACCTGCCAGAAGGTGCACGCCGAAACTGAGGGCGGGAGATATGACGTAGCTGAAGGCATCGGTGAAGAACACCAGTGCGATGATGATGATCATGCCGAACGGCTCAACCCGGGCAAGCGCGTTGGAGGGACCATAAGGCAGCAGGCCGACCGCCACCCTCCCGCCGTCCAGCGGCGGCACCGGGATCAGGTTGAAAATGCCGAGCAGCAGGTTGATGTACACCGAGAAGGCGAGCATCAAGGTAACCGGATCCACGAAGGCAGCGATCATGCTCCCCGCGGGGACCTCCTGGGTAGCCGCGATCAGACCGCGCATCAGAAAGGCCGAGAGGGTCGCCAGGCAGAAGTTGGTAATCGGCCCCGCGGCGGCGACCCAGATCATGTCGCGCTTGGGATGGCGCAGGTTGTTGAAGTTGACCGGCACCGGTTTGGCCCAGCCGATCCCGATGACGAAGATCATGATGGTGCCGAGGATATCCAGGTGCTTGAGCGGGTTGAGCGTCAGGCGCCCCAGGGATCTCGCGGTGCTGTCGCCGAACTTGTCTGCGATGAAGCCGTGGGATACCTCGTGACAGGTGATTGCCATTAGACCCGGGACCAGCATGATGGACAACTTTATGAAGAACTGGTCCATGACGTCCTTTAAACCGTGTTAGCTACAAGCCCTATGTCTCTAGCAGATCGGTATCGGAAAGTCAACGATAGCAGGCGATTGGAAGCGGCCCCGCCCACTCCTGCCTTTACTACGCTTTGCACAGTAATCAGGGAATCTCGTGGAACAAGGAGTGCATCTGCCAACGAAGCGCTGCAAGAGACGCAACGTCCCCCCCTTTGCGAAGGGGGGACAGGGGGGATTTGCCTTGTCTGTCCCTAAACCTCCGTCACCGTCTCGTGCCGCGCCTCGTGCCCCCACAATTGTAGGATGAGTCCGCCGAAGAGGAGCACGGCCCCACCGAACCCCTGCAGCGCGGTCACCCGTTCCCCGAGCAAAACCGCGGATAGTAGCACGGTGATGAGCGGCTCGAGCATACTGATGATGGAGGCATTGGTCGCGCCGACCAGGCGCAGCCCCGCGAAGAATCCCATGACACCCAAAAGGGTCGGGAAGATAGCGATGCCGAGGATGGAAAGCCATCCCTGCGAGGTGAGTTCCAGGATGATTTCGCCTTTGGCGGCGCCGTAGCACAAAAAGGCGAGCCCGGCGGCGGTGCAGACCCAGAGCGAAGTGACCATGGGGTCAATGTTCTTGAGTATCCGGTTACCGATGATGATGTAGCAGCTGTAGATCACCGCCGCCCCCAACACCGAAAGCACACCGGCAAGTTGCGCACCGTCGAACGACGCACCCAGCAACAGCACGAGACCTACCGAGCAGACTACGAGCGCGACCCCCTTGGTGCCGTTGAAGCGTTCCTCGCCAACGACAAGCGCGAGCACGGTGACGAGCGCAGGATAGGTGTAAAGGAGCATCCCCGTGAGCGAAGCGGGAAGGTAGTGAATCGCGTTCGCGTAAAGCCCGGACATGCCGCCGTAGCCGACGGCTCCCATCAGGATGAGCTGGAAGGCAACTTTTTTGTCCAGGCGGCAGTCGATGCCGCGGGCGCGGAGGATGCCGAAAAGAAAGAGCCCCGCGATCAGGAACCTTCCTGCCAGAACGGTGCTGATGTTGGCGCCGCCGGTGAAGGCGCTTTTTATGAGGATGCCGAGCGTGGCAAAACCCGCAGCCGAAACCGCGATGAACCATGCCCCCTTGTGCCTGTCGGTCATTGAATAAGATCCTTGTCTTAATCGAGCTGTATCGTCTGATCCGTGATTTCGGTGAAGCTTACGTCATGGCTCACCAGGAAGAGCTGGTCATACCAGTGCTCGGTCACCTCTTCCTGCCCGACGTCGATGGCCCGGAACGCCTTCGCCAGGTTCTCGCGCCGCTCCGCGTCGAGGTTCGAGGTAGGTTCGTCGAAAAAGGCGATGCGCGCGCCGATGGTTTGCAAAAGGGCCAGGCGCAAGGCGACCACCGCGCTCATCATCTGCCCCCCCGAAAGCTGGTCGTCGGTACGCTCCCTCATGGCACCGTCCACCATATCCTTCAATACGATCTGGTAGTTGTCGCCCCAGAGAAGCTCCTCGTCGGACTCGCAGATGCTGCGATAGATCCGGTCGGCGCGGAAGCTGATCTCTTCCCGGAAGCGCTCGGAGAGCTGGGCCGAGACGTTCTTGAACACCTGGTTGCGCATGAACTTAACGAGGTCGCCCTGCTCCTTGAGCTTCGCAATATCGGCGAGCTTCTGCTCGATCTCGGCGGCGACGGCACGTAAAAGCGCGGTTTCTCCCTCGAGGCGGGTGACGTCGTTGGCGATGGAGCCGATCTCGGACGTTAGCCTTGTCGCCGTCATCACGAGCTGTTCGCGCTCGTTCTTTGCCGCCTCGTGCTGCTCCGGCAGGTAGCCGGCCACGAGCTTGCCGAGCTCCGCCTGTTTCACGGCAAGGTCGGAAGCTATCTCTTTCAGGCGCGCCTGGTATTTCTCTAGCGTTTCCTGGCGTTTTACCAACTCTTCGGCGGACTTCTGGTTCGCTATGTAACGATCGCGCTCCGGTTGGAAGCGTACCAGCTCATCCTCCGCTTCCTTTACGCCACGCTCCACGTCTGCGAAAGCGGCAAGCTCCGTCTTCCTGGCGCCGAGCTCGGTTTGCAGCGCGGAAAGCCGGGCGTTGTGACGCGCGATGGACTGCTCGCGCTGCGCCGCCTGTTCCCGTGCACCGTCGAGAGCGCGCTCCCTTTTCTCCAGCGCCTCGCACCCTGCGGAGAGGGCGGCGAGCTTGCTGGCGGATTCCTGCACCGGCTCTCCGGCCAGCTTGACGCGCTCTTCCAGGGCCGTTTCCAACCCGGCAACAACGCGCTGCCAGCCGTCAGTCGTTCGGGACAGCGCGTCCCGGCGCAACTGCGGAGCCGCCGCAAGGTCGAGGTCCACAAGCGGCAATTCAATGGAGCAAACGTCTCCAAGTCCAGCAGTTGCGAGCCACTCTTCAAGCGGCGCTCGAAGTGAGGGGACGGCGATACGGGCGTAGTTGCGGCCGAATTCCTCCTCCTGCTTCGCCCGTTCCCGCTCGGCCTTGGTCAGTTCCAGATGCACCTGCTTCATGGCGACAAGTTCGCGCTCAGCCTGCTGGGCGGCACTGACCTGGGTCGCCAGTTCGGCCGCCTCGCCATCGAGCCCCGCGATCTGCTCGTCGAGAGCGGCGATACGGGCGTCAAAGAGTCCGGCCGGGTCGGCGCCGTTCAGGTTCTGACACGGCTCCAGGAAGAAGGGGCACTCTCCCGCACCGATCTTCTCGCGTCCTTCGACGAGGGAAAGCTTGCGTCCGGCCAGCTCGGAGCGCTGCGCCTGCAGCTCCTCCAACCGGGTCCTTCGTTCGGCAAGCTTTTCCGCCTCGGCCTTAAGCGCTTCGCTCCCGGCCAGCAGCTTTTGCCGCTCCTCGATCTGCCTGTCGATCTCCTCGATCCGGCTTAGGGCAACGTTCAGGTACGGCAGCGTGGTCTCCACGTTGTGCACGGGGAGTTCACGGAAGAGCACCCTGCTCCGCTCCGCGTCGGCCAGCCCCTGTGCGGCAACTGCCGCGAGCTTCTTCTGCTCCGCCAGGGCAGCAGCGAGGGATTCCTTCTCCGCCGTGAGGCTCTTCAGCTCCTCGTCCATCGAGGCGCGGGCAAGCACGAGCTCACGGCTCTCCGCCACCAGCATCGCCTGAGCGCTTCCCTGTTCCTTCTCGAGATCGGTGAGCTTTCTTTCCAACTGGTGCTTCTTCTGTTCCTGCTCGCGCAGCTCCTTCAGCCTCGCCTCGGCGGCATCGTACCCATGCTTCCCGGCAGCCGCCGCAGCAACTAGCGCCGCAGCCTGTTTGGACTGTTCCACCAGTAGTTGCTGGTTCGATACGTAGTTCTTGCCGGATTCGGCGCGCTCCTCGAGCCCCTGCACCTCCTGCTGGACCGACTGGATCTGTTCCTTTTTCGACTCAAGGGTGTTGAGCAGAGTCGTTGCCCGCTCAAGTTCCACATTCTTAAGTTCAAGCTCGGCCTTCTTCGCCTCTCCCTGCATCCGCAAGGCGGCCAGTTCTTCTTCCTTGGCCGGGAGCACGGCAACCTGCTCGGACCTGCTGTCCACTTCGGCCTGCAGCACATCAAGTTTTGCCTTAATGGTGCTGGTCAAAACCTTGGTCTTATCCTGTGTTTTGCGCCAGGCGTCGATGCCAAGGATCTCGTCGAAGGCGTCCTGTCGCTTGGCCGGCTGTTTGATGACGAACGGCCCGAGGAAGTCGTTCTGAAAGGGGCCGATCACCAGCTTGAACTGCTCGGAGAGCGGACGCCCCGCGGAGAGGCCGAGCAGCTTCGTGATCCGTGCCTCGGTCTCCTCCATGTTGGCGTGCTCTTCAACCTCGAACTCCCCGCCGACCTCTTTTGCGAGCAGCCACTTACCGGCGCTCCCGACGGTACGCGTCACACGGTACAGCTCCCCGGGCGCCGTTTCGAAAACGACGCCGATCTCTCCGCGCTTGGCGCCGATGGTAAGGAAGCGTTCCGCATTGGAGACGAAATCCTTCGCGTCCACGCCGAATAGTGCGTAGCCGATCGCCTCGAAGATGGTGCTCTTGCCAGAGCCGTTGGCACCAGAGAGGACGTTGATCCCCGGTGAGAAGGAGAGTTCCTTGTCACGGTGCGACTTGATGTTCCTGAGATGGACCGAGACTATGCGCACGGCTCACCTCCAGAAGAAAGAAGACTCAGTAGTTCCTCGCCTTCCACGTCCCCCTTCAACACCAGGTCGCGCAGCGCGAGGCTCAGGCGCGTAAGCTCCTCAACGCGCCCCTGGTACTGACTGTTGGCGCCGATCAGTTCACCAAGCACGTCCCGCTCGATCTCGGCGAGACTCTTCTTTACCTTCTCCTCCCCTCCCCCTCCGGCAACCAGGGAAAGGTGGTTCTTTATCTCCAGGTGGAGCGGCTCGCAGACCTCGCACAGGGACGCGCGCAAACGGTCGCGGCTCAATTCGAACGGGTGGAAGCCGACCTTTCCGGCCAGACGCACCTCGATGAGCGGAGACCTTTCATCGGCGCATCCGCTTAATTTCCCTGCCATCTCCACCTTGAAACGCTCCAGGGCGTCCGTGGCGTTGGCGGCGCCGTCCAGATTAGCGGTGACGACCAGCATCGGGCGCGGCGAGGTGCGCCGGAACTCGTGCTGCACCTTCCCGCCCGGCTCCAGCGCAACCACGTAATACCCCTTGTCGTAACGCTCCTCGCCGAAGTTCACGCAGTCGGGCGAACCTGGGTTGAAGGCGTACGGGCGCCCCTGCGCGTCGTTCACGATGTAAGGCTTGTGCCCGTGCCCAAGCGCCACGTAATCGAAGCACTCCGAAAGCGGCAGCGCCTCCTCAGGCTTTATGTTGCCGATCTCCACCGGGGAATAGGTCCATACGCCGACGTGGAAGAGCAGGATGTTCCTCTTCGTGGCAACCGCGTCGCAGATGCGGGCGATGTGGTTGCCTGCCTGCGAGCCGATGTAGCCAAGGCCGTAGATATTGACCCCGCCCGCCTCGATATGCCCGCCGCACCCCTCCTCCGGATCGAAGGGATCGAAAAGGTAGCCGCCGTCGGCGCTCCGCGAAGGGCGCAAGAGCCTTATGTAGCCCAGTTGCGAGAGCGCTTCCATCCACGAGACGCTGTCGCGGCGGTGGATCCAGTCGTGGTTTCCTTCGACGGCGATGCAGGGGATGCCGGCATCCTTCAGGGGCTGCAATATTTCAATGGTCTTGGCGAAGGTCTTGGGGAGGATCTGGCCGGTGTGGAACAGGTCGCCACCGATCAGGACGAAATCGACCCGCTCGCGTAGCGCGTCCGCCACGATCCCGGCGAAGGTCGCGAAGAAGTCCTGGTAGCGCTGGGCATCGCAGCCGGAGCCGCGATAGGTCTTGCCGAGGTGGATGTCGGAGGTGTGGATGAAGCGAACGGTCATGCGGGCTCCGGCGAAAAGGAATTGCACAGGTATACCGCCGCCCGCGGGGACAAGTCAAGCTCTCTAACCCGGCAACTTCTGCCGCAGTTCGCGGTATCCCAGCCAAGGTTCATCCCTGGGCTCTTCCAGGCGGGCCGGGAGGTACCGCAGGTACCACGAACCGTCGAAGGTGCCCTCGAGCCCCCCCCCTTTGCGAAGGGGGGACGGGGGGATTTGCTTTTGCCCCACAGTTGATTTCCTCAAGGAAGAGACCGAAGTGGCTGCTCTGCAAGTGTCATTATTTAATGCACTGTACGCAAGGGGCGCGTCAGCAGGAGCATGTATGGTCCGACCAAGGCAAATCCCCCCTGCCCCCCCTTCGCAAAGGGGGAAACGTTGGGCCCTATGTTGCACTTCGTCGGCAGCTACTCTTCGGTCCCCCCGGAATTCCCTGAAGAACCTATTTACCTCCGAAGATCTCGTTGAAGAAAAGCTTCATCGCCTCCCATGAACGCCGGTCCGCCTTTTCGTTGTAGGCGACACCTTTGCTGTTGTCGTTGCCTGACTTGGGATTGCTGAAGCTGTGCACGGCGTTGCCGTAGTAGTTCATCTGCCAGTCGACCTTGGCGTCGTGCATCTCCTTCTGGAACGCCGCCACCTCGTCGGGCTTCACATAGGGGTCGTCCGCCCCGTGCAGCGCCAGCACTTTACCTTTTATGTTGCGTGCATCGGACGGGTTAGGTGTACTAAGCCCGCCGTGAAAGCTGACCGTCCCTAACAGGTCCGCTCCGCTGCGCGCAAGCTCAAGGGCCGCGGTGCCGCCGAAGCAATAGCCGATTACCGCCAGACGCTTGCGATCAACCTGGGGGAAACTCGCCAGTTTCTCAAGGCCCGCAGCACCCCTTGCCCGGATCAGGCTCCGGTCGTCGCCGCGGTATTTACCCGCCTCCTTGGCGGCAGCGTCTGGAGTGGCCGGACGTACCCCCTTGCCGTAGATGTCTGCCGCAAAGGCTACATAGCCGAGCTTTGCGAGCTGCTCGGCCCGCATCTTTTCGTATGGCCCTACGCCCATCCATTCGTGGATCACCAGTACTCCCGGACGCTTTTCCTTGATGGAATCGTCATAGGCCAGGTACCCCTCCAGCACGGTATCCCCCTGGCGGTATTCAACGGTCTTGCCTACCACTCCGGCAGCGGCATTTTGCGCTACCAGTGTCATCATCAATGCGAACAGGTATCTTTTCATTGTCTCCTCCAACCGTCCGTTGCCATGCAACGTCGACTTTCATTGATGTTCGAGACATCTGCACCTTCACTGACTACCTGAATGAGTCATGTCGTATTGTACCAAAAACAGATTCCTTCAGACCATCATGCCCCGACCTCACTTCCTGACACACCGCCTGGCCGTTGACAGTCCCATACCTTTCAGTACCATTTACCAGTCGAACATCATAACAGGAGCCTGCCATGAGACAACAAAACCTCCGTACTTTAACGGTTCGCATCATATCAGCCGCCGCGATTCTGTGGCTCGCAGGATGCGCAAACTGGAAGAACTGGACCGCACCGAAGACGGCGTCGCTGCAAAACGTTCAGGACGACCTGACGTACGCGCAGATGAAGACCAAGGACACCCGCCAGGCGCTCGAGGAGTTGCTTTTCGCGGACCAGGCCGATCTTCCCGCTGCGTATAAATCCTTTACTGCGAAGCTAAACCTGATGGAGGGTGCGGGGAACCGGTTGACACAAAACGCCGGTGGTCTCATCTACCGCGGGAATTCCTATCTCGTGGAGGCCGAGGCATCAGCCGGGCAGTGCCGTTATCCCAGGCTCTCAAGAAGCGCACAAATGCCCACGCTCATCCTGGGCGACGCCTTCGAGCCGATAGCGGAGCAGAGCGCGCATGTGCAGCGTGCGTACCGGGCGTTCGAATCGGATCTTACCGCCGTTAAGATGCATCTCTCAAGGCACCTAACCGAGCAGGGGGTACGGGACATGGCCATGTTCATTCGAAAGGGTGAAACGGACGGGGAAAGCCTCTCGTACGCGCTGAACCAGGCGATGACCGCCGTGACGAAGGCGAAGGCCGCGTATGAGATGACGGCGCAGGAACGGGAGGCGGCGCGGCTGCAGGTACAGCCTGCACCTCAGGGGAAGCAGTAACGGGATCAGCGAGGAGTTTTATCGGCGTTGAGCGGCAGTTGGCAGTGCAGGCACTTACGCAGATACAAAAGCATCATGCCGTGCATGTGAAAGTAGTTTTTGCAACGGGGGCAGCGGGCCGTGGCGGAATAGGCCATGGCCCAGAGCAGCAGGACGAACCAGAGGAAGAAGACCGGCATGGAGCCGCTGAAGGAGTGGGTGATCTTTTGGGTGGCCCACATGGCCGGAAGGTAAACGATGAGTACGCCCCAAAGGCACATGCGACGCTTGCGCACAGCGGCAAGCCCCGAAGCCAGTTGAACCGGATCTACAACTTCTGCAGCATCGGCCCGATCGGCGGCCGGTTGGCTTTCGTGATGCTCCAAGCGCACCTCCCAGAACCTTCTACTGCTGCACCCCTTCACGGTACTTCATCGTGAGCCCCTTCAGAAAATTCCGAAGCATCTGATCGCCGCACGGCTTGTAGTTCTCATGTCCCTTGGCGCGAAACACCGCACTCAACTCGGGCTTGGAAACAGGGAACTTCGCAAGCTTGAAGATCGCGAGCATCTCGTCTTCCTTGAGGGCCAGGGCGATGCGGATCTTCTTCAGGGTGTCGTTATTGGTCAGTTGTGCCGTGAGCGGCGTCGCTGTCTCCCCTTCCCGCTTGCCGCGTTTCAACGCGATCAGCCCGTCCAGGAAAGCCTCGAGCACTTCATCGCTGCACTCGCGGAAGCCTTCCTCCTCTTCCTTCTTGACCAAGCTTGTGATGTCGGACTGCCCCATCTTAGTGCCCGAAAGCCGGAAAGCCTCGATCACGGCCTGGGTATTGAGGTTCAGTGCATAGCGCAGTCTGCGAAAGACATCGTTGTTGGTCATCGGTTGCTCCTATGTATTAAACGGGGGCGGGGAACCCGGCTACTACATAGCATTTACCGCTGCACTCTGCAAGATTTTGATGGTTGGGGTGGCGGCGGTTCAGGCTTACGTTGCTACAGTAAATTCAACCCCCAAAAGATTGGGCCTCCGGCCGCGGGAGTAAATTCAAAACGCAGAAGGTTGAACCTCCGGCCGCGCGAGTAAATTCAAAACGCTGAAGGTTGAACCTCCAGCCGCGCGAGTAAATTCAAAACGCTGAAGGTTGAACCTCCAGCCGTGCGAGTAAATTCAAAACGCTGAAGGTTGAACCTCCAGCCGCGCGAGTAAATTCAAAACGCTGAAGGTTGAACCTCCAGCCGCGCGAGTAAATTCAAAACGCTGAAGGTTGAACCTCCAGCCGCGCGAGTAAATTCAAAACGCCGAAGGTTGAACCTCCAGCCGCGCGAGTAAATTCCCAGCGCCGAAGGTTGAACCTTCGGCCGGGAAAAAATTCATGCGGCTGCCATGCCTGCATCATCCTCCACCTCAGGCAATCCTAGAATGGCGTCGATCTCTGCGGAATCCATCGTTTCCTTCGCGAACAGTTCCCTGGACAATCGCTCAAGGACGTCCATGTTCTCCATCAAGAGGGCCATCACATCGGAGTAGCAGCCGGTGACGATGGAACGGATCTCGTTGTCGATCTCGAGGGCGGTGACGTCGCTGAAACCTTTCTTTGCTCCCGGCTCTGCGCTTTCGTTATGCCCGAAAGCCACCGGACCGAAGGCCCGCGACATCCCCCACTCGCAGACCATCTTGCGCGCGGTGTCGGTCGCCCTGGCCAGGTCGTTCCCCGCGCCGGTGGTGGTCGTGCTGTAGATCAACTCCTCCGCGGCGCGTCCGCCCATAAGCACCTTCAGATGGGCCACCAGCATCTCTTTGGTGTAGCAGTAGATGTCGTCCTCGGGGATCTGAACCGTCACCCCCATGGCGCGACCCCGCGGGATGATGGTTACCTTGTGCACCGGATCGCAGCCGGGGGTGAGCTTCGCAACCAGCACGTGCCCGGCCTCGTGGTACGCCGTGGAAAGCTTCGACTTGTCCGACAGAACCATCGACTTTTTCTCGGCCCCCATTAGGACTTTGTCCTTAGCAAGGTCGAAGTCGATCATCTCGACCTGCTCCTTGTTTGAGCGGGCTGCCATAATGGCCGCCTCGTTCACGACGTTGGCGAGGTCCGCACCCGAAAAGCCGGGGGTTCCCCGAGCGATCACCATCAGGTCGACTTCTTCGTGCAGCGGGACGTTCTTCGCGTGCACCTTCAGGATCGCCTCGCGTCCCCTGATGTCCGGGGACCCCACGGTCACCTGACGGTCGAAGCGGCCGGAGCGCAGCAGTGCGGCGTCGAGGATTTCCGGTCGGTTCGTCGCGGCCAACACCACGATGCCGGAATTGACCTCAAACCCGTCCATCTCCACGAGGAGCTGGTTCAGGGTCTGGTCGCGCTCGTCGCTTGCCCCACCACCCACCGCAGCATCGCGCTTGCGACCGACGGCGTCGATCTCGTCGATGAAGACGATGCAGGGCGCCGCCTTTTTGGCCTGGGCAAAGAGATCCCTAACGCGGGAGGCCCCCACGCCGACGTACATCTCGACGAACTCGGAGCCGGAAATGGAGAAAAAGGGAACGTCCGCCTCCCCTGCGACGGCGCGGGCGATGAGAGTCTTGCCAGTGCCCGGAGGGCCGACAAGCAGGACACCGGTAGGCATTTTGCCACCCAGCAGGGAGAACTTCTTCGGGTCCTTGAGGAATTCAACCGTGTCCAGGAGCTCGACCTTGGCCTCATCGGCACCCGCCACGTCGGAAAAGCGCGTCCCAGACTCGGCATAGTCGATCATCCTGGCGCGGCTTCTCCCCATGCCGGTAAAGCGTCTCAGTACAACGATTAGGAAGACGGCGATGGCGATGAAAAAACCGATTTCGAACCATTTCGGTCCGCCTGAGGCAGGGGTTGACGTAAGATCTACCTTCTTCGCGATGAGCAGGTCAGGCAAGTTGGCTCCTGCCGGAACAAATAGCCGGTACTTCTCACCGCTTTTAGCGTCGGCGGTAATCTCTTCGCCCTCGATGCTGGCTCTTGCGATACTGCCTGCGTTCACCTTCTGCATGAAGGCGGTGTAACTGATCTGTTTACTTCTGTCACCGTGTGACTGCCAGGCATAGATGCCGTAGCCGGCTAAGGTTAGAATGCCAAGCGACAACATCACCAATATGAGCCTCTTGTTTCTAGTGCTTCCCATATTTCTCCTGTTGGCACTGAACTAGTTAAACATGATAAGGTTATTCAGTGCTGTATCACGACTACTGCATGAAATAGCTTAGCACAGGTAGGCTAATACTTGTCGATAAGCATGCGCTAAACAAACTTTTTAACATCGTAAAACATGCGAATATGTATTTTTACCGTAGTCGCAACTTTTTTGTACACACAATTATTTTTCATTTCTTTCCATACATCAGGCATTTGTTGACTGACCGAAGCAAATCCCCCTGTCCCCCCTTCGCAAAGGGGGGAACGTGATGCAATGTTTACCGCCTCGAAATTAACTTTGAAGAACATTTGAAAGCGAAAAGTGGCACAAAAAAAGAGGCATCCCCCTTAAGGGATGCCTCTTTGGCTGAAACCTTTATTTTCCTGAAAACTACCTGCGCAGCAGCTTCACGATGGCGGAGAAATCTTCCTCACCCCTGCCGTCATTGACGGCCTGCTCGTAGATCCCGGCGACGGTCTTCGCCGCCGGAAGGTCGAGCTCGAGCTTGTCGGCCATCTCGAGCACGCGCAGCATCTGGGAGTGCACGTACTTGAGGGCGAGGTTGCGGCTGAAATCGCCGCGCGCGATGGAGCGTCCCTTGGAGTGGAACAGCGGCGAGGCGACCCCGCCGGAGTCTAGCACCTCGAGGATCTTGTCCGGCTTGAACCCCATCTTCTCGCCGAAGACGAGTCCCTCGGAGAGAGACTGCATCATCTCGGCCTGCAGCAGGTTCACGATCAGCTTCATCCGGGTGGCGTCACCGATCTTCCCGATGTGAATGATGTTGAGCCCGAAGTAAGAGAACGGCTCGCGGCAGCGCCCGAGGAGCGCCTCGTCTCCTCCGGCCAGGATGGTGAGCAGACCGTTGGCGGCGTGCTCCTTGCTCCCCCAAACCGGCGCCTCGAGGAACATGACGCGGCGCTTCTTGGCCTCCTCGGCCATACGCTCTATGGTCTCCAGGCAGTGGGTGCCCATGTCGACGAGGATCGTGCCGGGATCGATGCCGTCCAGCACCCCGTTCTCGCCGAAAACCAGGAACTTGCTCTCAGGAACGATGACGATGACCAGGTCCTGCCCCTTGGCGGTGGCAGCAGGGGAATCGCCGACTTTCACTCCCAGTTTCGCCAGTTCGGCCATGGCATTGGCGTCCTGGTCAAACACCGTTAACTGGTAGTCCGACTTGGCAAGATTGGCTGCCATGTGAACACCGACGGTGCCCAGACCCACAAAACCTATCTTCTTAAGCATAATCCCCCCAGAGTGGCTGGCGTGCTAAACCAGCGGATAGCATTTCTCGTTCAGCGGCAAAACTCAAGGCCCCATTATACTCAATGAGCGAATTTCTGCAACACTGTTTTATCTTGATTTACTGACACCCACCCTGTCGCACAACTGGTACAGCGGACAGGTGGAACAGCGCGGTGAGACCGGGGTGCACAGGTTCTGCCCGAAAGTGACCAAAAGATCGTTGATTATGATCCAATATTGGTCAGGCAGCTTCTTTCTCAGGGCGAATTCGGTCTGCTCCGGCGTGTTTGTTTTCACGTACCCCCAGCGGTTGCAGATGCGGTGCACGTGAATGTCCACACAGATGCCGGGCTTGCCAAAGCCCAAAGTGATTACCAGGTTAGCGGTCTTACGCCCCACTCCCTTGAAGGTGAGCAGCGTTTCCAGGTCATCGGGTACCACACCCTGGTACAGATCGCAGAGTGTTTTAGAGATGGCGAGTATCTGTTCCGCTTTCACCCGGTAGAAACCGACCGGGTAGATCGCCTGCTCGATCTCTGCGACGGTCAGATGCACCATCATTTGTGGCGTATCGGCCAGAGCGAAGAGCCGCGAGGATGCCTCGGCCGTTGTCTGGTCACGGGTCCTCAGGGAAAGGATACAGGAGACGAGCACCTTGAAGGGATCGCGCCCCTGGGTAGCCACGATGGTCACGGCAGGACTGACCCAGGCCTTGACCGCCTCGTTCAGTATCGCTATGGCCTCGTGGATCTGCTCGTCACGCATGTCAGATCCTGTTGTTCACGATGCGCATCACAAGCACCCCGAGGATGGAGGCGATGAGCCCCACACAGACAAGGAGAATACCGATGCTGCGCCCCTCTCCAAGACCCATGAGATCCTTGTACTTCATGAAGGCGATAAGCCCCAGCCCGGTGAAGGTCATGAGCCCGCCGATGATGAACGTCGACAGGGCAAAAAACGCCCCCGCCATACCTTTTGTCTTTGCCACGAACACCTCTGCTTTTATTGTGAAAAACGCAATGCTTCGTTATACAAGATGGACCGGTCCAAGGCAACTGCTAAGTGTCCCTTAGCGGTTGCACAAAAGAGAGAAACCCCTATAATGACCTACTGATTAAATCCGGGAGACCCTCATGAACGATCTGGTAGACCTTCACCTTCACTCAACTTACTCCGACGGCGTGCGCACCCCTGCCGAACTGGTGGCCATGGCCAAGGGACTTGGCCTTAAGGCGATCGCACTCGCCGACCACGACACCGTGGAGGGCATCGACGAGGCGCTCGCCGCCGGCGCCGCCGCGGGGATAGAAGTGCTCCCCGCGCTGGAATTCTCCGTCGCCTACGGCTCCTTCAAGGACGTCCACCTTCTGGGCTACCTGCTCGACCATCGCGACCGGCAACTCCAGGAGATCCTGCAGGAGTTCAGGGACCGCAGGGAGGCGCGCGGCGACGCCATCGTCAACAGGATCAACGAGAAGCTCGCTACCGAAGGTAGAAAACCCATCTCGAGCGCCGAAGCCGCCGCTCTCGCCGGTGGCGCGCTGGGGCGCCCGCACATAGCGCAGGTGCTGATGCACAAGGGGTACGTGCGCGACATGCAGGACGCCTTCGTGCGTTATCTCCTTCCCTGCGACGTCCCGAAGCGCTACTTCCCGATGGAGGAGGCGCTCGCTACGGTCCAGCGTCTGGGCGGCATCGCCATCCTGGCGCATCCCACCACGATAACCAACGACCGCGACACCCTCTCCCGTATCATCGACGAACTGAGCGCAATGGGGCTTTCCGGCGTGGAAGCCTTCAACAACGTCTGCAGCGAGCAGGAAAGCTGGTTTTTACGGAGTTATGCCGAGAAGAAAGGGCTGATCTGGACCGGCGGGTCCGATTACCACGGCATCGAGGAAGGGATCAGCATGGGTACCGGCCGCGGCACGATGGCGATCCCGTACCACTGCGTCACCGAACTCAGGCGCATGAAAGAAGAAAGGGTTTAGGGAAAAAGAAAGGGCCTGGCAGCTAGGGGGTGGAGCTGAAAACCTGTCGGTTTTTCCGCCACCCCGTGCCGCCCGGCCCTTGCCGTTCGTATATGTCCGGTTGGTGCGCTTAGTCCTGCCTCTAGTCTTTCATCGGCTTGTAGCTCAGCACATCGAGCTCACTCTCCACGTCAACCACACCCTTCACCGACATGGCCAGCTTGACGGCCTCCTCGATCTCCTCCTCCGCCTGCACGTGGCCGGCGATGGTGACCACACCGTCCTCGCAGCTGATGCAGAACTTCAGGGCGCGGGCAAGCGACGATTTCAGCAGCTCCGCCTCCACCTTCTTGGCCAAGATGAGATCATCGAGGAGCGCCATCGACTCCTCCTCCCCTTCCTTGAGACGCGCGTCCTTGGAAGCGGCGATGACTGACTCGATCATGGCGTGCGGGCTGCAGACCTTAGTGTTGAAAAGAAGGTCGTAAGCCAGCGGGTCGTTCCAGTCGCGGTCGAAATAGAAGTGGATGAAACCGCCGAGCTGGTGATCACTTCTGCGGATCAACTCACGGGCCAGGTCCGGATCGATCCACTCCCTTTCCGCGAATTTCTCCACCCGGTCTTCAAACGGCGCGACGAAACGTACCTTGAGCACGTTGGTGAGTCCCTTGATGAGGTCCTGAGCGCCCCTGCCGTAAAGGATGACGTTCCCCTTCTTGGCGCAGTCCAAAAGGATCAGCTCCATGGTGGCAAGGTGGGCTGCCTGCAGGCGGTCTTCCGCGGTACGGTATGACGGGGGCTTCTCGTCCACCCGTTCCAGGATTTCCGGGGTCAGCCCATAGGAAGGAGCGAGCTCTTCGATCTTCACCCGGTCAACGAGGGTGTACTTGAGCTTTTTCGCAAGTTCCTTCGCGATGGCGTAGGCGCCGGTACCCATCTCCCTGGATATTGTGATGATTGCCATGCATGCCTCCTTTGCTAATGAAAAACGCACGAATCATAGCATGTAAAGTCGTCCGTATACAAGGAGTTTTGCTGCTTTCGGGGAACCGGGCTCAGGTGTGGCGGAGGCAAACGCAGGAGTTGAGGCATAAAAAAGGCGGGGGAGCATCTCCCCCGCCTCCGTAGCCTAGTAGTTTTCGGCGAGACGCTCGAAGTGCGCCTTCGGGTGGTGGCAGACCGGACAGATGTCCGGGGCGTCGGTCCCCTCGTGGATATGGCCGCAGTTACGGCATTTCCAGCTGGTCGGGGCCTCTTCCTTGAAGACGGTCCCCTCTTCAACCGCGGCAAGCAGCGCCTTGTAACGCTCCTGGTGTGCCTTTTCAATGGCTGCGATGCCGTCGAACATGGTCGCCAGCGCGGTGAACCCCTCCTCGCGCGCCTCCTTGGCCATACGGGGATACATGTCGACCCACTCGGCGTACTCGCCCGCCGCCGCTGCCTTCAGGTTGGTCACGGTGTCGCCAAGGCCGCTCAAAGCCTTGAAGTGGAGTTTCGCGTGCTCCTTCTCGTTCTCAGCCGTTTCGAGAAACAGTGCCGCGATCTGCTCGTACCCTTCCTTCTTGGCCACTGCCGCGTAGTAGGTGTACTTGTTGCGCGCCATCGACTCGCCGGCGAATGCTTCCATCAGGTTCTTCTCGGTCTTGCTTCCTTTCAGTTCCGCCATGCTCTGTTCTCCTTTCGTTGTTGTTTCAGAAACGTTGCCCATCCGGTCAGTCGACGCTGACCCTCTTGACCCCGTCGATAGCACTTAAGCGGGAAAGGAGTTCGACGGACGCACCCTTTCTCGCCTGCTTTACCTGCAGTTCTATTGATATGACCCCCTTTTCGAGGTCTTTTTGCAACTTTGCGTCCACGTTGTCCATGCCGGTATCGCTCAAGATGTCGTAGACGCGGGCGAGGAAGTCTCCCTTGTCCTCCCCCCACACCTTCACCAGCACGTAGGTGTCGCGGGTGAGTCTCCTCTCCACCTCCTTCAAGAGCAGGAGATTGACGAGCGCCACGAGAGTGACCGAGATGGCAAGCCAGAATAAACCGATGCCGCAGGCGATACCGAGCGCTGCGGCGACCCATAGACAGGCCGCGGTGGTGAGCCCGCGAATCGAGGCGCGCTCGCGGATGATCGCGCCCGCGCCCAGAAAGCCGATGCCGGTCACCACCTGCGCCGCGATGCGCCCGGGATCGACACCGACCGGTCCGTTACCGCTGAAATTTCCAAAGACGCGGTACATTTCGACCGAGGTGATGGTGAAGAGGCATGCCCCAAGCGAGACGAGCAGGTGGGTGCGGAAACCGGCCGGGCGGCCGTGTATCTCGCGCTCCAGGCCGATCAGCCCACCAAGGAATGAAGCGAGCAGCAGGCGGCTCAGCAGATGGATGCTCAGTTCAGGTCCCAAGCGCTACTCCTCGGAGAGTCCAAGCGAAAGGGTCAGCACGACGGTTTTCTCGCGCGACCCGCTGCGGATGGTGAGCGGCACGCGGATCTGGTCACCTTCGGCAACGAGCGGGGTCGCCGCGATCTCCAGGGAAAGCGGCGCATCGTCCGCCGTTTCTGCAAGCTCCAAGACAGCCTCCGGCGCTTCGGCCGGTGCTGCGGCGGGAGGGGGTACCTCGGCGAAAGGCTCTACCGACGCCTGTGCCGAAGCCGCGGCGGGAGCCGCTGTACCTTCCACCATGTGCTGCAGGGTTTCGCCGCTTGCGATCCCATCGGCGCCCTTGGCACGCAGGCCAGTCAGGATGCTCTTCACCAGGGCCATCACCCCTTGCAGCACTCCCTGCCCGCTGTGGCCGGAGGTGCTGAAGGTAAGCAGCCGGGAAGGGTTCAACTGGCGCTCCAGTTCGGCAACGGGGAGAGCATCGGACAGATCGTTCTTGTTGAGATGCAAAACGGCCGGAACGGTGGTCAACCCCTGTCCGTACCCCTTCAGGTAGGAAGCAAGTTCGTCCATGGCGGCCCGGTTCTCATCGAGACGCTGCGGCGAGGAGTCGGCCACGACGACGATGCCATCCGCCCCCTTAAGCACCATCTTCCATGCGGCCGGATCCACAACCGGTCCGGAGACGGTGTACAGGTGAAAACGGACGCGGAAGCCATCCACGTTGCCGTCGCCGGGCGGGGTGAAGTCGAAGAACAGCATGCGCGCGCCTTGCACGCTCATAACCTTCATCGCGCCGCGGAATTCCGGTTTCAGTTTGTTGAAGATGTGCCTGAGGCTGGTTCCCTTCCCTGCCTGGCCGGGGCCGAAAAAGACTATCTTGGCGTTTATTTCGCGTTTTGCCTGGTTCACCAGAGCCATTCGAAGTCCCCCCTGAACTACCTTTTTTCTTTCTTCTGGATCAAGATCTTGCGGGCCTGCGTCGCTAGCACCGTGTTGATGTTCTTGCTTTTGGCAAGGGAGGCAAGGTCCTTTTCCCCCAGGGTTCCCAAAAAGCGCAGGGCGCTGGGAAGCGGCGTCTTGTGGTTTTCCACGAGCGCCTTCCTGATCTGCGCGTTCTTCACCCACTCCTTGTTGGCGCAGATCACCCGCAGGATCTCATCGTTTTGCACCGTCGACTTCGCGATGGCGAGCACCTCAGCCTCGGTCATACGCGGGTTCTTGATGGCCGCGCCCGAGACGAGCTTGTTGTTGTCCTTGATCAGGATGTTGCGCCACTCCTTGTCACCGGTCATGGCCATCTTGATCTTTTCGCTTACCCCCAGTTCCTGCGCTATCTGGAACTTCGACTGGAAGCGCTCTTCGTCGATTTCCTCGTCATCGGCGCAGGATTCCTCGGCGGCGGGATCGTGCCGCCGTTGCGGCTCCTGACCGTCCGCGGCGGCGGATGCGGGGACTCCGGGAACGATCCCCTGTGCGGCAAGCCACGCCGCCGCCTTCTCGGAGAGGTTCGGGTGTCCGATAAAAACGATCCCGAGCTCCGGGCGTTTGCCGTGCAGTTGCACCAGTGCGTCCAGCACAACCGGTGGCAGCGCCGGATCAGCCAGTATCCCGACGAGAAACGGCGCATCCAGGGAGCGCAGCGTCCCGACTGCAAGGCGCTTTACCTCCTGGTCCGGATCATGGCAGAGGTAGTACAAAAGCAGCACGAGGTCGGACGGCGGCAGCGGCACCTTGCCGGAGGCGGCGAGAATCCGGCTCTCTCTGGGTTTGTCTGCGCCTGCGTAAGGAGCGGCCGCCGCTGAGATCCTCAGGGTAACTTTCGACACGGAATTTTATTTCCCCGCTTTGACGACCTTAGCCGTGAGTCCGCTCTTCTTAAGGCCTGCCGCCGCCCTCTCGGCGCTCGTCGGATCGGGGAAGCTGCCGGCGCGGACCTTGACCACGGTAACCGGGATGTTGGCCTTCTTCAGCACCAAGCGAACCCCTTTGTCATAGAGACGGTCCTGCTCTAAGGCGGCCTTCCCTTCCCTCATGAAGGAACCGGCATAGACGGCATACCGGCCGTTCTCCTTGAGCATGAAGGCGTTCGGGGCTACGCCCTTCAGGCGCCCCAGTTCCTCGGCGGCCTCGTCGTGGTTGCCGAAGTCAGCGAGGAAGAGGCGGTGCATCGGCTCGCCCTTGTGCGATTTGATGGTGACCACGCGGGTGAGACCCGCCTTCTTCAGTTTGTTCGTCACCGACGGGATCTCGCTCTCGGCGAGGTCGTTGTCCAGCTCCAGGGCAAATCCCCCCTTTGCCGAGGCTACGGTGGGCTTGACAGCTTTGGCCTTTGCCGCTGTCTTCGCGGCGGGTTTCGCCTCTTTGGCCGCTGCAGCCTTTGGCTCTTTGGCAGCGGCAGGCTTTGTCTCCTTGGCAGGAGCGGCTTTTGCCTGCTTGGCGGGAGCGGCGGGCTTAGCTTCCTTAGCCGGAGCGGCCTTCGCTTCCTTGGCCGGAGCCGGCTTCGCTTCCTTAGCAGCAGCAGGTTTCGGCTCTTTAGCAGGAGCCGGTTTGGCAGGAGCGGCCGGAGCAGCAGGCTTAGCAGCCGCCTCCGGTTTTGCCGCAGGAGCGGCAGGCTTAGCAGCCGCCTCCGGTTTAGCCGGAGCAGCAGCCGGTGCGGCGGCAGGCTTTCCAGCCTCCGCGGGCTTGCCTGCCGGAGCCTCGGCGGGCTTGTCCGCCGTAGCATTTGCGGAGGTGGATCGCGGCGGCAGCGGTTTTTTGACCACGGCAGGAGCAGGCGGCGGTGTCGGGGCGGAAGCCTCTTCCCCGCGCGGCTTGATCAGACCGGTAAAGAAGTACAGGTACGCAAAAAGGATGATGAGGAGCAGAAGCAGCAAAAGGAGCCTCTGTTGCGAGCTCTTCTTCTGTGCTACGTTTTCATCTTCTTCCGGAAAAAATTCTTTCGCCATCTGGCCCATCCTCCCTATTGCATCGAAAAATTACCTGCCCGGTCTCCTCAATCGAAGAGACCGGGCAGTACGTTCAGCTAAGCGCTCTTATGGTTGTTGTTCTTCTGGTCCTGCGCCTCGGTGATGATCTTCTGCGCCAGGTGACTCGGAACCTCCTCGTAATGGGAGAACTCCGAGGTGAACATGCCGCGGTCGCTCGTCATGGAGCGCAGGTCGTTGGAGTAGGTCAGTACCTCAGACATCGGAACGACACTCCTGATGATCTGCGAGTTCGCTTTGGGCTCCACGCCGACCACCTTGCCGCGCCTGGAGTTCAGGTCGCCAATGACGTCACCCATGTTCTCGTCCGGCACGGTTATCTTCATGTTGACGATCGGCTCGAGGAGCACCGGCTTGCACTGTTCCATCGCCTTCTTGAATGCCATGGATCCGGCAACCTTGAAGGCCATCTCCGAGGAGTCGACGGTGTGGAAAGAGCCGTCAAAGAGCGAGACCTTGAAATCGACCACCGGGTTTCCGGCGAGGAAGCCGTCCTTGGCCGCCTCCTGTATCCCCTTGTCGACCGCCGGGATGTACTGGCGCGGGATCACCCCCCCCACGATCTTGTCTTCGAAGAGGTACCCTTCGCCGCGCGGCATCGGCGAGAGCTCGATCCAGCAGTCGCCGTACTGGCCGCGTCCGCCGGACTGCTTCTTGTATTTCCCCTGCACCTTCGCGCTGCCGCGGATGGTCTCCAGGTATGGGACCTTCGGGGTCTTAAGGAGCACTTCCACCCCGAACTTGCGCTTCATCTTCTCGACGATCACCTCGAGGTGCACCTGCCCCATGCCGGAGATGATGAACTCGCGGGTCTGCGGGTCGCGGTGACTCTCGATGGTCGGGTCTTCCTCGATCATGCGCTGCAGGGCGCCGTGGATCTTGTCCTCGTCGTTCTTGGTCTTGGGCTCGATGGCGTACGAGATGACCGGGGTGAGCGGCTGGGCCGGCTCGTAGAGGATCGGCTTTCCCTCGTCGCAGAGGGTGTCGCCGGTCACGGTCTCCTTTAGCTTCGCCACTGCCACGATGTCGCCGGCGACCGCCTGCTTGATCGGGTGCTGCTTCTTCCCTTCCAGCTCGAAGATCTGGCCGATGCGCTCCTGCACCCCCTTGGTCGAGTTGTAGACCAGGGAATCGGAATTGAGGACACCCGAGTAGACGCGGAAGATGGTGATCTTGCCGGTGTACGGATCGGAGGTGGTCTTGAAGACCAGTGCCGAGAACGGCTCGCTCTCCGAAGGTCCCCGCTCGATGATCTGCTCCGTCTTCGGGTCGATCCCCACTGCCTTCGTCCGGTCCAGGGGAGACGGCAGGTAGTTGCAGATCGCGTCCAAAAGCTGCGCGACGCCGATGTTCATCGCGGCCGAACCGCAGAAGACGGCGGTGAAGGTGCTGCGCATGGTGCCGACCCTGATGCCGTCGATGATCTCCTCTTCGGTGAGTTCGCCGGTGTCGAGGAACTTCTCAGTGAGCGCGTCGTACGCCTCGGCCACCGTCTCGACCATCATGTCGCGCAGTCGCTGCGCCTCGTCGCGGTACTCGGCCGGGATCTCCTCCTCGGAGAACTTGCCGGAGAGGTCCTTCGCGTAGCGGTAGGCCTTCATCCGCACGAGGTCGACCACCCCCTCGAAATTCTCCTCCGCGCCCAGCGGCATCTGCACCGCGACCCCGCGCGCCCCGAGCGCCTTCTCCATGTCGTCGATGGCGCGCAGAAAGCTCGCGCGTTCGCGGTCCATCTTGTTCACGAAGGCGATGCGCGGGACCTCGAACTCGTTGGCCCACTGCCAGACCTCCTCGGTCTGGACCTTGACCCCCGAGATGGCAGAGAGGATCACCACGGCGCAGTCGAGGGAACGCATGCAGGCGCGGGTGTCGGCGATGAAGTTTCCGTATCCCGGGGTGTCGACGATGTGAATTGAGTGCCCGTTCCACTCGCAGTGGTCGAGGGAGGAGGTGATGGAGATCCGGCGCTTGATCTCTTCCGGCTCGAAATCCATCGTGGAGCTGCCGTCGTCGACCCGCCCGAGCCGGTCGATCATGCCCGTATCGAACAGGATCGCCTCGGCCAGCGTGGTCTTGCCGGCGCCGCCGTGAGCTACAATACCGAGGTTACGCAGTTTTGCCGTTTCATACCTTCCCATAGTGCCCTCCCTTTAGAATGAAGATCATCAATGACCTACGCTTCAACGAGACCTGACTTGAGACGAAACAGACTACTACAAACTACCTGGCTGAAACTCTGGAGTGGATTTCGGGGAACCTCCCTCACCCGCCTTGCGGATGGACCTGCATCTGCCGGTTACGCGTAAGCTCTAAGGCTTGTTCCTTTTGTAGATGATGCGCAGCCCCTCGAGGGTGAGGAACTCGTCCACAGCCTCAATGGTGCTCGACTCGGGTGCAATGAGCGAGGCAAGCCCGCCGGTGGCGATGACCTTCAACGGCTCCTTACCTTCCGACTTCATGCGCTGCACGATGCCGTCGACGAGTCCCACGTAGCCGAAGAAGATGCCGGCCTGCATCGAGTTCACCGTGTTCTTCGCGATGATGCTCGGCGGGCGGGCGATGTCGACGCGCGGAAGCTTGCTCGCCTTCTGGAACAGCGCCTCCATGGAGATGGCGAGCCCCGGGGCGATGGCCCCGCCGCAGTACTCCCCCTTCTTGTTCACGTAGTCGAAGGTGGTCGCGGTGCCGAAGTCGACGATGATGAGTGCCGAGCGGTACTTCTCGTAGCCGGCGATGGCATTCACGATGCGGTCCGCACCGACCTCCTTCGGGTTGTCGTAGTGGATCGGCATGCCGGTCTTGATCCCCGGGCCCACGATGTAGGGGGTGATCTTGAAGTACTGGCGTGCGAGCTTTTCGAGCACCCCGGTCAGGGTGGGAACCACCGAGGAAACGATGATGTCCTTCACGTCCGAGAAGACGATCCCCGACAGGCGGAACAGGTCGTGGAACAGGATGCCGTACTCGTCGATGGTCTTGGACTTGTCGGTAGAAACCCGCCAGTCCTGAACGAGGCGTTCCTCGTCGTATATCCCGAGAACGATGTTGCTGTTCCCTACATCAATCACCAAAAGCAAACGAAACCTCCAAGACTAAGAACTGAAAGCAAAGCTTCAACGCAAAGACGCCAAGGCGCGAAGCCGCAAAGAAAATCTAAAAAGGTGAGAGTTTAAAACCAGCTTCTTCTTTGCGTCTCAGCGACTTTGCGTCTTTGCGTTAACGCCGTTGACCTGACTTTAAACCAGTGCCACGTCGCCTGAGAGCACCGTCTCGACCGTGCCGTCGATAAGCTTGACAAGGAGCGCACCGAAGGAATCCACCCCCTGCACCTCACCGGTGAACTCGCGCTCTCCCTGGCTCACCTTAACGCTGCGCCCTCTGATCGCGGAACGCTCTAGCCACTCGGCCCGGACCGGCCCCTCCCCTTCCTGCAGAAAGACATCGTAGAGTTCGTCAAGCTCGGTCAAAAGCCTCCTGGTGAAGGCGACCCGGTCCACTTCCTCGCCACCCTCCTCGACAAGCGAGGTGGCCGGATGGCGCAAAAGCGACTCCGCTATCGACGACATCCTGAGGTTCAGGTTCACCCCGATCCCGAGCACGACAAAATTAACCTTCTCGGTCTCGGCGTTCATCTCGTTCAAAAGCCCGGCGACCTTCTTGCCGTTGATCAGGATGTCGTTGGGCCACTTGATCTGGGGCTTCAAGCTCGTGCAGCTCTCGATGGCACGCGCCACGGCGACCACGGAGAGAAAGGTGAGCTGGCAGGCCGCCATGGGCGCAATGTCCGGACGCAGCACCACGGAGCAGTAGAGGTTCACGCCGGCAGGCGACAGCCATACCCGCCCGAGCCTTCCCTTTCCCGCGCTCTGGGCGTCGGCGATGACCACGGTCCCCTCGACGGCGCCTTCCTCGGCCATCTTGAAGGCGACCTGGTTCGTGGACTCCGTTTCCTTTAGGCAGACGATGCGGGAACCGACCCTCCTGGTGGCGAGGCCGGAAGAGAGATCCAACTGGGTGAGGAGTTTGGGGGAGGAGAGCAACCGGTAACCCTTCGAGGGGACTGCTTCGATGAGATAGCCTGCGGCGCGCAGCCCCTTGACGTGCTTCCAGACGGCGGTGCGCGAAACGCCTAAAAGCCGGCTGAGCGCAGCTCCGGAGACGACCCCGTCGCCGGAGCGGAACAGCTCTATGATCCTGCCGTCGACCCCGGAGTCTTTCAAACGTCCTCCATGAGCATTGAGATGTCGGTCGCGCGTACCGAATGGGTGAGCGCACCGACCGATATGATATCCACACCGGTCAGGGCTATGGACCTGATCGTCTTCAGGTTCACCCCCCCGGACGCCTCGACCAGCGCCCTCTTATCGATTAGTTGCACAGCCTCGGTCATCTGATCTAGGCTCATGTTGTCGAGCATGATGATGTCCGCACCTGCGTCAAGCGCCTGCTGCACCTCGTCAAGCGTCTCGGTCTCCACCTCGATCTTCAGGGTGTGCGGGATGTAGGCGCGGGCGGCACGCACCGCCTCGGCGATCCCCCCTGCGGCGGCGATGTGGTTCTCCTTGATGAGAACGCCGTCGTAGAGACCGGTGCGATGGTTCGTCCCTCCTCCCACGCGCACGGAGTACTTCTCAAGGACGCGCAGGCCGGGGGTGGTCTTGCGGGTATCGACCACGCGCGCGCCGGTTCCCTCGAGTTCCTTGACGAAGGCGGCGGTCTGTGTGGCGATGCCGGACATGCGCTGCAAAAGGTTCAGGGAGACGCGCTCCCCCTGCAAAAGCGAGGCGGCATCCCCTTCCATCCTGGCGATGATGTCCCCCTTCTCAAGGCTCGCACCGTCTTTGAATTCCGCGGTGAAGGTAATGTCGGCATCGAGCCGGGCGAAGACGCGGCGGGCGACATCGATGCCGGAGAGGACCATGGCCTCCTTGGCGACAAGACGCGCGCGCATCCTACGCTGCCTGGTGAGCACGGAAAGGGTTGTGATGTCTCCGGTGTGGATGTCCTCAGCGAGGGCGTTGTCAATTATGTTATCGATTTGGTTCATATTATCCGGGATCTCCATGTGTTAAGCGGCATTTTTTTATAGCACAGCTTAACTAGCCCCGCAACCGCTAATAAATCCCGCCAAGATGCTACTGACGCCACTCCAGCGGTACTCCGGCCTGGGCCGCGGCAAGGTCGAGGGCCTGGATCCTGTTGAGCATCTCGCTTATCTTCGCATCGTCGCCGGCAATGTCGGCTTCCATGATGTTTATCGCCTGCCGGTCGCTCGCCTTGTGGAAGAAGGTCCGCTTGCGGCGCAACTCCTCGAGCGCCTGTTCCTTGCCGGCGCGGCCGTCCTGCAGGCTCTTCAGTTCGCTTCTAAGTGCCTTGTAGCGGTCGCGCCACCACCGCTCGCCGTGACCGCCCGGCTCGATCGGCTTTTGCTGCGGCTCCTGTCGCACCGCCCCGCCGGTTGCGGGGGCGGCCGTCGTGGCCTTGTCGGAAACCTCGACCCTGCGCGCGCGGTTCTGGTACTGTTTGGGGATGTTATTGCGGTTATCGGTGAAGTGCATCACGCCTTCCGCATCGGTCCACTGATAAAACGCCGCGCGTGCAGTCAGCGGCGACAGGAGAGTCAGTATAAGAAGAGAGAGCAACAGATGTCTCATCCTTCCCCCTTTTGGTGCCTTAAATGGCCGAACATAAAAAACAATCAATAGTTTTGAATTGACGATGGCTGTTGCGATGTGTATATTATCCCGGCTATGCCCGGTAGGCAGAGCAAATAAATAGCCAGAAGGAGTGTACCATGCAGTTTCGCCTCGCCTTACTTATGGTTCTTATCGTCTGCGCGTCGCCTGTTGCGCTTTTCGCAAAGGAAACCAAAGACGTCAAGTTCCCTCTTAAGAACGCGGATGCAGTTGTCTTCAGTCACGATGTGCACTTGAAGAAATATAACAACAATTGCAGGATCTGTCACAACGCTATCTTCGATCTTAAGGCGAAGCATCACTTCACCATGGCAGAGATGGAGAAGACGAAGTCCTGCGGTGCCTGTCACACCGGCATCAAGGCCTTCAGCGTAGCCGATGAAAAGAGCTGCGTCAAATGTCACAAGGGCAAGCCGCGCAACGTAGAGTTCAAAGTGAAAAGCGCGGGCCAGACTGTGTTCAGCCACTCCGTTCACATCGCCAAAGTCGGTTCCTGCAGGGCCTGCCACAACGGCGTCGTGTTCACCGGCAAAGAAGGGCGCGTGACCATGGCCCAGATGGAGAAAGGCAAGACCTGCGGCGCATGCCACAACGGTAAAAAAGCCTTCACCGTCGCCGGAAACTGCGGCAAGTGCCACGCCGGGATGAAGCCGCGCGAGATCACCTGGAAGGCCAAAGGGGTCACCGACGCGAAGTTCAGCCACGACTTCCACCTCGAGGCGTTCAGCTGCAAAGACTGCCACACCAAGCTCTTCGCCTTCAAGGCAGGCGCCAAACACTTCACCATGGCGGATATGGGCAAAGGCAAGTCCTGCGGCGGCTGCCACAACGGCAAGGAAGCCTTCTCCGTTGCCGGCGACTGCAACAAGTGCCACAAGGGCTACAAGCCCGGCAAGATTCTCTTCAAGAACGACGGCGGCGAAGTAACCTTCAGCCATGATTTCCACCTTGAAGCCTACAAGTGTGCCGACTGCCACAACAAGGTCTTCCCGATGCAGGCCGGTGCCAAGCATCACACCATGGGCGACATGGAGAAAGGGATGTCCTGCGGCGCATGCCACAACGGCAAAGATGCCTTCACCACCTCCGGTGACTGCGACAAGTGCCACAAGATGTAACCTTCAAGCGGTAATCAGCAAAATCAAAAGGCGGGACCTGAACAGGTCCCGCCTTTTTTTATGCGCCCCCGCTACAGCTGAAACCAGTTCGGGAGTTTCCAGTAGATAAAAAAGGCCCGCGAAGCGCCGCTGCGGCCCTAGCGCTCCCCCCTTCGCAAAGGGGGGACGGGGGGGATTTGCTTTTGTCCATCAGCTCACGTTGGCAGGGCGGGAAAGGATTGTTCGACATTCGTCATTTTGTTTGTGCACGGCGCGCGATCGTTTTGTCAGTAGCTATGGTCCGAACAAGGCAAATCCCCCCTGTCCCCCCTTCGCAAAGGGGGGAACGTCGGGCTCGTGCAGCGCTTCGTAGCAAAACACACGCTCCATCATACTAACAAAGACTATTCCGCCCTTTTCCCGTCAGGAGAAAACCTGTGGCCCGCTCGGCCGCATCGAGTATACTTGCCGAGGTTGAATCTCTTCCAACAGGAGGGCCGCCCATGTCAAGACGCCGCTACTGCCTCGCAGCTCTGCTCCTGCTTCTGACCCTGTTCCCTTCGCAACCCGCCCACGCCGACGACGTCATCATCGGCGACGTAGTCATGAGTGTCATTCCCGTCACTGCCTTCGCGGTCGCCTACTTCAAGGACGACGCGGAAGGTGAAAAACAGTGGCTGCGCAACTTAGCCGCCAACCAGCTCATCACCTCGGCGGCAAGGCTCGGCTTCAACCAGACCAGTTGGGGCGAGCGTCCTAACGGTCATCCCTACGGCTTCCCCTCCGGACACGTAGCCTTCGCCGGATCGGGCGCCGCCTTTTTAAGCGAGCGCTACGGGTGGCACTACGGGCTTCCCGCCTGGATAGGGACCGCCTACGTCGCGTACAACCGCGTCGACAACCACAGCCATCGCTGGCGCGACGCCATCGCCTCCGGCGCCATCGCTTTCGGCGTCGGCAAGCTCTTCGTCACCTCCGAAAACGCCACCCACATCGCCCCGACCATCGGACCGGACTGGATCGGCATGCGCTGGCAGCGCTCCTGGTAGAGGAGGAACCCGTCATGGCGAAGCTCTTTCTCGGATGCAGTGGCTTCAGCTACGACCACTGGCGGGGCAATTTCTACCCCGACGGGCTTCCCGCCAAGCGGTGGTTCGAGCATTACCGCTCCGTGTTCGACACCGTCGAGCTGAACGTCACCTTCTACCGAACGCCCAAGGCGGAGACCTTCCAGCACTGGTATGAGGAAAGCGAAGGTTCCTTTTCCTTCGCCATCAAGGGAAGTCGTTTCATCACGCACATAAAGAGACTCGTTGACATAGAGGAGGCCGTCGCGAGGTTCTTCACCCCGGCGGAAGAACTGCGCGAGAAGCTGCAGGTGGTGCTCTGGCAGTTCCCGCCGCAATTCAGGGCGGATGTGCCGCGCCTGGAGAATTTTCTCGACCAGGTGGCCCCTTATCACGGCAGGCACACGCTCGAGTTCAGGAACGAGAGCTGGCTCACCGACGACGTGGTGAAGCTCTGTCGCAGTCGCAACGTCTCACTCTGTATGGCGGACCATCCGACCTTTCTGGACGAAGCACCCATCACGGCGGACTTCGTCTACATCAGGCGGCACGGCTTGCAGGGGAGTTACAACGGGTTTTACACGGAAGAGGAGTTGCAAAAAGACGCGGCCCGCATCAGGAAGTACCTGGGGCGCGGTTTGGATGTGTATATATATTTCAACAACGACGCAGGCGGCGCCGCCCCCCAAAACGCCCTCGATCTCGCCGCCATGCTAAAGGCGTAGCCCGAGGTGCCGTCGGTGGCACTCCCCACTGAATAGAGGCGTACAACCCGCCAGCTCCCCACGAAGCCCTGCATGAGCCCCTGCGTCCCCCCCTTTGCGAAGGGGGAACAGGGAGGATTTGCCTTTAGATGAAACGCCGGCTTACCCCTTAAACCAACGCTGTGCGCTGCGGCCCACAAACATGCTCAACCGTAGTTTCAACACTCCCACCGCCGACCGTCAGGTAGATATTTCCCTCGGTGATGGTGATCGACCAGTTGATGACCCGCTCCAGCCCGTCGCAAAGCTCCCTCAGGAACTTGAAATCAACCAGGCAGACGGTCAGGTTCTTCACCTGTTCCAGCTTCTGCTGGTGCTGGGCCAGCCAGCGGGTTACGTTGGCCCCGAAAGCAAGCAGGAACGCGTGCTCCACGTGGCGGCAAGACTTCGCGAGCCGTTCAGGATCCGGCTGCCCCACCTCACCCCAGAGCTGCACCCGCCCATCCGGCCCCTTGCTCCAGAGATCCGGCTCGTCGCCGGAGCCAATCCCCTTGGTGAAGGAGAGCTCCTCGCGGTAGCAAAGTGCGTATGCCAAAAGCCTGGCGAGAAGCCGCTCCGCGGTCTCGGAGGGATGTTGGGCGATGGTGGTCTGCAGCTCGGCGTAGATCTGGCGGTCCAGGTCCGAGAGCTGCACGGAAGCGCGGTAAATAGTGGAGGGAAGTGCCACGTGAAAAACTCCTATTGATTATGCTTACGTGCGGCTGTTGAGCGGGGACTGGCTACATCTCCCTCCGCAACGAAAGGCGCTGCGCCGCAGGGCGAGTGATTATTCGCCCTCCTCCTTCGCCCAGCGTTTCCAATCGAACCCGTCGAAATCGATAAGCAGCGCGAGCGGAATGAGGGTATCGAGCTCACTCATCCTCCGTCCCAGCATCTGCCCGGTGAAATCCCGGAACAGCGCCACCTCCTCGCGGAGGATGGCATCAAACGGCGCCGTTAGCCCGGACAGAGCAAGCGGATCGACCTCGGTGAAATTCATGGTGCACCACTCGTCGTGCATCACCTCCCCCTCCGTGTCGACGAGCGGAATGCCGTGCAAACGACAGGTCATCGGGCGGTTTTGGTAAACGAGGCAGCGCCCGTCGTCGCCTAAGAGAACGCAAGGAGTCTCGTCCTCGTCAGGCATGAGGATTTCCCAGTCTTCCTCCGGGCGGTAGTTCAGCACGAAGGGATGGTCGAGCTCCGGCCAATGCTCCCGCATCAATGCGAGCCGTTCACGGCACTTGGCCAGCACCGCATCCTTGACCGGGACAGGCAGGGCGTCGAAGCCCAGCTTCAGGTAGTAGGCGTCCATGAGCGTGATGTCGAAGGTGCTCCGGCAGCAGGCCGAGCAGCCGCTTTGGCAGGCGATGTGCTCCGGGTAGGTCTCCATGCAGCGGGAAAACCAGGCATCCACCTGGGAGAGGAGCTCATTATTTCTTTTCAGTATTTCTTCCATAAAACCTGAAGCAAAGCTGGACCACAGAGGTCACAGAGGTCCACAGAGAACACGGAGAAAACAAAAGGAAAAGGAAAGACTAAAACCCTTAAAAGCTTTCCCTCTGTGACCTCTGTGCACCTCCGGGTCCTCTGTGTTCCGGGGTAAAGGTTCAAAAAACAAAGGCGGCAATGGAACAATTGCCGCCTTCGATGAAACAGGTGATGCCGGGTGAACTAGGCGAGGATCTCGGCCTTGGTGAAGATGGACTTCAGCCAGTACCCTTCCGCCTCGATGTTCTCGCGGCCGCCTTCCTCGCGGTCCACCAGAGTGACCACGCCGAGCACCTTGAGCCCCTCTTCCTCGGCGCGCTTGATAGCCTTGATGGAGGAACCGCCGCTCGTCACCACGTCCTCGACGATGACCACCTTGGAACCGGGCTTAAGGTTCTTGCGCCCTTCCAACCAGGCGCCGGTGCCGTGGCCTTTCGGTTCCTTGCGGATGATGAAAGCCGGAACAGGCTTTCCTTCCAGGAAGCTCACCACGGAGGTCGAGGTGGCGATCGGGTCGGCGCCCAGGGTGAGCCCCCCTACCCCTTCAACCCCTTCCACGTCCTTGATCGCATCGAAGAAGAGCTTGCCGGTCAGGTAGCCGCCCTCGGGGTGCAGCGTGGTCTGCTTCCCGTCAAAGTAAAAGTCGCTCTGACGACCGGAAGCCAAGGTCACGTTCCTCTTCTCGTAGGACAGCTCAATAATGATCTTCTTCAGCCTTTCCTTCTCGCTCATTTCTTCTCGATCTCCTTTTCGAATAGTCCCATCTGCGGCTCTTCGAGCAGACGCGGGAATTTAACCGGATAGCCACCGGTGAAGCAGGCGGTGCAGAAGCCGGCGTTTTCGGCGCCGACGGTAGACATGAGACCTTCTTCGGAAAGATAGCCGAGCGAGTCGGCGGTTATGTAGCGGCGGATCTCGTCGATGGAGTGGGACGAGGAGATCAGCTCCTTGCGGTTCGGGGTATCGATGCCGTAGTAGCAGGGGTAGCTGGTCGGCGGCGAGGAGATGCGTACGTGCACCTCTGAGGCGCCGGCGTTCCTGACCATCTTGACGATCTTCCTGGAGGTGGTGCCGCGCACGATGGAGTCGTCGATGACGACGACGCGCTTGCCTTTGAGCACCTCGCGCACCGGGTTCAGCTTGATCTTCACGCCGAAGTGGCGGATCGCCTGCTGCGGCTCGATGAAGGTGCGCCCGACGTAGTGGTTGCGGATGAGCCCCAACTCGAACGGGATGCCGGATTCCTCGGCATAGCCAAGGGCGGCCGGAACGCCGGAGTCCGGGATCGGGATGACGATGTCTGCGTCGACCTTGTGCTCGCGCGCCAGCTGGCGCCCCTGCTCCTTGCGCACCTGATAGACGTTCTTGCCGAAGATGTGGGAGTCCGGACGCGCGAAGTAGACGAACTCGAAGATGCACGGGGTCGGCTCCGCCTTCTTCAGCGGGAAGAAGGAGGTCATGCCGTTTTTGTCGATGACGATCACCTCGCCCGGCTCGATCTCGCGGATGAATTCGGCGTCGATCAGATCGAGGGCGCAGCTCTCGGAAGCGACCACGTAGGCGCTCCCCAGGCGACCGAGGCAGAGCGGGCGGAAGCCGTTCGGATCGCGCGCCGCCACCATGCGGCTTTCGGTCAGTAAGAGAAGGCAGTAGGCACCTTGGATCCGGTTCAGTGCGTCGGTCAGGCGGTCCAGAAGCGAATTGGCCTTGGAGGTGGCGAGCAGGTGCACGATGATCTCGGTGTCCATCGTGGTCTGGAAGATGGAGCCGTAGGCCTCGAGCTCGTCCTTGATGATCTGGGCGTTGACGATGTTGCCGTTGTGGGCGACCGCGATGGAACCGCGGGAGTAATCCACGTTGATGGGCTGGACGTTCTTGATCACCGACGAGCCGGTGGTCGAGTAACGTACGTGGCCGATGGCCGACCGGCCGGGAAGGGTCTTGAAGATCTCTTGGTTGCCGAAGACGTCGGCGACGAGACCCATGCTCTTATGTGCGTGCAGGCTGGTACCGTCCGAGGAGACGATACCGCAGCTTTCCTGTCCCCTGTGCTGCAAGGCGTAAAGCCCGAGGTAGGTGAGGTTGGACGCCTCCGGGTGGTTGAAGACACCGAAAATGCCGCACTCTTCTTCGGGCCTGCGCATCATCATTTCTTCCACGACTGCTCCTTATAAAAGAACTGCTTACCTGTCGATCTTTGTCGTATCCCTCGAAGTTATGGTCCGAGAGAGTGGAATACTAAAAGTTCTCTTTCACGTACTTTGCCGCGTTCTTGAAGAAGATGAGCCCTTCGCCCTCTTCCGGCAACTCCTCGCGGGTCCAGCGCGGGTGCTGGGTGCGGTGCACGAAGGCCTCGGGGTGCGGCATGAGCCCCATGATCCTTCCGGTCTCATCGCAGATGCCTGCGATGGCGTTGATCGAGCCGTTGGGGTTCTCGGGGAACTCCATGGTGGCGGCCTTGTAGTTGCGGTCGGAGTACTTCAGGCAGGCGAGATGCTTCGCCTCGATCGCGTCGAGCGTCTTCGCGTCGTCCACGAGGAACTTGCCTTCGCCGTGACGCACCGGGAGATAAACCCCGCCTTCGATCCCCTTGGTGTAGAGCGACGGGGAATCTGCGTCCACCTTCAAGTAGCACCAGCGGTCCTGGAAGCGGCCGCATTCGTTGTAGGTAAGGGTCGCCGTCTGGTTCAGGTAGTTCCCGGAAAGAGCCGGGAGCATCCCCATCTTCACCAGGAGCTGGAAGCCGTTGCATACGCCGAGGATGAGCTTGCCGTCGGCGATGAAGCGGGTGATCTGATCCACCAGGCGCTCCTCTTTCCCCTCGACGGCCGCGTACCGCAGGCGGTTCGCCTGGGCCTTGGCGCTGCCGAGGTCGTCGCCGTCCAGGAAGCCGCCGGTCAGGTTCAGGAAGTGGTAATCGTCCAGGCTCACCTCACCGGTGAGGAGTTCGGCGATGTGGGCGATGCGCGCCTCGTCGAATCCGCCCAGCCTGCAGGCATGGGCCGCCTCCATCTCGCAGTTGGTGCCGTTGCCTGTTATGACAAGCGCTTTAGCCTTGGTCATCTATTAAGTCCTCTATCGAAGTTGGTAGCGGGCACAACGCCAGCCATTATGGCATAACCCGCTTTTTTTCTGCATATAAAAGATTTGCGATATGGAGCTACAGGTCCTTCAAAGGCGCCTGCCAGGCGGCCTTCATCTCGGCGTTCGCGGCGTTCACCACCACGCCGCCGGAAAGCCCCTTCACCTTCAGGGCCGGCTCCTCGGTCACCGCGCCGATCTTCGCGAACGCGGTCCCCGCCATCGCCTTTTCGAAGGCCTCCGCCTTCTCGGGACGCACCGTCACCAGAAGGCGCGATGCGGACTCGGAGAAGAGGAGCACGACGTCGCTCTTCCCTGCCGCATCCCCCTTGAAGGAAACCTTGGCGAGATCGAGCTCGATCCCGAAACCGCCTGCGAAGGCTGACTCGGCAGCGGCAACGGCAAGGCCGCCGTCGGAGAGGTCGTGGCAGGAAGCAACGAGCCCCGCGCTCAGGGCGGCACCGTAGGCGCGGTAGGTGGCGAGTGCTGCCGCAGCGTCGACCTTCGGCACGTTGTTCCCCACGAAGCCCTTCTGCACCAGGTACTCGGAAGCGCCCAGCTCGTTCGCGGTGGCGCCCAGCAGGTACACCTGGTCTCCGGCGCGCTTCACGTCCATGGTGACGGCGAGGCGCGCATCCTCCATCTTGCCGATGACCGAGAAGAGGAGGGTCGGCGGAATGGAGATCTTGGTCGTGCCGTCGTAGAAGTCGTTCTTCATCGAGTCCTTGCCCGAGATAAGCGGCATGGAGAAGAAGGTGCAGTAGTCGTAGAGCGCCTTGTTGGCGCGCACGAGCTGCGCCATCTTGTAGGGGCCGTCCGGGGTCCTGTCGGAGAGGACCGGGTCGCACCAGCAGAAGTTGTCCAGACCGGCGACCAGGTCGAGCGAGCCGCCGACGGCGACGTAGTTCCTGAGCCCTTCGTCGATGGCGTTTGCCGCCATGTCGTAGGCGTCGATGTCGCTGTAGCGCGGGCAGATGCCGTGCCCTACGACGACCCCCTCGAAGGAGTCGAGCACGGGACGGACCACGGCGGCGTCAGACGGACCGTCGTTGTCGACACCGGTGAACGGCTTGACCACGGAACCGCCCTGCACCTCGTGGTCGTAGCGGCGCACCACGCTCTCCTTTGAGCAGATGTTGAGCGAGGAGAGGAGCGCCTTGACGTCGCCGGTATAGTCGCCGGAGACCTCGAGTTTCGGCTCCTCGTGCAGCGGCTTTTCCCAGCGCGCCGGGATCTGCATCGGGGGAAGCCCCGCGTGCATGAAGGAAAGCGGCAGGTAAGCCACGGTCTTCTCGCCGTAGAGCATGTGGAAGATGCCGGAATCGGTAAAGGTGCCGAGCACGGTGGCCTCGACGCCGTAGCGCTTCGCCATCTCCATGAACTCGTCGATTCTCTCCGGGGGAACGGCGAGGCTCATCCTTTCCTGCGCCTCGGAGATGAGGATCTCCCAGGGGGCAAGACCCGGGTACTTGAGCGGCGCCTTGGAGAGGTCGAGCTCGCAGCCGCCGCACTCCTCGGACATCTCGCCGATGGAGGAGGAAAGCCCCCCTGCCCCGTTGTCGGTGATGAAGCGGTAGAGCGCCTTGTCGCGGGCGCGGATCAGGAAGTCGAACATCCGCTTCTGGGTGATCGGGTCGCCGATCTGCACCGCGGAAACCGGCGAGTTCTCGTTCAGCTCCTCGGAGGAGAAGGTGGCACCATGGATGCCGTCCTTGCCGATGCGGCCGCCGGTCATGACGATCAGGTCGCCCGGGACGATCTTCTTCACGTGGGACGCTTCCCCCGCGATGGCGGCGGGCATGAGCCCTGCGGTACCGCAGAATACCAGCGGTTTCCCTGCGAAGCGCTCGTCGAAGACGAGGGAGCCGTTCACGGTCGGGATGCCGCTCTTGTTGCCGCCGTGCTCAACCCCCTCGACGACACCCTCGTAGATGCGGCGCGGGTGCAGAAGGCGCTTCGGCAGCTCCTTCTCGTAGAAGGGATCGGCGAAGCAGAAGACGTCGGTGTTGAAGATGAGCTTCGCGCCCTTACCGGTGCCGAACGGGTCGCGGTTCACGCCGACGATGCCGGTGAGCGCCCCGCCGTAGGGATCAAGCGCCGACGGGGAGTTGTGCGTCTCGACCTTGAAGACGAGGGACCAGTCGTCGTTGAACTTGATGACGCCGGCGTTGTCCTTGAAGACGGAGAGGCAGTAATCCTTGTCCCCCTGCGCCGCGCGTACGTCGGCGGTGGTCTTCTGGATGTAGCTCTTGAAGAGGGAGTTGATCTTCTCGGTATTCCCCTCGCCGTCCTCGTAGGTGACGTCGGCGGAGAAGATCTTGTGCTTGCAGTGCTCGGACCAGGTCTGCGCCAGCGCCTCGAGTTCGACGTCGGTGGGTGCCGCGCCGAGCCCGAGGCTCTTGCGCTTTTCGACCACGTTCGAGTCGCGGTAGTGCGCCTGGATGATCTTCATCTCGTCGAGGGTGAGCGCCAGCACGCCGTCGCGGCTGATGCGCATCAGCTCCTCGTCGGAGACCTCGAGGTTCACCGTGTTCACCTCGACCTTCGCCTCGGCCTGCACCTTCGGCACGAAGGGAGCGACGCCCCCCTGCGCCTTGAAGGTCGCGGCGTCGAGGATCTGGTAGCGCTGGATCAGGGTGTTGCACAAAAGCCCGGTGGCGATTTTCTCCGCATCGGCCTGGGTCAGTTTGCCGGAGAGAAGGTACTGTACCGAGGTGTAGACCCCCTCCCCCGCCGCCAGCTGACGCCCGAGCAGGTAGCCGATCGCCTCTTTGGCGGTGCGCCCGACGTTGTCGGTCACACCGGCGCGGAAGCCGACCTCGACCAGAAAGTCGAAGCCTGCCGCGGCGGGCTTGTCGATTGAGTAGTCCTGGATGACCGGATCGCTGAAGGGGCCGGCGGCAGCCTGCGCCAGCTCGTCGGCGGAGAGCACGGCATCGACCGTGTAGACGTCGATGGTGCGTACCTCGGCCACGTCGAGATGGAGGAAGTGTCCGATCTCACGCTTGATACGTTCGCCGCGCGGGTCGCGGACCTCGTCCTTTAGGGTGATCTCAATCCTGTGGGGCATTGTTGGTGTCCTTTTCATAGATGACCGTCCGCGTCGGGTACGGGATGTTGATGCCGTTTTCCTGGAATCTATTGAGGAGCGCGCTGTTGATCTTGTCCTGCGCGCCGAAGACCTGGGTGTATTCGGGAACCCAGAAGAAGAGCGAGAGGTTCAGGGCGCTGTCCCCGAAGTTCACGAAGAACGCCTCCGGGGCCGGGTCCTTCAACACCTCGGAAACGTCGAGGGCGGTCTGCACCATGATCTCCTTGGCGCGCGCCACGTCGCACTCGTAGCCGATGCCGATGTTGACCCTCCCTTTGCCGCGCATGTCCGGAAAGGCCATGTTGATCAGGTTGGAGTTGCACAGCTCGGAGTTCGGGATGATCAGGAGGGTGTTGTCGAGCCCCTTGATCTTGGTGCTCCTAAGGCCTATGTCCATCACGTCCCCGGTCTGGGTGCCGAGCGTGATCCGGTCGCCGATGCGGAACGGGCGGTCGATCATCAGGGTGAACCCGGAGATCATGTTCGCCAGGGTGTCCTTCGCCGCGAGACCGATGGCGAGGGAGCCGACGCCCAGGGCGGTGACCAGGGAGAGGATGTCGTAGTTGAAGTGCTTGAGCGTGATGATGAGCGCCGTGACCACCAGGAAAATGGTGCAGAGCTTCTCCACGAGCGGCATGAGCTGCCGGCTCATCTCGGCACCGGCCACCCGCGCCCCGTAGGCCTTCAACAGTTCGTCGAGGGCGCGGTAGGCGATGACGGTGAGGATGGAGATGTTCACCACGAAGAGAAGCCCCGAGGCGATGATGCCGATCCGGTCGTGCAGCGGAAGACGCCTGATGGCAAGGTACAGACCGGCGCAGTTGACGAGGAGCATGGCGGGTCCGGAGACCCGCTCAAGGATCCTGTCGTCGAGATCCGTCTCCGTGAAGGAGCAAAGGCGCGTGCCGACCTTGGTCAGCAGTTGCTGCGCCAGCCTGGAGAGGAGGTAGAAAACGCCGATGATGACGGCGGAGATGAGTGCCTGCTTGCCCCAGAAGAGAAGGAAGGGATCCATCTCGTCGGGCGCCAGGTAGTACAGGATGCTATCCACCAAAGACCCTCGTGAAAATGGTGTCGACATGCTTCAGATGGTAACCGAGATCGAAGGCTTCCTTGATCTCTTCGGGGGGGAGGAAACTGGCCACCTCCTCGTCGTTCAAGAGCTCGGTCTGGAAGTCCTTACCCTCTTCCCACACCTTCATGGCGTTTCTCTGCACCAGGGCGTACGCCTTCTCGCGGGAAGCACCCGCCTCGGCGAGCTTCAAAAGCACGCGCTGGGAGAAGATGAGGCCGCGCATCTGGTTCAGGTTTCTCATCATGTTCTCGGGGTAAACCACGAGGTTCTCGATGAGCCCGATGGCGCGGTTCAGCATGAAATCGAGCGTCACCGTGGCGTCCGGGCCGATGATGCGCTCTACCGAGGAGTGGGAGATGTCGCGCTCATGCCAAAGCGGCACGTTCTCCATGGCGGAGAGGGCGTAGCCGCGCATCAGGCGGGAAAGACCGGTCAGGTTCTCGGAGAGTACCGGGTTGCGCTTGTGCGGCATCGCCGAGGACCCTTTCTGCCCCTTGCTGAAGAACTCCTCGGCCTCGAGCACCTCGGTCCTTTGCAGGTGCCTGATCTCGACGGCGAACTTCTCGATGGAGGAGGCGACGATGGCGAGGGTGGTGAAGTACTCGGCGTGACGGTCGCGCTGCAGTACCTGCGTCGAGCAGGGAGCGGGCTTGAGGCCTGCCTTCTTGCAGACGTACTCCTCGACCTGCGGGTCGATGTTGGCGAAGGTGCCGACCGCGCCGGAGATCTTGCCGTAGGAGATGGTCTCCAGGGCCGCTTCCATGCGTTTCAGGTTCCTGGCCATCTCGTCGTACCAAAGCGCCATCTTGAGGCCGAAGGTGACCGGCTCGGCGTGGATGCCGTGCGAGCGCCCCATCTGCGGGGTCATCTTGTGCTCGAAGGCGCGGGTCTTGATGACCGCCATGAGACGCTTGATGTCGGAGATGATCAGTTCGCCCGCCTCCTTGAGGAGCATGGCGAAAGAGGTGTCGAGGATGTCGGAGGAGGTGAGCCCCAGGTGAACGAAGCGGGAGTCGTCGCCGATGTAGTCGGCAACCGAGGTGAGAAAGGCGATGACGTCATGCTTTACCGTGCGCTCGATCTCGTCGATGCGCTCCACGTCGAAGCTCGCCTTGGCACGGATGCGCGCGACGGCGTCCTTGGGAATGCGCCCCATCTCGGCGTGCGCCTCGCAGGCGTAGATCTCGATCTCGAGCCACTTGCGGTAGCGGTTTTCCGGTTCCCAGATGCGGGTCATTTCAGGACGGCTGTAACGTTCGATCACGAATAGTTCCCCCTTCTTGCATGTCTAGTTTTTGGTATGGCGAAAACAGCTGCACCGCGCGTCACTGGGGAGGACTCCCCTACCGACGCCCGGCGCAAAGGATCAAGCGGAGAATACGCCGCAGACCTTGTGCTGGCAGCCGACGAAGAGGTCGGGGCCGCACAGGTTCTGGCGTTTTAAAAGCCCGTCGGCGGCGGCAAAGGCCAGCGCCGGATCGTTGTTCACCTCGGAGAGATGTGAGAGGAAGACCCCCTGCAGCTCTGGGTGCAGAATCTCCTCCAAAAGGTTCGCCCCCTCCGTGTTGGAGAGGTGCCCGTGGCGGGAGCGGATGCGCTGCTTCAGATGCCATGGGTACGGCCCGTCCTGCAGCATCTGCTCGTCGTGGTTGAACTCTAGGACCAGCGCGCGGCACCCCTTGAGCTTCTCCTGGGTGAGCCGGGTGGCGATCCCGAGATCGGTTGCGAAACCGATGCACCCCTCGCCGCTTTCGATGCGGAAACCGACCGGATCGCAGGCGTCATGGGTGACCGGAAAGGGGTCGACCGACACACCCTTGAAGGCGAAGGAGGAACCGGCCTCGAACTCGATGAACTCGGCCTTGCCGATGGCGTGGCCAGCCGCCTGCAGCAAGAGGCTCGAGCAGAGCACCGGAATCTTCAGGCGCCGGGCGAGCGCTCCCACACCGCGGATGTGGTCGCCGTGCTCGTGCGTCACCATGATGCCGTCCAGGGTGTCGGCGTCGACGCCGATCGAGGCGAGCCGGGTCATCGTCTCCCGGCCGGAGAGGCCGGCATCGATCAGCAAACGGCAGGCATCGGTTTCCAGAAACAGGGAATTCCCCTTGCTGCCACTTGCCAGGAGGCTGAGCCTCATCCATCCCTCCGAGAATTCGCGCATCGCCCGTACGGGGCTCATGAACGGCAGAAAAACCTTATTTTTATACAGGAAACGGGTGGCGGATTCAAGATGAAGTTGCTGAGTTTTGCTTAACGCAGGAGCCTGCTGTAGTCGGTGTTCCCCTCGCCCAGACCGGGTGCCAGCGGGAGCAGAATGTGGAAGGTGGAGCCCGGGAAGCGCTCCGGGTTGTAGCCGGTGGACTCGACCCAGATCTCGCCACCGTGCATGTCGACGATCCCCTTGGCGATGGAGAGGCCAAGCCCCGCCCCCTTCGCCTTGAAGGCGACCTTGCCGCTTGAGTGCTCCTGGATGTTCCCCACCTCGTAGAACTTGTCGAAGACGCGCAGCTGGTCCTCGCGGTCGATGCCGATACCGGTGTCGGTGACGGTGATTTCCAGGAACAGGTGATGCTCGCGCCCCTCCGCCGACCCAGCGGGGCCGCGCAAAAGGTACTTCGCGGAGCTGCTCACCGTGATGCGCCCGCCGTCCGGGGTGAACTTGATGGCGTTTCCAAGGATGTTCGAGAGTAGCTGCATGAGCCTTAGCGCATCGCCGCGTATCGAAGGGAGCGACTCGTCGAGGTTCAGCACCACCTCCTGTTTTCTCATCGAGAAGAAGAAGCGCAGTTCGTTCACCGAGGCCTCGATGAGACGGTTCAGCTGGATGTCCTCCACCTTCAACTGCAGCCTCTTCTCGTCGATCATGGAAACGTCGACCATGTCCTTGATGATGTTGTCGAGGCGCGAGGCGGCGTTGGCGATGTTCACCACCATCTCGAGTACCGTCTTGTCCACCTTGTCGGCGAGATCGGTGGTGATGAGTTCCGAGTACCCCATGATGACGGTGAGCGGCGTCTTCAGCTCGTGCGAGGCGAGCCCCAGGAAGGAATCCTTCATCCGGTTCAGGCGCGCGAGGTCGGCGGAGCTCTTCTCCAGGTTCAGGATGATCTCGCGCTCGCGCGTAACGTCGCGGAATATGGCCTGGACCAGGGTCTCGGAGCCGCTTTTGATGCTGGAGGCGTGCAGCATGGCGACCATGGCGCCCCCCTCCTTCTTGGAGAGCTGCATCTCCTCGGCGATGTGCGCCCCCTCGGAGGCCTCGCGGAAGATCCGGTGCACCTTAGGGATGTTGCCGATATTCAGAAGCAGGAGCATCTTTGTGAGCGGAAGCCCAACGAGCTCCTTCGCCTCGTAGCCGAAGAACTCCTCCGCCATCTTGTTCACCATGCGGATCGAGTCGTCCGCCCCGATCACCACGATGGCGTCGCTTGCGTCCTCCATGAGCGACTTGTACAGCTCCTCGGAGCGCTCGAGGTCGGTGGAGAGGGTCTCGAGCTTGCGGTAGGAGGCCTGCAGTTCCTCGAAGGTCCGCTCCATGTCCTGGTAGTTCTTCTTGATCTCGGCGTCCCTGTTCTTCAGGAACTGAGACATGATGTTCACGTTTCTCGCGAGCTCGTTGAACTCGTCGACCTGCACCTCGCCGATATGGGTGTCGAAGGCACCCTCGGAGATCTGCTTCACCCCTTTCAAAAGGACCGAGATCGGCTGGGTGACGTAGCGCCTCATGAAGAGCATGATGAGGGTGAAGGAGGTGATCAGGGAGAAGGCGAGCAGCAGGAGGGTCTTCAACACCATGCCGCGCATCTTGTCGAAGACGACCTGTTCGCTGAAACCGACGTGCGCCTGGGCGATCGGCTTGCCGTAGGGGCTCATCACCATGATGGCGTTGTCGTAATAAGAGTTGTGGGCCCCGTCGAACACCATGGAGACGCGCCGCTTGTAGACCGGCTCGTCACCGGGGCGCGACTCCTCCTTCTGCGGCTGCGGCTGCAGCGGCATGGCGATGAAACGGGGATCGCTGGCGAAGAGCACGCGCCCATCGAGGTCGGTCACCACGCAGTAGGCGATGTCCGGATTCCCCTCGATGATCTCGCGGCACTTCTCGGAGACCCCGGTCATGTCCTTCAGCTCGAGCCCCAGGTTCAACACCTTCTCGATGTTGGACTTAAGCGCCACGGCGAGCCCCTTGGAGCGCAGGTTGAGCGCGCTCACCTGGTCCTTGCGCAACGCCATGATGTCCATACCTGAACTAATGAAGATAGTAAGGAAGAGGATCAGGAAGGAGAAGAGAAGGATGCGTTTTTCCAGTGTCATTTTCATCAAGTAAATGTCCAGCAGCCAGCGTGGTGGAAAATGGTGCGCATCATGGTCCACGCCAGCATAATTTATACTTCTGCGAAAAGTCAATTATTATGTGTATTTATTCACCGATAAAATACCGATCGCAAGCTCTCGATTAACCGTAAAAACCGTGCCTGTACCGGCTCTTCATCGCTATCGACAATCCCGGAATTATCTTGAATAAAATCTTGACGACCACCCCATCGGCTGTTAGTATGCCCAATTGTGAAGGAATACTTAATTAACGGGAGGAGCACATGGCTTTAAGAGTGGCGATTAACGGATTCGGCCGAATCGGACGTTGTGTACTTAGGGCAGCTGCGGGCACGCAAGAGTTTGAATTTGTTGCGATCAATGACCTGACTGATGCCAAGACCCTGGCGCACCTGTTAAAGTATGATTCCGTACATGGCAAGTTCCCCGGTGAAGTTTCCGTCGACGGCGACACCATCGTCGTGAACGGCAAGGCGATCAAGGTGCTCGCGGTGAGAAACCCCGCCGAGCTCCCGTGGAAGGATATGGGGATCGACATCGTCCTCGAATCCACCGGCCTTTTCACCGCGCGGGAGAAGGCGGCGCAGCACCTGACCGCCGGGGCGAAGAAGGTGATCATCTCGGCTCCCGCCACCGACCCCGACCTCACCGTCGTGCTCGGCGTGAACGACAAGGAGTATGACAAGAACAAGCACCATATCGTCTCCAACGCATCCTGCACCACCAACTGCCTTGCCCCGGTCGCCAAGGTGCTCCAGGACAGCTTCGGCATCGAGAGGGGCCTCGTCACCACGGTCCACTCGTACACGAACGACCAGAACATCCTCGACCTGCCGCACAAGGACCTGCGCCGCGCAAGAGCGGCGGCCCTCTCCATGATCCCCACCACCACCGGCGCAGCCAAGGCGGTATCCCTCGTGCTTCCGGCCCTCAAGGGGAAACTGGACGGCATGGCGATCCGCGTGCCGACCCCGAACGTCTCCGTGGTGGACCTTGTCGCCACGCTCTCGAAGACGACGGACGCGCAGCAGGTGAACGCGGCGCTCAAAGCCGCCGCCGACGGGCCACTCAAGGGGATCCTCGGCTTCTGCGAGGAGCCGCTCGTATCCACCGACTTCAACGGCAACCCCCTTTCCTCCATCGTCGACGCCTCCTGCACCAAGGTGATCGACGGGACCATGGTCAAGGTCATCTCCTGGTACGACAACGAAATGGGCTTCTCCAGCCGCGTGGTGGGGCTTATGAGAATCATGCTCTGACAGGCGCGGAGCTTATGACAAACCGCGGGGGGGGAGCAGTCGCCCCCCCGTTTATTTTTAGTGCAACGAGGAGGAATCATGTCAATTCGCTACATCGATGAAATCGAAAACCTTGCCGGCAAGAAAGTGTTCATGCGCGTCGACTTCAACGTGCCGCTGGACGAGCACCAGAACATCACCGAGGACACGAGGATCCGTGCGGTACTCCCCACGATCAACTACGCGCTGGACAACAAGGCGAAGATCGTGCTTGCCTCGCACCTGGGGCGCCCTAAGGGGGAGCGCAAGGAGAAGTACTCCATGGCCCCGGCCGCGAAGCGTCTTTCGAGACTTCTGGGCAAGGAGGTGAAGCTCGCCGTCGACTGCATCGGTGACGAAGTGCGCGCCATGATCGACGCCATGCAGCCCGGCGACGTGGTCATGCTAGAGAACGTCCGCTTCTACAACGGCGAGGAGAAAAACGACGCCGACTTCGCCAAGGCCCTCGTCAACGGTTGCGAGGTGTACGTGAACGACGCCTTCGCGGTGTCGCACCGCGCCCACGCCTCCGTCGAGGCGATCACCGACTTTTTCCCGGTGGTCGCTGCGGGCTTTTTGATGAAGAACGAGATGAACTACTTCGAGAAGGCGATGAAGAACCCGATCCGCCCGCTGGTCGCCATCCTTGGCGGCGCCAAGGTTTCCGGCAAGATCGAGGTGCTTGAGAACCTGTGCGACAAGGTGGACAAGATCATCATCGGCGGCGGCATGGCCTTCACCTTCCTGAAGGGGATGGGTTACAACGTAGGGAAGTCGCTGGTCGAGGACAACCTGATCGAGACCGCGATGAAGACCTACGAGAAGGCGCGTCAGAAGGGGGTCAAGTTCTACCTTCCGGTCGACTGCGTCGTGGCGGACCAGTTCAACCCGGCCGCCGAGACCAAGGTTACCCCGATCCAGGAGATCCCGGAAGGGTGGATGGCGCTCGACGTCGGCCCCGCCACGGTCACCCTCTTCGCCGAGGCGCTGCAGAACGCGAAGACCATCGTCTGGAACGGCCCGATGGGTGTCTTCGAGATGGACGCCTTCTCCCGGGGCACCTTCGCCATGGTCTCCGCCGTGGCCAACTCCTACGCGCTCACCATAGTGGGTGGCGGCGACACCGACGTCGCGGTGCACCGCGCCGGCGAGTACGCGAAGATCAGCTACATCTCCACCGGCGGCGGCGCCTTCCTCGAGCTTCTGGAAGGTAAGAAGCTCCCCGGCATCAAGGTCCTCGAGGACAAGGGGCACAAGTAAAAGACGAGGGCGAGGCGAGGGTTGCGGCTGACAAGTCAAAGCCCTCGACCTCGCCCCTTTCTGAACCCTACATTTTATTCTGATCTGTCATTGAGGAGGGATTAGATGCGCAAGCCGGTCATAGCAGGCAACTGGAAACTGTACAAAACGAAGGACGAGGCGCTCGCCCTGATCGAGGAGCTCGCGCCGTTGGTCACCGGCGTTGATAACGTCGAGATCGTGGTGGCGCCGGTATTCACCGTGCTCCCCGCCCTCCCCGCCGCTCTTGCCGGCACCGGCATAAACCTCGCCGCCCAGGACGTCTTCTGGGAAGAGGAAGGGGCCTACACCGGCGAGGTATCTCCGCGCATGCTGCTCGACGCCGGTGCAAGCCACGTCATCATCGGCCACTCCGAGCGCAGGCAGTACTTCGGCGAGACCGACACGACGGTGAACAAGAAGATCAAGGCGGCGCTCAAGGGTGCCCTGGTGCCGATCTTCTGCATCGGCGAGACCCTTGAGGAACGCGAGGCCGGCAACACCTTTAAGGTGTTGGAGCGCCAGTTGAAGGGGGGGCTCGAAGGGCTCACGGAAACCCAGTTCGCAGCGGTCATCATCGCCTACGAACCGGTCTGGGCCATCGGCACCGGCAAGGTAGCCACCGATGACCAGGCGCAGGAGGCGCACGCCTTCATCCGCGGCGTCGTAGCGCAGTTGCTTGGGAAAAACGCGGCCGACAAGGTACGCATCCTCTACGGCGGTTCGGTGAAGCCCGAGAACGTCAAGGGGCTCATGAGTCGCCCCGACATCGACGGCGCCCTGGTGGGAGGTGCGAGCCTCAAGGGGGCCTCGTTCGCCTCGATCGTCCGGTTTGGTGAATAGTGCTTGGTAATTTTGAACAAGTATGTTAAATAGACTCTTTGTATGTTAAGAAGACTTTTTCGCAGTCTCTTTGAACACTTTCGGAGGTTAGTTTTTTAATGACTATTCTACTGGTAACTCTGCATGTCATGGTCTGTTTCGCGCTTATCGTGGTCGTTTTGCTGCAGTCCGGCAAAGGGGCCGAGATGGGGGCATCGTTTGGCGCCAGCGGCAGCCAGTCCGTGTTCGGCGCAGGCGGTGGCAACACCTTCATGAGCAAGCTGACCACTTACGCCGCAGTAATCTTCATGCTGACCTCCCTCTCCCTCGCCTTCATCTCCGGCAAAGGCGGCGGTTCGTCCATCATGTCCAAGGCTCCCAAGGCCAAGCCGGCCCCCATGGGCGGCATGCCGCTGCAGCAGCCGATGAAACCGGGTGCACCCGCTACCGCACCGGCAGCACCTGGCGCGCCCGCAGCACCGGCGGCACCGGCGGCACCCGCAGCACCGGCAAAGTAATTAATTAGAGATTTGCTGTTGACATCTCTAACCAGTAATGTTAAAAGTCTGGTTCTTCCTGCCGAAGTGGTGGAATTGGTAGACACACCATCTTGAGGGGGTGGCGGGCGATAGCCTGTACGAGTTCGAGTCTCGTCTTCGGCACCAGAAAAGATCAAAGGGTTACGGTACACACCGTAGCCCTTTTTTCATTTCCGCTCCCCACTTTGCCCTCCCCCCTCCCCCTACCCTCTGGCACCCCTCACCACAACCGGAGTAAAATAACTACAGGCAAAAGGACAGGAGGTCCAGGTGCAAGACCACCAGCCCCCTGTCCCCAGTAGCGCGCCTCCCCGAAAGGGGTACCTGTCCAGCATAGCCTCCGCAAAGGGGGTACCTGTCCCCCGTAGCCTTGGCGCCTGTCCCCCGTAGCCTTGGCGAAGGGGGAAAGGGGGAAAGGAGGTCATATGAAAAGACACACCAGATCGAACGCAGCCGAAGCACTCGACCGACAGCACCAGGGCACGATAAGCAGCCGCTTCGAAAGCATGGACTTAACACCGGGGCGCGACCCCGCGGAAGGAGCCGATATCCCGCTGACGTCGCCGCTGCACGAGCGTTGGGCGCAGGGGACGCCACAGCGAGACCCGACGGAAGGACCAGTTATCCCGACCGGCTCGCCGCGCCGCAGTGGGAAGTAAATGAACCAGTACGCGAGCTGACAAAATTCCACAACCTGGGTTTATTTTGTTGACTTCGCGCCAAGCTAATGATAAAAGAATGGCTCTTCAACGCCGAAGTGGTGGAATTGGTAGACACACCATCTTGAGGGGGTGGCGGGCGATAGCCTGTACGAGTTCGAGTCTCGTCTTCGGCACCACACAAACACAACGCTCCAGCTTTACAGCTGGGGCGTTTTTTGTTCTTACCCTTCCCTGCTCTGCGATTTACAGTCACAGCCATTGTTTTCCCTGTTCTTCAGCAGATCAATTACAACCGCTTCGCCTCACAACTCCTCCACGGCATCCCGAAGTTACAACATTACATATCACTCATCCAATCGACAGTAACCCCTTCCCTGCCCTCACAGCGAAAATCAGCAAAGCGGTCTGGTTGACAACCAATCAACTCCCCATATAATGTTTACACCGACAATTTAATGATATCCAAAGACACAGGAGGGTTATATGAAAGACATGCAGGACGCACTCAAGCAAGCCATCCAGACCGAGAAGAACGCGATGAACTTCTACCAGATCGGCGCACAGCAGATGAAGGACAAGGAAGCCAAGCGGCTCTTCGAACAGCTGGCCAGGGAAGAGAAGGAACATGCGGCCCAGTTCTTCAAGGCCTACCAGGGGAAAGAGCTCGGGTCGTTCGAAGAGTTCATAACGTCCCCTCCCCAGAACGAAGCGCTTTGGATCAATTCCATCCAGAAGGTGATAGGTGCCGACTTCACCGAGCAGAAAGCGCTTGAGTACGCCATGGAGAAAGAGACCCAGCTGGAGAAGGCCCTTCGTGAGACCGCGGCGAAAATCACCGACTCATCCATCAAAGAGATCTTCCTCTGGAACGCCAACGAGACGCACAACCACTTCCTCACCATCGAGGCCGAGTACGCGCGCATCATGGCGATGGTGGACGAGTCCGACATGGACACCTTCGTCAGGGAGTAGCGACGTTATTCGTATAAAAGAAGCGACACCGAGGGGGGGCCATCGAGCCCCCTTTTTAGCACCTACGTTTTTTCGATCAGTTAACCGACACGGCCGAAAAAGATAATCATTCAGCCATTTTTTTCTTGCACGGGAAGGCGTCCGATGCTATAAGTAGGTCTCTCGCAAGCCGGAGTGGCGGAATTGGTAGACGCGCTAGATTCAGGTTCTAGTACTCGAAAGGGTGTGCTGGTTCGATTCCAGTCTTCGGCACCAAAAGATCAAGAGGTTAGGCAACGGCCTAACCTCTTTTTTCTTCCTTTACAATCAGATGGGGCTGTAGCTCAGTTGGGAGAGCGCTTGAATGGCATTCAAGAGGTCCGCGGTTCGATCCCGCGTAGCTCCACCATCAATCAGAAGGGCCAGGCATTTTGCCTGGCCTTTTTTCTTTGCGTAACCCTGCCGTAGCCCCCCCCTTTTTGCGAAGTCTCTTCGGAAATTCCTGAAAAGTTTCAGTTCGCGTGCCTCGAAGCTGTGATCATGGCATCACGTTCCCCCGTTTCCTCCTCTCAATATTAAAGCTGAAGAGGATTCAATTTAATTGCCTCACACGCTGTACAACCGTGGGGACTTAGCTATATTAGACGGCAGCAGCGTTAGCCAACTCTAACCATCAAAAAACGGAGGTGACGATGCTACATCTAAAGTATGAATTAGCCGGTAAAGCTTCGACGGTCCTCAGCAACTGCCAACGGTACTACGGCGGATTGGCCTCACTGTCGTTGTACAAAAAAGCGGCCGAGCAGGCGGTTCCTCTGGAGGTGATCAAAGCAGCGATCGATGACGCGGAGCAAAAGTACAACAGTGCCATCAACTACGATCGCGTCGCCATTGTAATGCGGAACAAATCCTTCAAAGTAATGATTGACCTGTTCAAGAAGGTCGCCGCCTATCTCCAGGTGGTGGCTACGGATGACGACATCCCTGCTCTGCTGCAGGCAGGAGTCGAAGTGGTCGCCACCCCCAAGAGGAAAAGGGCCTCCTCGTCTTCGTCTTAGGGAGCATCAAGGTCCGTGGCTACCCACTCCCTCGATGGCAAAAGCATGGCATCGAGGGAGCCTTTCCACTTTGTTCATGCCTACCTAGCCCGTTGCACCTTGCCCCCGCCCCCGCTTAGACCTCCACACACTTACGTACTGCCTTACGACACTTCATCAGGTCCAGGCGTCGTGGCAGTTCGCGCGACATGTTGCTCCATCAAGCCCAAACGTCATGCCACATCGCACGATAGGCCATGCCACATCGCACGATAGGTCATGGCATATCGCACGATAGGTCGTAGCATATCGCACGATAGGTCGTAGTACATCGCACGATAGGTCATGGCATATCGCACGATAGGTCGTAGCATATCGCACGATGGGTCGTAGCATATCGCACGATAGGTCGTAGCACATCGCACGATGGGTCGTAGCACATCGCACGATGGGTCGTAGCACATCGCACGATGGGTCGTAGCACATCGCACGATGGGTCGTAGCACATCGCGCGATAGGTCTTAGCACATCGCGCGATAGGTCATGGCACTTCGTGCAACAGGTCATGGCACATCGTGCGATAGGTAGCGACACAACGTGCGATACGTTGCTCCATCGAACCCTAAGGGGATAACGCATGGCTCGATGTATTGCTCCATGCATAAATGGGGGGCCGGGCCGTTGGATTGGCTTGACTGGCGGGGCGAAATAACATAAACAATGAAGCGATGAAAACCATCAAGGGACAAATAACTGCATCACTTTTTGAATCGGTGCTCTCGTCTTCCGTCGACAAAGGCGCAACGCGCTTCGCCCTTTGGTTTTACCCTTCAACGACGAAAAACCAAAGGCGACGAGTGATCGAAAGGTTTCGGTCATACGCCTTAGGCCATGAGGAACTGGAACCGGTTACTCTTTATTTCGGGACGGATGATGCTCCTGAAGGGACACCGGTCGAGGCGATGCCCCTGACGTTCAGACTCAACGCGGAGTCGATAAAGAAGCTGACCCTGCATCTGAAAAGACTGATCCGGACATGTGATGCCGTCGCCACTTACGCCGACAACGACAGTTCGTTCCGCTGCGCCATCGTCCTTCACGAAAAGACTGTGCATCTGAGGGGATGATTCTCGAACGATCAAGTGTTCGCGGACAGGGACAAGAGAATTAAAGAGTTGAAATCAAACGGACTCTATGATGAACGTAATGATCCCGCACACGACCACCATCAGCAGCAAACCGAAGATAAAAACGGCGTCTGCCACCCGCTCTATCCTGTACATGCGCTGCCGCTTTCTGGTTCTCAAGGCCCAATAGGACAGTAAACACGAGGTAAGAAAGATAAGCGACGCGACAGCCAAAATGTCATCCGCCAGCGTATCGATGCGCTTAATGGTAATGAAGACGCGTACCAGGCCGATTACGGTAAGGCAGACACCAACCATCGCGGCCGAAGCAGTAAAGATGTGGACGCTTATGTCCTCTTCGAGCTTGTACTCCTCAAGCTTGTCTTCCATACAAACCCGCTCCCAAGCCCTCTAGCTCACCCTTTCCTGACTATATCGACGGAAATCTCCACAGCGGGAATCGTGCCTCTGTTCTCGAGCCAGTGCATGGTGTTCCTGTCTTCGGGCCAGCCTACCCCCGGACCGTAGTCCGTGGCTATGCCGTTTCGGTGGTCGGTGATGGTTCCCTGTAGAATATAGACGGTGCCAGGCCTGTCTATATGGTCATGCAGCGGGCCGAAGACGCCTCCAGGCTCTATGGTCACCATGCGCATGCGCAGTTCGCGCCCCGCCATCCCCTCTATCTCGGGACCAAGATCTACACTCGCAAGTAACTGCACCGTCACCCCTTTGGTTTCGATGCTTAACGGGTCATCACTCATGGCACTCTCCTCCGTGTATCTCGAGGCACTTCTCACTGCGCCTTGGCAAGGGTGAAGGACTTTACCATCTGCTGCACCGCCGGGAGATCCCTTGCGAAATAATAGCGCGCCGGCGCCGAGTAAGTGATCTGGTAGTACCAGTTATCGTGTACGAAGCCGTAGATCTCGGCGCGATACTTCAATCCGGTTTTGGTGCTGTAAGTCAGGCGGACGCGAAAACCGGGCTCCCCACCAATCATCGCGGGTTCATTTTCCTCCACCGCGTCCACGGGGAAGTTCTGGTCCGACTGGAATTCGTCGATGACGACTTCGGCCAGCTCCTGCGGCAGCATCCCCGAAGTCACCCGTCGCTTCGTGTGGGTAAACTGTTTCTCCTCCTGGAGTCCCTTCCTGGCGATATCCACGTTCTGCAGGGCTGGATACTCCTTGCTGACCGACATCAGCGCGTTGGTCCTGTGCTCTTTCCAGCCAGGCGGTTGGGTCACCGAAAAAGGCCGGTTTTCCGCCACGGGCTTGGTTGTCGCACAGCCGCCAAGGAGAACAAGCACCATCACCAGCAGCACCCTTTTCATTTATGGCCTCCCCTAACGCAGGTTTTTCAGCATCCCCTCGATGTAGCCGCGGTCTTGAGCACCAGGTTGCAGCTTCAGATATTCACCAAGTGACTTACGTGCAAGCTCCGCGTCCTTTTCCTTGTAGGCAATAAGGCCCAACATGCGGTAAGGCTCGGGATACAGCGGGTCCAGCCGGACCGCCTTCTGATACAGCTCTTTTGCTCTCACCAGGTCGGGATGGCTGCTGTTGCGGCGGAAAGTCTCCCCCATGAGCAGGCAGGCCCGTGCATCCTCGCCACGGGCGGAGATATAACGCGTGATGCAGTCCTGCGCCCTCTCGAAGTGCCCCGCCTTCATGTCCATCTCCGCGTTTTCAAGCAGCAGTACGGCAAAGGTACGCAGGTACCCCTCGGCGTTGGTCTTCCCCTTTTTACCGTTTGCCTCAAGGGCGAGCAGAGCGTTGAAGTTATCGATCCGCGCCTGGAGCATCGGATGCGATGCGAAGAAGAAGGTCTCTTTGCGATCTTCCACCTTGGCCTCCTTCTGCAGTGCGCCGAAGACCTTGGGTGCCTCGTAGGGATCATAACCTGCCCGCATCAGCAACCGGAACCCTTCGCGGTCGGCTTCGGCCTCCAGCTCGCGGGAGTATCCCTTCATGGATGCAAGCGCTCCCAGGTTTCCCAGAGGGGTCAGGAGGTTCCCGGTCAGCATCCCGAGCACCGTCGAAAGAGCACTCTTGTCTTTTGTGTCGCGAAACTCCTTCAGCATGTGGCGATTGATGGCATGGATGCTTTCGTGGGCGAGGATCGTGGCGAGCTGCGCCTCGTTCTCCATATTCGCCAACATGCCGGTATTGATGTAGCCGCTGCCGTTGGGGAAGATAAAGGCGTTGCAGGAGTGCTCCCTGATGATCCGGAACTTGAGGGGCAAGACCGCGAGTTCCTCCCTTGTGCGCAGCGTCTTCACAACATTGTCCAGGTAAAGCTCCATCTCCGCGTTCTTGTAGATCTGGCTGCTGTCGTTCAGCTTCTTCACTTCCTCGTCGGCCCGCAGCCAAAGCCGCCGCTCATCGTCATCCTGCGGGTATGCCGGGCCGGCACCTGCCGCCGCGAAGGAGGCCGGACAGCAAAGCGCAAGTAGCACGACGATGAGGCAAAGCCTGATCATTTCTTCAGTCCCGGGAATTCGTCGAGAGCCACCTCGACGAAACCTTTTGCCTGGTCCGGGTCGCGCAGGTTCGTCGAACCGCCCTTAAGGTTGTGCCAGAGGACGGTCCCATTGCGGTCAACGAGGGCTATCCTGAGGGTCGTCCCCTCCCCTCTCGGTACGACGACGATCCCGGTGAACGCCGACATCATCACGCCCGAGACGGTGCCGAGGACATTCACCGCCTTTTTCCCGGCACTGGCATACTGGTCCACGCCGTGGACGAGGAGCAGGGCATCGGCCCCAGCCGGATCCAGGATCTTGGGGATCGGCCCGACCGAGTAGTCTGCGCCTGTCTCGTACGTCGTCGGGGCGCTTTGGGTAAATCCGGGCTGAGCCGGAGCGGCATGGTACATGATGGCGTTACTCACCACCGGGAAGAGAGCGAGTACCTCCTTCATCTCCTGCTCATTTTGAGGGTCCGTCTTCAGCACCGATATTTTGGTGCCGGAACCTTCGAACTGGGCGAGCAGGGCCTTGGTGACGTTGTCACTTGCGAGGTTCGACCATTCATCCATAAGTTCAGGGACGCCACCGGCGGAAACGAGGTAAACCTTTATGTCCGGTTTGGCAAAAACGATGCTCTTTATGTTCTGACATTTCTGTGAGAGGGCGGGATGAGTCTGGATAGTCCGTGGTGCGGCACACCCCAGCAGCAAGAGGGAGAAACCTATCGCGATAAAAACCAGCCGGGCACATCGTTTAAGGTTGTCCATAAAGCCTCCGACATAGTCAGGGAAAAAGCGAGATAGAAGCAGTAACGGTGGTCTCCAAACAAAGGGAATTCAAATACAGTAAGATTTTATGTCACAGTGAAATATTGTCAAAAATGACCAGTCCAGAATCATTGCGGCAACCAGTTTGGAACTCGAAGGATCCTCACCCCGTTTCACCTACAGAGAAACCCTTGATTTTCCTAACTCTATCTGGTACAAGTCGTGTCCGTAAAGTAACCATTGACGCCGGCATCGCTTGTTCGATCCCGGTATTGCAGCCAATAAGCAACAGGGGACCAGCTATTTTAGCTGGTCCCCTGTTGCCGTTTTGGAGGAGCGTAGGTGAAATACGGACACCAAGTCAGGAGAATTTCCCCATGATCAGTAGACAGAAGATACTGCAGAAAGAGAATGCACAGACCTTGAAGCTGCCCATGGACCAACTGCACTTCTTGCAGCAGTGTGCAGGATTCGAGTCGAAAGTGGCGAGTTTATACCACCATTTCTCCGATCTCTTTGCCGATGACGAAAGCCTCTCCATGTTGTTCAAGAAGACGGCAGTCGAGGAGGAAAATCATGCCCAGCAGTTCCACCTGGCGATAAGGCTGCAAGGAACCGGCATGGAAGCGGTCAAGATCGACGTCACCAAAGCGTCCGCCAACCTGAAAAAACTGGAGGAAATCGTCGAGCGGCTGACCGGCTCGACGCCGTTTCCCGAAGACGCCCTTGACTTGGCCATCCGTCTGGAGGAGCAGGTGGCACTTTTGCATATGTCCAACGTGGTGCACTTCCAGGACGCAGGACTCAAGCAGCTTTTCGAGGCGATGATGGCGCATGACAACGGCCATGTCACCATGTTGAAGGATTACCGGGAGGTCATCCGCATGGGGAAAAGTACGATGGAATTTTGCTGACAACGAGATGTGAGCGGAACGTTACGCCCGTCCTGCAAGGCAGGCAGCAGCCCCGTCACGAAGCCCATGCGCCAGCGGCTGGTGATGGACGATGTGAAGGGCCTTGCACGCCCTGGTGATGGCGACGTACAGGAGGTTTCGGTCCGGGTCGGTCTGGCGGTAGTCGAAGGAACTGGGGTTGTAGAGGATCACGTTGGTGAACTCGACTCCCTTGATGGCGTGAGCATGGATCACCTGGACCCCGGGCGAAAAGGAGACCTCCCCTTCGGCGTGCAGGCCTGGAACGCCGGAGAGCGCAGCGTGCAGCGCCTTGACGTCCGCCTTCTTCTTGCAGATGACACCGGTAAGCGAGCCGGGTGCGGCCTGCACCATAGCCTCGACGACTTCCCGGATCTTCGCCATCGACTCGGCGGCGTTTCGCGTGGCATGGAAATCGAGCGCACCGGAATGGGCCTTGGTGGTGTCGGCGCTCCTCCCGCTCACCTGGGCGGCCAGGTCGACGATCTCCTTCGGACAGCGGTAGGAAACGGTCAGGTTCTCCTTTTCCAGCCCCTGCGAGTGGAGCTGGGCCATGACGCTTGAGAACCCCTGCGAGTCGAGGAAACTCAGTATCTGCTGTTTTTCGTCGGCACATATGGTGATGCTTCGCGCAGCTGAGGTAGCGGCCACGATGGTACGCAGCTCTAGCGAGGAGAGATCCTGGGCTTCGTCGACCACGATGTGGTCGTAGGCATTCAGCGCCCCGACCACCACTGTCCCTGCCGGGCGACGCAGCTGAGCCAGGCGAAGCAGGATGCTGACATCGGAGAACGAGACGGTCCGCTCCTTCGCCTCGAACTTCCTCTGGGCCGTACGCTGGAACTCAGCGCCGGAATCGGTGCAAAGTGCGGCGACTACGTAATCCTGCATGAGGAAGCGCCACAGGTCGGTGACCGGCTCGATCTTCGTGGTCTCCTTCACGTATTTCGCGAGAAGGGCCGGAACCCGGCTGCTTTTCTTCTGCGCCCCGAAGGAATCGTCGAAGACCGTCTTCAACGAGTGCACGCCTAGGGCTGCGAGCGCCGTCAGGGACCATGCGCTGTAGGTATCCACCCGGACCGGACCGAGGAGGGTATCGCTGCTTTGCTTCACGTAGTCGCGCAGGACCCGGTTGAACATGAGGACGATGCACCGCTCCGGGCGGTACCTCTCGGGGGCATCGAACATGAGGTAGGAGAGCCTGTGGAGGGCGACCGTGGTCTTCCCTGCTCCGGCTGCACCGTTTATCACCACCACGCCGTCTTTTAGCTTGGTGATGGCGCGGAACTGTTCGGGAGAGATGAGGGCCGCGATGGAATCCACCATCCGGTGGTCCTCGGTGCGCTCCTTGGTGTCGGCGGTCGACTCGCCGGCCGAGCCGTTCTTGTGCCACGTGTCGCCGCGCAGCTCGTAGGTCTCCGAAGGGGTCTCGATCCGGTGCAGGGCCTTCCTGGTGATGGTCACCTTGTCCCGGCGGGTGATCACCCCTTCCCTCTCCACTCCCCTTATGGTGAGCTCGTACTCCTCCCCTATTTCATACCCCTCGTAGAAGGGACCCGTGATCTCCGCCTTGCGCCAGTCGATGACGATCACACGCTGGCCGTCCATGAGCGTCTGGTTGCCGATCAGGTACTCTTTCTTCCCGATCCTGCGGTCGGTGTCGTGGATGCCTAGGATGCCGAAGTAAGGAGATGCCTGCTGGGTGAATTCATGGAGGTACTTGCGCGGCGAGTGGTGCCCGTGCTCGATCAGTTTTTCCGCGATATCGTTCTTCTCGCGCCAGTCCACCGAGGCGAGGCGCTGCTGTTCCAGCTCCTTCGTGTACGCCTCGTGCCTCCCGATCGTCTGCAGGCGGTCCGCCGCGTAGCGCCCGATCGCCTCATGCACCCTGTCCAACCGCTCGATTTCCTGCTTTACGATTTCCATCAACTCCCCACAACTACAACATAAAAAAGCACCCGCAGGAAAACCCACAAGTGCCTTGTAACGTTCTTCAAGATGATTTCCTACCGCCCACCTTCGCACCGCTCAACACGGACTAGATATAACCAGATCCATGTAATGTTTCAAGCACTTTCTTCCAGCATCGCCGATGTCAATGCCGCGATCTCCGGTCACCCCAGCCAAAATACTGGGCATGCGAATTCCGCTCGAGACATACCTGTGTCATCCATCCCCCCTTGTTTACCTCAAGGCACCTGGCGATCGCAAAGTGATATACTGTCAGGGCATTGAAGTCACAGTTACAACCAGGCGTTTCCTGCGTAGAGATTTCACGGACGGAGGGGATAATAAAGGCCGGGTTAATGCTGGTAGCCCTCGTACTGTATGCCATCCCCCTATTTTACATAGCACCGTCCAGTGCGAGCCGCATCAAATCTTACGATGGAAAGGAGAGACGGTATGAGAAACCTTATGACTGCCGCGCTGGTTCTTGTAACAACCGCCGTGTTGATGGGCATGGGTAGCCTGGGGGGCGCACCGGAGGGAGAGGTACCCAAAACGGATGAGAACATCAAGGTGCAGCTTACCGACCGCTCCGGAATGAAACTCGAATTGAGCAGGTTTTCTATGAACGGCAAGGTCTTTCTCGAGGGGAAACGAGGGGCGGGAGACATGAGCGTCTTCTTCCACGACCTGAAAGAAGTAGACCTTGGCCCTGTCAGTGGCGATACGGTGCCGGCCGATCTGCTGCTTAAATCAGGGCGTCGCCTCCAACTCAAGATACGGACGAGTGCCGTCTTCCACGGAGAAACAGGAGACGGAGCCTACCAGATCTCCGCGCCTGACGTGAGCCGGATCCACATTCACTAGATAAGGGTACGCAGAAGCGAAAAAAACCGGAACTTGACGTGGGAAACGCAGGGGGAGCCATGAAAGAGGCACTGTTTTTCGAGCGGGGAGAAGGGAACACAGTGCGCTGCAACCTTTGTCGCTTCCGCTGTCACATCGCCGATGGCGCCCGTGGCATCTGCGCCGTACGTGAAAACCGTGATGGTACACTCTACAGCCTGGTCTATGGCAAACTCTGCGCCGAGCATGACGATCCGATCGAAAAAAAACCGCTCTTCCATGTCATGCCGGGGACCAGGTCCTACTCCATAGCCACGGTTGGATGCAACTTCCATTGCCGCCATTGCCAGAACTACACCATTTCCCAAGTTGAGCGTGGTGCCCCCATTATTGGTACCGAGCGCTCCCCCTTGGAAATCGTACAGAAGGCCTGCGATGCCGGCTGCCGTTCCATCTCCTACACCTACACCGAGCCGACCATATTTTTCGAATTTGCCTACGACACCGCCATCCTTGCGAAAGAAGCCGGCCTGAGCAACGTTTTCGTCACCAACGGCTACATAAGCAAGGAGGCGCTATCCATGATCGCGCCCTGCCTGGATGCGGCCAATATCGACCTCAAAGGTTTCTCCGAGAGCTTCTACCGGGACGTTGTCCATGCCCGTCTCTCCGAAGTCCTCGACTCTATCATCGAGTATCGCAGGCAGGGGATTTGGCTGGAACTGACCACGCTGATCATACCGGGACTGAACGACTCCGAGGCGGAACTGAAGGGAATAGCGGAATTCATCGTCACAAACCTGGGGGTCGATACCCCTTGGCACGTGACCCAGTTCTACCCTACCTACCAGATGACCGACCGGCCACGGACCCCGGTGGACACGCTGCGCAGGGCGCGTGAGATCGGCCGCGCCGCCGGCCTGCACTATGTTTATGAAGGCAACGTGCCCGGTGAGGGCGGAGAGAACACCTGGTGTCCCTCCTGTTCGGCCCTTCTAATCGAGCGTTACGGTTTTGCCATCAATACCAACAGGATACGCAACGGGGCCTGTCCTGAATGCGGCGCCACCATAGCGGGCCTCGGCATCTGAAACGGCACGGTAAAACACAGGAAAAGCAAAGTGCTGGAACGGCGCTGATCACCTTCTCAATCAAAGGGAGAAACCCATGAACGTGGAAATACACGACGTAAAAATCGAGTATCCCGAGGGCTGTAACATCATCATAGGGCAGACACACTTCATCAAGACGGCCGAAGACCTGTACGAAGTCATCGCCACGACGGTACCGCAGGCCCGCTTCGGAGTCGCCTTTACCGAGGCATCCGGACCGTGCCTGATCAGGACCGAGGGGAACGACGAGGAGTTGGTCCAGGGATGTGTGCAGGTGCTCAATGCCATAGGCGCCGGTCATGTCTTCTGCATTTTGCTGCGCGACGCCTACCCCATAAACGTGCTCAACCAGATCAAGAACTGCCCTGAGGTGTGCCGGATTTACTGTGCCACGGCAAACCCGCTCCAGGTAATCGTTGCCTCAACACTCCAGGGGTGGGGGATCCTCGGGGTCATCGACGGGCTGCCGCCCAAAGGGGTGGAAACGGACGAGGACCGGCAGGAGCGGCGCGACCTGCTGCGTCGTATCGGTTACAAGCGCTGAGAAATTCAGGGGCGTGGCGCAAAAAAAGGACAATCTCAAGGGGCGCACCCCAAAGGTGCGCCTCGGACACGAGTGGCACATGAATGACACTAAGCAAAGGGCAGCGGGGGACGTTGTTAATATTTTCACTTTTGCTCTACGTGTCCCACCAAATGTAAATATATCAACAACGCCCCCCTGCCCCTTAATTGATGGAGGGCACAAAAAAAGAAACTGCTTTGGGAGGTTGCCGCTGTAATTAGGACTCGTTTTCAGCAAGTCTAATTGCGGTCTCTGACCAAAGCAGTTTCGTTGGTGGCTCCCGGCGACAGAGCAGCGTTTTTAATGCTAGCAGTGTCTACGCTCAGCGGTCGGTTTTTTCAGGACCGATGCTGGTGGAGCGGGAGCCTTTACCTGGTTCTGAAGGTTTTCGCATTCGATGGATGTGGTTGGCATCCTTTCGGTACGATTGTCTTCATAGCAGGTAAGAGTAATTATCTGCCTGTCAGCTAGAAATGCAAACAGGAATTTTGGACATAACAGGCGCCAGAATTCCCGCGCGCCCCTCACACCAAATAGTAGGGCGCCCGACCTCGCCCCCGCACGTCTTCTGCGCGCGCTGCACCCGACAGTATGCGATTGTGGTGTGTACCATGCCATCGCCAGTAACCCGATACATCCTCCAGAACCATCGGCTGGAATCAGGTCACTGCGATATCGAGGGTTCCTTCCCATAGACCATGGAGGTTGCACTGCTGTTTTGCCACCAGTGTAACCTTTCCGGTCGATGCTGCCTCTTTGGGGACCACAACGGTGAAGGCAACTTTCGGTACCAGGTACCCCCTCGGCTGCAAATCCACTCTTCCAGCGGGCTCGTTGCCAAGGCTGAGCTCGATAAAGCCTATCCAGTGGGCGGGAATCATTCCGTGGAGCACTTCCCCGACCGATACTTCCACGGTGAAAGGCTTGCCCGCCGTTACTGATGCAGGAGCGGTGATGACAGGCGCATGGCTTTTCTCAAGCGGAGTCTTTTTAGTTGGGTCCTTTACCCTGTTGATTGTATCGAAGAGCCTTATGTCTACTTGTGGTGGGCAGCCGATGAAAGTAACTCAGGTGAACGTCTCCACCGCGTGACTGACAAGTTGCTGGCGGAGATCTTCAGGATGGGCCCCGGCCTTCGAGCGGCTGGCAGTCAATGCGATTAAGTCGGCATGCAAAGGGGAGAACAGCAGAGGTAGACCAAGAGCAAAAAGGGCCTACAGCGTTTGGGAGGGGGGGGACGTTGTTGAGTTAGTTGACTTGCTGGAGTGAACTCAACGAAGTCAACAACGTCCCCCTGCCCCCCGAACCGCGGTGCGAACGGCCAAACAACGTAAAACGGGTCATAACATCAGTCGTGAACCCGTTGGTTTCAGAGTTCTTGGGCCGCAGAGCGCACACGATAAGGGCGGCATGAGTCTCTGGTGCAGACTCTTATAAACTTATACGTGTCCCCTTATCCTTACTTATCCTTACTTATCCTTACTTATCCTTACTTATCCTTACTTATCCTTACTTATCCTTACTTATCCTTATCTTATCTCCTTATCTCGTCTCACATTTTACAATACCAGCGGAAGAGAATCTTTCGATGGTAACAGTGCATATTCTGCCTTAAGTATTGGTGGCGCGTCATACTCAGAGTCTTATTCTGATAATGGTTCCATCACCTCAAGAACTCTAGGAGTTGGGCGTGGTTGTTCAATTGCGGGTTGTAATGAAAGAGGAACCTCAGAAGGTGAAATTGCGCCCTGGAAAATAAACTTTGAATAATTTTAAAAACTGTGCCACACAGTAGAAGTGCAAAGCATGCATGAAATTTATGCAATGCACAAAAATGTGAATTCCAAAACCAGAGAGGAAAGGCAGTGAAGACCGATGATATATTCAGGCCAATCAGAGCTTTTGCTTACTATTATTTTATCATCCTTGGATTTTTTTCCTTGCTTTATACTATACAAGGGATTCCATACGGCGGCGAGATTTCACCATTTGAGATATTTATGCTTCTTATGTCATTCATACATGTTTTTATTGGCCTTTCAATTTTGTCCAGGAAAAAGTTTGCGTACTACTTGTTAATTGGTTATTTAAACATGTTACGCCCAATGTACCCAATATTATCAGCAATATCGAAATCAATGCTGGAATACATACAAAATAACAATATAAAATCGCGCTTCAAATAGGCTCAATACCATGAGAATGGTATCACCAGTGAACAAGAAAGTCTTCTTCTGCTTAAGTCTTGAGGCACAAGGGGACACATATAAAATTATAAGTTTTTCTGAGCGTCTTTAAGGCAACGGGCCAAAACGAAAAAAGGGTTACAGCAGATGCTGTAACCCTTTTATTATTTGTGGCGTCCCCGAGACGATTCGAACGTCCGACCCCTTCCTTGAGTCTTTTCGAGGGGTTACAGCTCACGACAAGCCCTTGCATATATGTTTTTATCAACCCTAAGGTCTCACTACAGGTCTCACTTTTACCACCATATCTGCATAATATCAATAGCGAACATGTCCTATTAACTTGAGATAACAGGTCTCACTGTTACCTCAAGTTAATCCCTGTCCGACAATCTGCCACTTGGTTTCCTAGAGTTCCAACACCTCAACAGCATGAGCCAGCTTGGAAGGATTTAGGTGTGCATACCGCTCTGTTACCTGAATCGTGCTGTGCCCTAACCACTCCTTAACCGTATAGAGGTCAATTCCTCTGTCCAGCAGTCTGGTAGCACATGTATGTCGGAGCGAGTGCATTACGAACTCTCGATCATCATCCAGCAGCATCCTTTTCCTAGCCCAATTCCATGCCTTCTGTGCTTGGTCGATGTCGATAGTGAAGGGCTTTAGCCAATTACCTTCCTGTCGAGCCAGTAGAACTCCCCCTACCCTCTTTGTCATGGGGATACTCCTGGGCTTGTCTCCTTTGTTGATCCAGATGCTGATGAGGTTGGTGTCAAAGTTGATATCCTCGTACTTCAGATTCAAGACCTCGCTTAACCTACATCCGGTGTCAACTAAGACCTCTACCAAGTCAGCGGCTTCAGGGTAATAGCTCCTCTTCTTGTTGTGTCCGGTATCCCGTAGCAAACTGACAACAGTGGTCTCCTCTTCCTTGGACAGTACCCGTATCCTCCCCTTGCTCTCCTTCTTGAGCTTGATATGTTCCCACGGCTGTTGGTGGTGGCGTAACAGGGTCTTCATTGTGGCAAGGTATCTGTTGATGGTGGCACCCTTTACACCAGAGTCCTCCAGTTTCTTCACCATGCGCTTGATGGTCTCGTCCTCGATTTTGCTGAGGGGTATATCCCCTATCAGATCAATTGCACGTTCAGCTAATCGCTTGGCTTTGAGTCCATCCTTGTTGTCCTTCCACCGTTCGTCATAGGTCTTCTGAATGGCAAAGCTCAAGAGCATCCTTGCTGCTCTCTCTCTTGGGGATAATGCGCCATCTACCATCATTCTCTTCTTCTCTACGGCTTCAACGAGCTTGGCCTCCTTCTTTGTGAACTTGCCAGTACTCCTGCTGACTCGAACTCCATCAACAGTAAAGTTCATGTAATACACTGCTTTATCTCCTCGCTTGTAGACTGCCATCGTGATACCTCCTTTGATTTCGGGCACAAAAAAAGAGCCTGTTGGCCCTCGTGCCCTATTTGACGCTGATAGGGAAATTTATGAATAACTGAAGCTGGTGTTTTGAAGTTAATTTTTGACGGGACTTTAGACTGTGGGCAGGGAAGAATTCTTCTAACTAGTTAGGTGAATCAGGGTGACTAAAAAGAATTTTGGCGTTATTTGGGTTATTGAACGCATCAAGAAAGTGGTCAAAACCCTCCTGCTGTGCTTTAGGCAGCTTAACAATGGCATCTCTAATCTTTCTACCTTCGTCATCTTCAAACATCACGGTCCTCCATTCGTAGGACCCATCATCATTAATTTTTTCTGCAATCTTGCTAGGGAAGATTAGTTCATCTGCACCATTATGACTTATAAGGTGATAAAGCATTACATTATTAACATCAAAACATCTGTCAATTACATCAGGTTTAATTGCAATGTTAACTGCGCCATTCTTATTTATTACGCTGGGGTATACTATCGCATCAGGCTTTAACACATCGAATAGTTTTTTTGATATCGAACTACTAATAAGATAACTGTATTTATTTTCATTTACCGAAGAAAACATCTCCGCAATAAATCCATTCAATAATCTCCACTTCTTAAATGTTTTATTACTCATAGTCAACTTAGCATCTAGATAGTTCATCATAACAACCCGATAAATTTCAGGAAGCAGCTCCACATTAACAACTGTATGCCTAGGAATTTTATGTATATATTCTTCCTCATATTCGAAACCGACCATCATCATTTCTATAGTCACTCTAGGTTTAGGTTGCAGAGCAATCACTGTAGCAAGCTTACAGTAAGGTTCTTGTGAATGAATTTCGGCAAAACGCTCGACTTCATAAATCGCCGTCTCTGGAGCAAAACCACCATAAAACACCGATTCTTTAGGGAAATTACACCTACCAAAAGTATCTATTAACTGGCTGGGAGGATACCACAGAGATTTAACATTATCATATTCTCCAATCCTTGCTCTAAAGATGAGACCGTTAAACATGGGCCTGCAATAATATTCAGTTTTATTTAATACTGAATCTATATTCAACAATATTTTCGTGAGATCACCACATTCAGCACAACACTTAAACTCACGTATGTTTCTCTTTATATCCGACATTGAGAATGAGTTATAGATCCGCTCTCTACGGCTTATCCACTCAGCATTTAGCTCTTTGAACTCATTTAAACGTTGAACCGCCATTTTCGTTTCTTTTGACCAGAACAAACTCTTAAACTGGAACATGCCATACCTCCTTTCAGGAACAGAGTAATTTTATATCACAAACTTGGTGACAAAGAAACGAACGCTTCACCAGCCGTCACATTATGTCTTTGCTGGTTGATAACAGATGTTGAAGTGATCTTTGGTCTGAGGCTGGTAAACTGGCAATAGCCTGGACCAGTCGATATGCATCCTTCATGAGGGAGGTAAGTTCAGGTACCATCTTGAGAATAGTTGGGTATGTTAATACTCTGTCGTCTAATGAGGAATACACGATTTGATAAACCTTGTTCCCGCATGGTCCGCATATCACTGTCACCGCAGAGTCCGATGCTGCCTCGAAGCCTATAGAGGTCAACGTCCCATACTTGATTCCGTGGATGATGTCTCCCGGCCTTAGTATCCTTCCGCAGTATTCGCATTTCATAGATGCCCCCTTTCGGTAAATGAGTAGTAGCTGTCACCAATGATAATATGGTCTAGGACACGTACCCCGATGAGATCCCCTGCTTCTTGGAGTCTTCGGGTAATGGTGAGGTCTTCCGTTGATGGTGTAGGGTCTCCGGTGGGGTGATTGTGCAGGAGGATCACCGCTGCTGCAGACGATAGAAGTGCTGTCTTGAACAGTTCGCGCGGGTGGACAATGCTTTGATTAAGAGATCCGGTGCTCACCATGTCGCAGCAAACGATTCGATTCTTCCCGTCCAGGTGGAGAGCTATGAAGTGTTCCTTGGTCTCATGTCTCAGGAAACTGAAGGTATCGAACACTTGGGATGCAGAGGTATAGCGAGTGTTGGGCTTGAGGTAGCCGGTGATGGTATCGCTGACGGTGAAGGTCTGGTAGACCGCTTTGATCGTTTTGAGCTTGATGGTGCGTGGCTTGGGTGCTGGTACTTCCTCTGGTCCGAATAGTGTTTCGATTGTCATAGTAAATCCTCCGTTAGTTTTAATGTTGCCATCTACAATTAGGAACCGTAGCCCTTCTAGATCATGTATTACATCTCGTAATTTTAATGGTTTATCCACCTCCTTTCATTTGTTACAGGCTAAGTACGTGAATTGCATACAGCTCGCTTAACAGGCATCTAACCAAATAAATATTGACATGTGATTACGGATAGTTAGAGAAATGTCTAGAAAATATGCAAGTCGTAAAAGTGCCTATTCTTGCGTTACAACCTACACGGTTATCCACAGGATTTGAGGACTTATCAACAGGTGGAGTGGAAAGCTGTTGAATCGCACAAACATGCATGTACACTAATGAGTTTTAAAGTACATGGGGGGGGGAGGTACTGAATGCTACGGGGCCATAAGAATGTGGTCAATTGTCTACAGCTTTGAATGCAAAACTCCTGTATACAGATCACTATGACCGGAGCACTTAGCTTGGCAACGAGGTCCTTATGAATTGTGGAGAAAAACTCGGCAAAATCCTTCTTGTTGATGATGACGAGCTCATAAGGTCCATGCTTTTTGATCTGCTGGTTGGCCAGGGTTACAACGTTATCCAGGCAGCTGATGGCATAGATGCAATTGAAAAATTTAAGAATGACATGCACAAAATAGTGCTGGTTATAAGCGACATTATCATGCCTCGAATGGACGGTATATCGAGCTATAAGATAATGACTTCTCTTAGTCCATCCATCAAAGTAGTCTTCATGAGTGGGTATACATCAGCGCAACCACTTCCTGATGGGGTCAGTGTCCTCACTAAGCCCTTCTCTCCTCTCGATGTCCTCAAAACAGTTCAGTCCCTCCTTTCTAACTAGACCAAATCATAATCTTACATCAGGTAGTTGATGAGTTTCTGGGTTATGTCGATGGCTGGTAGCTGTTCCCATTCAGGGCCGAACATGTCTTTGATCTCCTTGGTGGAATGCATGTAGAAATTGTTGATGGGGAATGGTTCTGGCGACATGTAGGCGTTGAGCCCGATGATTCCATGCTCTCTGTTGACGGTGAGTACGTACAGGGCAATGGGCTGGCTGAAGATGTAAATGGTGTCCTTGGTTCCGGCGTACAGGTGGTAGTTGTTCCCGTTGTGCTTCATGATGAGGCTGTTGATGTGGATGCCCTCTTTGTCCAGGTGGGTGTGTAACTTCAGTGTCGGGGTGATCGGTGTCATGCACATTGGTCTTCCTCCTTTGAAATAGAAAAGCCAGACACGTTATGGTCTGGCTCTGGGGTGATGATCCGTATGGTTCCGGTATTGCACTAGATGCAGGTATCGTCTGGTGGGTAGTAGTCCTCATACACAGCGTTGCAGCTACGACAACGGAAGTAAGGCATGCTAGTTCCTCCTGACAAATTAGTCGGTTAAGGGGTTACTATGGGTTCAACTAAGAAATGGGTTTGTAGAGCAATTACAGAGGCGTGAGGGGCGAGTCTGCATATCAGAATTGGATTCTGCTAAGGCTGGTCACCCTTGTTACAGTTGAAGTTGTGGTATTCCGAATAGTTGCAGCGAATGGTTCTGAGTAATGAGAGTGGGTGGTCTTGCTGAGGATGTTACTGTGGGGGAATAAGTTTGATCTGCTGAGGAAGGATTCTTGGTAGATCTATTCTGCTAATTCGCCTTGGTCCTGATCACCTCCTGTTCGTCGAAGTATGTAATCACTGGCCTTCTGGGCCTGAGCTGCCGCATGTACTAGCAATGTCCTATCATTCTTGAGAGCTTTAAGCCATCCAGCGATATAAGCCGCTGAGTTCTCCAACGTCTTTTGCTCGATACCAGCATGACCGCATAGAAACGCTGCTCCCATCTCTGCTACCAGTTCTTCCTTGCTGTATTCATGTGAGCCAAAGCTGTTGGTCTCGATGATACCCTTACGCCCTACCCTGCTGGCATGACCGGTGCTGTGGATCAACTCGTGAAAGGCAGTGCTGTAATATTCCTCTGATGACTCAAACGTTTCTGGTGTTGGTAGCTTTACGTAATCGAGCATGGGTGAGTAGCAAGCTTTGTTGCTGCCATGTCTGATGTCTGGTGGCAGTGGCATACCTTCAATGATCTGCTCTGCTCGTTCAATAGGAGAGAATGGGGTGGCAGTTGCCTCCGGTGATGGCGGGACGGTGATACCCTCTACTTGGTCTAGGTTAAACACGTTGTAGTACCTCAGTAACGGCACCTTACCATGCTTGGTCTCCTCCTGGTCAGATCCGTCACTATCTTTGCGGTCTATCCACTTCCAGAAAACTACCGGCGTTGACCTCTCTCCCTTGAGAACATGACCGCCCTTCTCGTGGCACTGCTTGAAGGTGAGCCAATACGGGCTACTGTACTCCTGACATGCGAGCATGAAGACGTTGATGCCTCGGTACTCCTTCTTGCTGATAAGATTCTTCGGCTGGTTGGTGGTAGCGTTCCAGGTCTTCCTCCATGGAACGGTTCCTTGTTGCAGTAACTCTATGATACGTTGGTTGATGACATCGTAGGTCTTACACATGGTGCATCTCCGTCTAAAGGCTTACCTGTAATGTCTGACTTCTTCGATTGGTCAGTCTGGTAGCCTTGAGATAAAAAAAGAGCATGTCGCAGTTGACATGCTCTATACGATCTGACTATTTAAAAAATATTGATTGAAACTTGAAACTAGTAATCTAACTCCGATAAGATGTTATTTTTTTGTTCAATACTTTGCACCTTGCATTTTAAAATAAATAAAAATAACTATTGCCAACAAGGCTGTAACCGATGTCCAAATAATAAATAAAGCATTCTGCCTTGTATTGGCAGATGATTTAACAGCAGCGATATAATCACCTTTAGATATCTCTCTTTTAGTCCTAAAATAACTTCCCAAACACAATCCGCCAACTATACCAAATCCCAACAAGAACGCCACTGTGACCAACCCACCATGCGTAGGTATTTCAGCAATGTTACCGTCATATTCAGTACAATTAAATTTATTTCCGCACGTACACTCACCTTCCCCGACAAATTGAAATCCTTGAGGGGTCTGAATAGCAGAGGCAACCTTAATCCAGCTGTCCTTTGAACACTTACCGCACCTGACTTCTATCCTATCACCAGATTTCCCAAGAAATAACATCGGGTAGTTAGCTTGAGCTGAATCTAAATTTACATTGCTATAATTTTCAATATTTTTCACGGATCTATGTTCTAACATAGCTTTGTACATAATTTCAGCATCATTGTATACTTTTTGTGCTTCAAAGTATCTATCTGGATCGTTTATAAAGTTATTCGGATTCCATTTTTTGCGGAAAATATCATAGGTTTCTGTAATTTGGTCTAATGATGAAGATGCTGGTAAAGCAAGAAGTTTAAGTAAATAATATTCGTTTTTGTTTTTTAAATTTTCACTGCAGGTGCTAACCGGTGAAACACCTGTGCTTTTGATACTGTCAAATTCGGAAGTGTTAACAATATAGTTATCAGGGGCTACCTTATAAAAAGAATTGCCACAGATGCAGTTAATAGCAAAATGTAGATGGTTTTCACCGTTAGATTTATCAATATTTATCTTGTATATAATGGATTTTTGTTGGCATATTGGACACTGTACTATAATTTCTGATTTTTTTTCACACAAATATCTGCACCAACCATAGTTTTCAGACTCCTCAATCCCCTCTGGCACCATATCTATTCCTCTCACTTAATTATAACTTGCCTTTTGACTTGTACAGTGAATATCCAATCCCAAATACAACAGCAATCGGTATCGGCCCAAGAAACGGAATACTGGCAATCGACATGACCGTAGCCACTAAAGCAATCAGGCATCCAATCCCCTCAAAGATGCTTTCACTTTCACGACTCATATTCCCTCCCATGTCAGCGGTGCTCACAAGATGTCCCTATACAACTATTAAAATGTCATATGATGTACCATACAGGACATTAAAAGTCTATATTTAGTTAATTTAAGGTCATTACATGGTATTACAAATCATCATACTTCTGCGGATACTCCACCTCACCACATCAGGAGGGGTATATGCAGACAGCCAAACAGTTACTTGGGACGAGAGTGAGAGAGGTACGGAAGCTGAGGGGATTGTCTCAAGAGAAACTTGCTGAGCAGGTGGGCGTGGATCCTAAGCAGATATCGAGGATAGAAGGTGGCAAGAGTGCTCCATCATTGGACACACTGGAGGCCATTGCCAAGCACCTCCAGGTAGAGATGAAGGACTTATTTGACTTCCAGCACCTTGTACAGGAAGAAAGGATAGAGGATCAGGTGTTGAGACTGTTGGGGATGATGGATGAAGAGAAGAAGCGGATGGCTCTCCACGTTTTGAACTCGTTAGCATCCTGTTAACACAAAAAGAATATTACTGAACACACTGCATATTTTTTTTACTCAACCGTTCTAACTTACAACCTATGGCATTAACAACACCGGTAAGCTCATTATAACCTGTTGCAGTACCACCTTTCAGCATCACTCTTAACAAAGCCTCCCGAGCTTTATAGTAATTCTCAGAGGCATCATTTATAGAGATTCCCTCTGGCGCTAAACTAGCAATATTGTAATACATAGCAGCAATAGCTAGTTCGAGCTGAATATCCTGTCCATTCTGGTTAAAAAGTTTTTGAAGCATCGCAAGGCAATTGGTATAACTAGCTATTGCAAGCTTATAATAACCTACTGCTTTATACTCGTTACCAAGTCGGTTATGTATTTCCACATAAAGCGCCGTTGTATCCACAACAGGTGGGTTGATATTTTCGAGACTTTCAACAACAGCTATGGCTTTTTTATAATAAGCTATAGCTTCTTCATGCAATAGTTTATTGCTATGAATATCAGCTATGCCTAAAAAAGTCTTTAATTTGGTGAGTTTGAATTGATTTTGTTTCAATTTTAACCGTTCACCGCTTACGACAACAGCTTGACTTTGCTCAAAATTGTAAAGTGCCGCAGGATAATCGCCCAAAGCCTGCTGCACTTCTCCTAGTCGTCCGTATACACCTGATAACTCTAACACATAATCTACGTTATCCTTCCTCGTTTTCACAAGTCTTTGGGTAGATTCCAGAGCCTCAGCGTAGGGAGAAATGGCTCTGGCAAAATCTCTCCGTGCTCGATAAACGTCACCTATTGCAATCAAAACCTCCGCAAGCTGGAATCTCCATTGAGAGTTGTCCTCTCCACCAGAAGAAATTTTCTTTATTACGGAAAGACCTTTCTCATAACTTTCGACTGCTTCCAATAGGCTACCCTCTGCTGCCTGTAAGTCACCTAATAAGTACAGTGCTTCAAAATATAATAAGTTCCATTCAGTGTCATCAGTTTGAACCTTGTTGTAAACACCTATAATTTTTAGAGCTGAATTAATATTCGTTTTTGCCTCTTGAAAATTACTAAGCTCTTTATAGCTTAGGGCAATGTGCAAATGGCATTTGGCCTGGTTGTATGCCCAATCTTTCTTATTTGGAAGAGAAGCTACAGCCTTAGTTATTATCTCTATACTAGCATTTAAACTAAGTAGCGACTCTTTGTGTTTTCCCTGCTTCATTTGAGCAGCACCGATAGCCATTAACACAGATGACTGATTTAGCTTTCCTTCATTCACGTCTTGATTATCAGATTCAAACTTTTTCAGAAGTGACAAGCTCTTTTGTAAAGCATTAATCCCTTCAGTTAGATCTATACCATCTACATGCAATTTTCCTATGTCTTCATAACATATAGAAAGGTTTAGCACCAGGCTTTCGAACTCTGGGTATTTCTCTATTGCTCCCTCAAGCACATCGGCAGCATTTCGAAAGTTAATTAAGCCAGAACTATTATCTCCCATCTGAACATAAGTGATAGCGATCTTTCGATAGTAATTAGATAGATTTACTAACAGCGGGAAAGATTCCTTATAGGCGGCAAGGGCCTCCTGCACAACTTTTATACTTTTTTCATAATTAACCAAACCTTCATTAAGTTGGCCTCGGGCGGAGTAGATATTCCCGATATTTTTGTAGATTTCAGCAATGTTTAAGGCAAATCCTATCTTTAAGGAAGGTAATTTGAGCTTTTGGTATATTTCTAGCCCCTTATGGTAATCCCTCAAAGCACCTTCAAAGTCACCATTAATTTTCTTTACCCGCCCCCTTCTGTTGTGGACTTCGGCAAAAAGAAACTGCCATTCCATATTATCGGCATCAAGTAAGACAAGTTTACTCATAATTTCAAAGCTATTGTCAAACAGGTCCGAGTCACCTGCTCCAGTATCCGCAATACTAACTTCACCCATTTCCAAATAAACTTTTGCCAGTTGGAACATCCATGTTGGGTTATCAGGATCACGGGACAGAACCTGCTTGATTAATACAGCACTTTTTCTATAATATTCTAAAAGCTTATCTGCCACCTCGCTACGAGCATGCCGGATACTAACTTGCTTGTCATAAGTGGTGATTAAATCCATAATACATTCATTGTTTTTTGACTCAGCAATTAAACATCTTTCAGCTAGTTCTTGAGCTTTTGAATATGCTTCCGATGCAGCACCAAATTTGACTTGGTTATAAAATACGTCTCCTAGCATTATCCAGTTCTTTGGATTATCCGCTTCATATTCTACAGCGTTATGAGCAGCTGACTCAGCGGCAACATTATCTCTCCACGAGGCAAGACTCGCTCTTTCACGCGCTAACTTAGCTGCGTCTGCTAGTTGGCCTTTAGCTCCTGCCAACATCTTCTGTTCTAAAAACTTGAGGTAATTTTCTGCTGCAATAGTCCTTCCTTCAGCTAATTCATCTCTAGCTTTCTTTACTGCTGCATCAGCATTCGGTCCCTTTGCGCCTAGGACTATGCGAAGAGCAGCTTCCTCGCGCAACTTATTGAGTTCGCTTTGTAGAGTTAGATTAGTGGATTGCAGCGACGCATTTTGATTTTGCAAGTTATTCAGTTTTTCCCATACAGCAGGATCTTCTTCCTGGATTGTCTGATTAATAATGACACGTGCCGATCCAGATGCTGTAACCGCTATCCCCTTACCGCCGACGATAGCGGTCTTATTCTTTACATTCACCTCGCTTGCTCTTGCACTTTCAGTCGAAACGGAAAAGCCAATTACAAGGAGGAGAAAACAGCAAATGGTAGCTTGCACTATTTTGCCCATACAGCCTCTTATCATTTATGAATTTCCTGTTTTAGACTAACTTTTGACGATCCTGATGCGCTAACTGCAGCTCCATCTTCTCGGCTCTGAGCAGCCTGTTCACTTTTAGTTCGCACATCAAGGGAAGGCAGTACCTTTGATGTAGTATACCTCCTGTGCTTTATAATCTGCACAATGGTCACGTTAGCATTTTCGGATGCTGTTACCGCAGTTCCACTTTCTCCGACAACTGCTTGCTGCTTTATATGCTTCTTTCCTCCAATCCATTTAAACACCTTGGGGGCAGTAGTATTAGCTCGCGTGGAACTCTCGCTCTTCTGTCGCGCAGCAAGCTCTTTTCCTTTTTCTTCAAAAAAAGGTGGAATAAAAGACACAACCGCCAACAATAGTAAAAACAAAATAAGGTAAGGTATGAGCTTCATTTTCTCTGACTTGCACATCTTTACGAATGCAGCGAAAGACTTCATCCACATAGCTTTCTCCGTGTGTCAGTTTAAAATAATATAGCAATTCATATCGTGGACCTACAAATCGCCTTATACCACAAAAACTTATAACCCTGAAAGCAGTTTCACACTCCACGCCTTTACATTTACCCTACACTCCGACTTTTCTCTCCGATCCTACCCTACACCCATCCCTTTAAACTTAATCTTGAAATACACAGCAAGTAGAGTATATTCCCCCGCATCAATTTCATTTTATTAATGGAGGCAACTCGATGACTGCCGACACCAAGGATATCAGTAAGACTTACAAGAAAGGCAAACTTCATGACATCAGCCTCGACCTGCTTCGTCGGGACATCGACCAGCCCCGGAAGCACTTTGACCTTGAGGAGCATGAAGCTCTTAAGAAGTCGATTGCAGACAAGGGTCTACTCTATCCTGTCCTCTTCCGAGTAGACGAGAACGACAACCTTATCCTGGTATCTGGGGAAAGAAGACTTAAAGCATGTAGGGATTTAGGTAAAGAGACCATCCTTGCAATGAAAGTAGACAGTGATCGTTATGATGAGGTTGCGCTGATAGACAACATCCAGCGTGTGGACCTGTCACCGCTCGACGAGAGTGAAGCTCTGTACAACCTCCAGGCCAAGTACGGTCATACCCAGGAGCAGCTAGGGAACCTCATTGGCAAGGCGCAGAACACGATAGCAGATATACTCGGGCTGATGAAGCTGTCCGATGAGATAAGAGAGGATGCTAGACACAGGAAGGAGCTTAGCAGAGGGGCATTGCTGAAGGTTGCTAGGATCAAAAGACCCACCTCCCAGAGGAAGGCTTATGATGCTCTTGTTGCTTCTCTTGATATCCCTAGGAAGGAGATCAAGAGACCTAGGCTTAGTGACACCAAGAAGACTATCGCCTCTACAGACAATACCCTCAAGTGCATCAAACGCATAGACCTTGAAACCCTTGGGGGTGATAGAGAGGTCGTGGTATCGAAGCTACAGGAACTTTTACAGGAGATCCAGAATAAGCTTGGCACTATAGCAGGTTAGACTGTATCGGCGCACCGATACTCTTGGAAGTGTAGATACCAGAGAAGCCCTATCATTTATGATGATAGGGCTTTTTAATTAGGCTATTGCTTGGCATGAACATCTTCAAGCATTAAAAGAATATGCTGGTACAATACGAGTTGCGCCTGCACCCAGTCCTTTTGGGAGCGTGGCTTTTCGACGCCAATCAAAGACATGTAAGCCTTCCCTATCGCTACAAACTTGTCTAAAATTTCCCTTTCATTCCCATGCTCAATATCATGCCTAAACCCTAACCTAAGATGCTTAACCCACCAAAGAGGAGCTAATGCGTCCTTGCCTACAACCGTCACCAACCGGTTTGCTGTCCCACTCCCCTCATAAACCAGGAAATAAAGGCAATCTATAATTTCTGCAAAGGAAGAGCTGTTAGTAGCAATTGTGGTTGGAATAATCGAACAAGCCAACATCGATTTGTTGGTACTTTTAAAAATTGCCTCGTTACCTTGCCTGCAACTCAATTCGTTCATTGAGCAAATTATAGCAACAATAGAACAGCCCAATTGATTAATTTGAGTCGGCAATGATCTGTAGAAGGACCGATCAACATCCCCACGCACTGTTTGCCTGTAAAGATAAGCTAAATGTTGATTGTTTATTCGATACAGGTTCGGGCTGCGAACTGAAATCGTCTCGACTGAGGGAACACTGTCTTCATAAAATGAGCTAAGACCAAGACCTGCAGCTGTTTCGGAGGATTCATACAACTCACCAGACAACTCGGTGACTACCGCTCGACGAACAGCAATTTTGGGGTCATCTTTGTCAATTAGTTTTAGCTGTTCTTCAACGTAACTTTGATATGATAATGAGTTAGACAAGCTAATTAGGTTTAGGTTAGACTCGGGGGAAAGACTGTAAGCAGCAGCAATCCCAGCAATGGAATTTATCACTCTTTGAGAAGGCAGAACATAATCAACATTACAGGTATCAATTACCCGCCTGTAATTGTCTTCTAATCTATGGATATTTGAAAGCCTTTCTGACAACCTTTCAAGCTCGGTCGCCGGTTCATGAAGTAGTGATTTCATTGTGCTTTCGATTGACCTATAATCTTTGCTGAACGATAATTTATAATCCTCAACCGCTGATGCGGAAAGTAAGCTAATGCCTTTAACTGTTTCCCACTGCTGTCGAACTTTATTCATTTCATCGATGTGAGATTGTATTGCTTGATATGGGCGGAGCACTTCCCATATTCGCTGTTGTTCTTCCAATTGCTGCAGCATACCGCCACTCTGGTAAAGTTTACTTTTCCAGTCTAAATCTTGCATTACTTTACTTTTCCAATCTAGGTCCTGCATCAATCTCTGAAACGGACTATTGATAAAATCATCCCAATCCATTCATCGCCCCCCTAAAAGTCTTACATGTGCTTCTTTCCCTGTGGATGCAATTGCCACCTTGCCAGTACCTCTACCTCTGCTCCTGGCAGAGATAGTAACTTACCTCCTCCAGGAAATATCGGTCTTAACACAAGTAAAAATGTCATGTTTTTATTTTACGCGCTTTGCCTTTAACATAATCATCGTCATAGGCACTAATTTCTTTAAGAAAGTAATTTCTCAACGCATCAATCTGATCAAAGCATTGACTCTTGGGTAATACATTAAGATTACCAACTACAGCATTGACAATTTTTGTAAAAACATTTTTTTCAAGTCGTTTGCAGGTGTGGAAATATTCTTTTAACTGCTTAATACAAATTTTGAGAGCTGCACTATTTTCTCTATGAAGGTGAGATTTAACCTCTGCAAACGTCTCATCTATATGTTTGATTCTAACTCTGAAGTCATCTTCATAGATAAATGGTGTACTTCTTGGGACAGGATTATGAGTGTTGAATTCAGATATTGCTCTTGAATTGATTGGAGTAGAGTTTTCAGCCCCTGGCCAACTACTTTTAATCCCCATGACACACCTCAAGAAGGAAATATGTTCATGACACTATGTCATGCAAAGCCCTTATACCATAAGATTTTAACGTTGGGAAGGCAGATGGCATGGGATTGATGGTGGGGGTGGGTATTCGTCGGAATAGATTTTTTCCTATACGATGAGAGAGGTGACGCTAACTTTTTTAAATAAAAACAGCATGAGACTTCTAAATTTGACCTATAACAAGACTTTACCTATTACCCTTAACGTTGTCATATCTAAGTAAAAACTGACGACCACAGGGCTAATATGCTCACTCGGCGTTTTATATATAAAAAGGCAGGAATGTGATTCCTGCCTTCTATCTAAGCCGCTTGTCTCAATTCGTTTTGCTCCTTGTACCGGTAGAATAACGAATACACGCCGCCTGGCTTCATCCCATACCTCTCGGCTACGTCTTTGACCGGCACCCCTGATTTAACCAGGTCAAAGACCTCCTTCTTCTGGTGGGAGAGTATCTTCTGATTCGGGTACAGGCCCAAGGTCGCTGCATGATCGTGGTTCTCCTGGCCAGTAACCCACTCCAGATTTTCGACACGATTATTGGTCTTAACTCCGTCAATGTGGTTAACCATCGGTTTATTGTCAGGGTTGGTGATGTAGGTTTGCGCTACAACTCGGTGGATATAAACCAACTTCGTTCTGCCGTCTTTTGTCAAGGCCACCCTCAAATATCCTGCCTTCATGTTGTCTACCGGGGTCATGATCTTCAATTTATTGCTGTGTTTGCGAGGTAGGCTGTAAACTACTCCGGTTCTGGTAACTGCGTATAATCCCTCATATCCAGGTATGGGTCGTGCTGCATTTGAAATGAATTCCACTTATAAAACTCCTTAGTTATTGATTCTAGCTCAATGCTAGTACCTGTTATTAACCAAGGAGTGTGCTTTACATGAAAAGTTTCCCGCTAAGCCCGTATTGCGACCGCTCCGCCTCTCCCTCGGCCAACCTGCGCCCCGCCGAGGAAAACACTTGAAACTGGTTATTTTTCTGATACTTAGCGCGAATCCTTCCAAGTTATAGAGAGATACCCCCGATGATCTCCGGTCACAACATGTTGCTCCCTCTATCCTCTATAGATGTCAATCTAATGTTCTCCTTTTTTACCTTTATAATAAGAGTACTAATACACGATTCTTCCATTCGAACTAACTCTAGTTTAATGTTCGGTAGAAACTTACATCTGTTTATTATTCTGACATTGTGTCTACATTTACCACTACAAGTGTTACATCTCAATGTCCTTTTAATGTTAAGTGTTCTGGGTACAACATCTTTGATAGTAAGTTTATGTTTTGGCAATATCCTTGGCATGTATGCTCTCCTAGATTCCAACCATCCTTCAGGTACTATATAATTAAAACCTTTATCTAGAGAAGATAGCATCCTCCTCGCATGTGGGTACTTTAGAACTGGATCAACTCTTAAAGCAAGCAGTTCATTTACTGTCTCATAAAAAAATTTTAACATCATATTAGTTACATCGTCGACATGTGAAGTCTGACATATCACCGAATCATGCACTGTCAGAACCGGTACTCCTTTACAGGTAAAATGCTCAATCACCTTCTCCATGACACAGGAGTCATAATACTGAAGTTCACTGCCGAAGTTGTTTGCCACCAGGTGAGATATAGCCGGATGCTTGGCTTTCAGGAGATCAAGCTTTGCCCAGATGGGTTCGTAATTAGTGATCTCGTACTTGCTAAGTTTTCTTTCCCTTCTTAGTTGGTCAAATACTCCTGAAGCCGCTAGTTCCGGAGTTACAGCATTGAAGGCCGTCAAGAGTATCAATTTGTTCAGATCACGGTCATCATTGGCATTCTCCAGGGCATACTGGCCAGGTTCAAGAGTGTAGGCGTCCTCCTCTTTATTGGCGTAATTCAGTCCGACCTTGGCATAAAGGAGGTGGATGTGCATTGCCGAGAAGTCAAGCTCCACAGTAGGCTCCCCTTGGATGGTGATGTATTTCCTGACAATGCTAGGGGCGCTGATCCACCAGGCCCCATAATAACGCCCTCCCTGTGCCATGCTTCCATTGTTGAATACCCTGTAGACGGATTTATTCGAAAGTCTGAGAACTATACGCTTTACACCAGGCAGATCCATGCCGGTCAACTGCTCTACCAATGCATCCCGGTCCTCTTCAGTGAGACACTCGATATCAACGTCTATCTGTGACCGTTCTAGAAGCCCATTGTACTGACGTACTTTCTTAGCCATCCTCTTGGTCGTGGTATTGATGGGAACTTTCAGAGGAGGTTTTACTTCCCTCTTTTTCATTTTACCCTTGTACTCGTACTCTACCTCTTTGGGCTTTCCTCTGAGCACGAGGACATCATCCTCAACGAATGTTGAGATCATGACAGGGGTAAGGTTATGTTTGGCAAAGAGCATTGCAAGGCTTTGGGTAGGTCTCATTCTGCTGACATATGAATGAAAAGTATTAGATTCTTCATCATAGAACTGACCTCCAGGACGGTTGTCTATATATCCGTTCGCGTATAGGTGCCCTATGCATCCAATTAAATAGTCAAATGATATATTGTGATTTTTAATATAAATATGACCGATGCCTGTCCCGGTGTAGTCGGCCTTGTCTCTGCTGTATGCCAGGTATTGTTCGGGATCGCACAAGAACGACTGATACAGGTCCAGCACCAGGGCCTTCATGTTGATCCGGTAGCCATCAACCTTCCGAGATGCGATCCCCTCCGTCAACTCTTTGACCAGAGCATCAACTTCATTTGCCCCGCTCCACCGGTTACAGTTGATCCACCTGTAATTATCAAACTCACTATATTCATCTTTCATGATGCCCTCGATAAGCAAAAAGGGGAGACCGAAATCTCCCCCTCTGGTTTAGCATGCCGTTGGTTGGTAACGGTCTATCAACTAACAGTAGTGCCTGCCCCCTCCTTCTTAGCATCCTGCTCGGCCATCTTCGCTTGGATCTCTTCCTCGGACACCTTAACCCCTGCCTTTTTAGCCTTCTCTGCAAGAAGAGCCACCTTAATAGCAGCCTTACGAGCATGGAGCTGGGCTTTGCGTTCTTTCTCTTCCAGTTTCTTCAACCGCTCCAACTGTGCCTTAGTTACCTCTACCATTTCCTGATTACTCATCCTTTTTTCTCCTTTCATTTCTTGTAGTGTTGTCAGCCGTGACCGACGCACCTTTCTAGCATGAAGCTCCAGAAATAAAAAAACGCCTACTTCGAAAAGTAGGCGTCAATTAGCTGGCATGGTATATGCTGGTCAGAGTTTCCTCTTCCGCCCAGTTTTCACACTGCGGGGATCGACCTCACTAAGCCACCGTCGCAATGTCGTATCAGCGGGATAGCCCTTGCCTCCTCCATAGTGTTGGATTGCATGGTGGTATTGCATATCTTCGTTGTTCAGATTGGGATACTCATCCCAAAGGGTTTGCCCTATCCCCTGGCATACAGCTTTATCTATTCTCTCTGCTTCTCTTTGAGTAAGCCTTTTTTCCTCTACATCCGCAACACCAATGAACTGTTTAAACTCATATGGTAATTGATAGCCCTTTTTGTAAACCCATTCCAAGAACTCCATGGGCTTAACCTGAGATTCTTCAGTATCTACTCCTGTTTCAATCCATATATCAGTCACTTCATCCCACCTTTCAACATCAGTAACCAGCATACCAAATATATGTTTAGCATCTTCATTTGCCATCTGAGCCTTCAATTTATCATGGAAGGACCTCATAATCTGCATATAGTCATCCGTGTCTTCCCATCCTTTCTTGATCTTCATATAATCAAAGAGCATGTAAATAGCAAATTCTGCATTCCAATACTTCTTAGTTAGCCAGTATTCATAGTAGGTCAACTTCTCTGAGTCTGTCATTTACACCTCATTTTCCGCAATGGGATTCACAATCCCTTGCGCTATTTAAAATGTTTCAGTTATCTAAGCACTTACAACTGCAAACCTGAAAGTGTTGCACATTCTGCGGCAAAACGCTTAACATTTATCATACAATTCCCCTTGCAACAACAGATACTTGAGTCTTTAAGGCTCGGATCACGAGAGATCGTTTTGTGCCTTTTACAAAATGATCTTGAGTGACCGAAACGGTTTCTGTTCACCTGAGCACTTGGTTACTCATCCCGCAAAAGGTACCCTGGGGTCGGTTATATTTTACTTTCCGAAGCCCCATACCCCTCAACTCTCCTGGTACTATATTATGGATTTCATTTCCCAGTGGGAATTTGCTTTTCACACTATCTGCTTCCCTGCTGGCAACACGATGACAGCACTCCTCCCTTACCACCAATGAAGTAAAAGCCACCACGCGGTAACTGGCAGACGTTCCCTGGGTTTGGTACTACTGACAAGGCGCGGTAATTACCCGTTATATGGCTATGTACTCGTCAACCATTACCACCCTGCGAAGTTGACATTTATCCAAGACGTTCAATGCTTTAGTCACGTGAGCATCTTAGCCGTATTGAGCATCACTTTTCCAAACACCTATACCCCTTCCAGGGTCTAATCTCGATGCCGTAATCTATGAGCTTCAGGGCTTCCAACAATACCTTCGGTTGATATCGTTTACCGTAGCGACTGCTAGTGATGCTCTTATGAGCATGACCAAGTATCTCAGCTATTACAGCTTCGGACACCCCCTTTTGCTTGAGCATATCGGCTACCGTATGACGCATACTGTGAAACACCCTCTTTGGGTCATCGGTTACATACTCCCTGTTAAACCTTTGGTACCATTTCCCGATGCTGTTGGTGTATCCGTGAAGGTCTATGTGAACGAGGTTCATCCACAACCTTGGGCATCCTGTGTCTCTCATGTTATCATAGTAGTCTATCAAGCCCAGTTCTACTAATTTGGGATGTATCGGTATCATCCTGACACTGGCTGCGTTCTTCAGGCGCTTGTCGCCCCCCTCATTAATGCTCCAACACCAGTGACCATCTATGCTAACCACATCCTCAATATGGAGCTGACATATCTCGTTTAATCGCATACCAGAATAAAGACCGATCAGGGGGATCCAGTAACGTTCCGGTGTTTCTTTGTCTCTTGGCAGGTTGGTTATGATGTTCCTGATATCTTCGAGACTATAGACACTCCTCTCTTGGTCTGCCCTCAGTTTCTCTGACAGTTGCAAACCAGTTCCTGGGTTGTTGGGTATCAACCCTAATTCGTGACAATACTTGAGAAGACTTCCTATCCTTGCCATGTGCTTGTTTACCGACTTGACGCTTATCCCAAGACCTTCGTTGGCGGCAACCACCTGCTTAACTGATTGCCCAGGGTTCCTCTTGTAGAAGTGCGGTGGCACACGTAACAGCGATGATCTTAGCTCGATCAACACAAGCCGTGTAATGCTGGACACCTCAATATCACCAAGTATGTCAACGAGGAGCTTAAAGACACCTGCCACTTCGATCTTGGTCTTATCAGTCCACCCGTTCTGCTTCTCTGCCGTATAGGTCTGTACCACATCACTAAGCAGCTTCCCATTACTGGAAGTCGCCGCCTTGTGTACTTTGGGCATTAGCTCTTGGATGATCTGCTGTATCAGCTCCTCGCTCAGCATACCAAAACGCAACAAGGCATATCCTTGTAGTGCCTGTAGCTCTAGTCGGTTAGCTGCAAGCTTGGCTATACTGGGATCACTTGTTTTGAGGGATCGCTTTATTTCTGTGACAGGGAAGTAATGGGTAAGGTCTTTGGGGATATCTAAACGGAAGTAGTATATGCCATTGCGAATGTAGACATGCTCTCTGAATACAGAAAGCCCTTGCACAAAAGGTCTCATAAGAGGTCTCACTTCATGCAAGGGCTTATCTTTTACTAGTCTTATCAACTAGTTATACATTTGGCGTCCCCGAGACGATTCGAACGTCCGACCCCTTCCTTAGGAGGGAAGTGCTCTATCCGGCTGAGCTACGGGGACAAGTCAGACGGACTTTATACATCAGCACCATCCGTTTTGCAAGATGTTTTGTTAAAACTTGAGCAGCGAGAAGACCTTACCTTCGGGCAGTTTCTTCCGACCTTCCAGGAACTCGAGCTCGGCCATGAAGCAGCACTCGACAAGCTCCACGCCCATATTGGTGATCATGTCGACGACGGCGGCCATGGTGCCGCCGGTGGCCAGAAGATCGTCGGCGATCAGCACGCGGTCGCCTTTGTTGAAGGCGTCGGTGTGGATCTCGAGGGTGTCGGTGCCGTACTCGAGGTCGTAGGTCTTCTTGACGGTGGCGGAGGGAAGCTTGCCGGGCTTTCTAACGAGTACGATGCCGGCGCCCAGTTTGTATGCGAGGGCGGCACCGATGATGAAGCCGCGGGCCTCGACTCCGACTACCTTGTCAATCTTCTGCCCGACATAGCGGTGCGACATGAGGTCTACCATGCGCTGGAACGACTTGGCGTCTCCTAAAAGCGTGGTGATGTCCTTGAAGAGGATCCCCTTCTTGGGGAAGTCCGGGATGTTCCTGATGATGCTTTTAAGATCTTCCATGTCGAACGGCCGCTCCTTATTTTCCATTAGTAGCACTGCGCCCCATTATGTCGGTGGCTTCCACAATTTTTCTCAGTTTTTCGAGGGACTTCGCCTCGATCTGGCGGATCCTCTCGCGGGTCACGCCGAAGCTGCGCCCTATCGTGTCCAGTGTCTGCGGGTCCTTGTCGTCCAGGCCGAAACGAAGGGTCAGGATCTTCTTCTCGGCGTCGGAAAGGGTCTCGAACCACTGGGATACCAGCTCGTACTTGTTCAGGTCCTCGAGCAGCACCGCGGGGGAGATGGTCGAGGTGTCCTCGATGGTGTCGATGAGGAAGTAGTCGTTGTTCTCCCCCATGGGACGCTCGATCGAGTAGGTCTTCTTCAAAAGCACCATGAGGCGGCGCACGTAGGTGATGTTCACCTCGAGGGCATCGGCGACTTCCTTCACCGAGGGCTCGCGGTTCATCTTCTGCACCAGCTCGCGGGTCACCCTGAGCATCTTGTTGATGTCGTCGGAGACGTGCACGGGGAGGCGGATGGTGCGGGACTGGTTCACCAGGGCGCGCTCGATGGACTGCCTGATCCACCAGGTGGCGTAGGTGGAGAAGCGGCACTCCTTGGAGAGCTTGAATCGCTCCACCGCCTTGATGAGACCCATGTTCCCCTCTTCGATCAGGTCGAGGAAGGGAAGTCCGCGGTTTATGTAGCGCTTAGCTATCTTCACTACGAGGCGGAGGTTGGAGACGATCATCCGGTCGCGGGCGGCCTTGTCTCCAAGGTCTATGCGCGCCGCCAGTTCCTTCTCCTCATCGGCGGTGAGCAGCTTGGTCTTCTGGATCTCGCGCAGGTAGAGCTTGATGGCATCATCGAAATGCTCCACCTCGACGGCCTTGATCTCCTCTTCCTCTACCTCGGCCTCTTCGTCCGCCTCTTCCTCGACCCGTTCAAGTTCTACCGCGTCGGGGTCCTGCTCGCCGTCAAGAAAGAGAGGTTCCTTCTCCAACAGTTCGTCGTTGTCCATGCAAGACTCCTTTGGCAAGGTTTTAGGTGTGTGTGCAGGTCCTGCCTACGCTTCGTCGCTCCAGCCGTTTTTCCCGATCAGTCTTACGAATCTGCAGTCGTCCGCCTCTTCGCGCGTCACGCTGCCGTCCATCCCTTTTCTTACCACCAACAGTTTCTGGTCGACGCGGTCGCCGACCGGGATCACCAGGCGCCCGCCCGGTGCGAGTTGCTCGATGAGGCACTCCGGAAGAAACGGTGCGCCGGCGGTGACGAGGATGGCGTCGAACGGTGCTTCCTCGGGCCACCCTTCGGTGCCGTCGCCGATTTTCAGGTTCACGTTCAAAAGCCTCAGGCTGTCGAGGGCCTTGCGGGCCTTCAGCGCCAGGGGCCTGATCCTCTCTACGGTGCAGACGCGATCGGCGAGGGTCGCCAGCACGGCGGCCTGGTAGCCGGAGCCGGTGCCTAGTTCAAGCACCTTCTCGCGCCCGGTGAGCGCCAAAAGCTCGGTCATGCGCGCCACGATGTAGGGCTGCGATATGGTCTGCTTCTCTCCGATCGGGAGCGATCCATCGCTGTAGGCCTGGGCCGACATCGCCTCTTCGACGAAGATGTGCCTCGGCAACTCGAGCATGACGTTGATCACCCGCTGGTCCGTTATGCCGCGTTTCACCAGCTCGGCGACCATCCTCTTGCGTGCTACAGCTGAATTCATTCCACCCCCGATCTTTAGCAGCGGGGAAATATAGCAAATGGCGTGCTAAAAGTCCAGCATCACGGCAATTCCCACGCCTCCAGCTGGCCAATTGCGGCGTGATTGGTGAAGTCAATCTGTAGCGGCGAGACGGAAATGTGCCCGCGAGAAACGGCGTGATAATCGGTGCCGGGTACGTCCTGAAAGCTGAGATCAACGGTGCCGATCCAGTAGTAGTTCCTGCCGCGCGGATCAACCTTGTCCACGATGGTCCCTTCGTAGCTCCGCCTACCCTGGCGGGTGACCAGCGCGGGGAGAAGCGCTTCGGCGGGGACATCGGGGACGTTGACGTTCAGGTAGGTATCACGCGGCAGGCCGCGCTCGGCGACGGACTTGGCAAGGCGGGCGGCGAAGGAGGCTGCGGCGTCGTAGTTGTCGCCCGCGCCGCGCGTGACGAGGGAGACCGCGATGGCGGGGATCCCCATGAGGGTGGCTTCCAGTGCCGCGGCAACGGTGCCGGAATAGGTGACGTCGTCGCCTATGTTGGCACCGCGGTTGATGCCGGAGATGACGAGGTCGGGCCTGAAGGAGAGGAGGTTGTGAATGCCCAGGTTGACGCAGTCGGTCGGCGTCCCTTCCACCGAGAAGATGTTGTCGGCGATGCGGGCGGCCCTTAAGGGATGGTGCAGCGTGAGCGCGTGCGAGACGGCGCTTTGTTCGCGGTCCGGGGCGACGACGACCACCTCGGCCACCTCCCCCATTCTTCTGGCAAGTGCGGCGAGCCCGGGGGCGTGGACGCCGTCGTCGTTGGTAAGCAGCACTTTCACGGTGGTTCCCTCTCTGGTCGTAATCCCCGGCACGCTGCACACCCATCCTGCATCGGCTGCCCGGGAGAAAACTTTAGTTCGCTCTAACGTGCAAGATTCATCCTGAAATCCTGGGCAGGGCGTCAAGGCAAATCCCCCCTGTCCCCCCTTCGCAAAGGGGGGAACGCTGGGGCTCATGCAGCGCTACGTGAACAGCTGTACTCGATGTTAACCGAATTCCCTGAAGAACCTCCATAAAGGAGTGGGAGCTGGAAGCAAGTAAGATAACGCCCACGGTGCGGTCACGACCCGCAGACGTGAGCAGGGACGCAGCGAGGGCTTAGTCTGCATTTCCTTTCTTTCCCTTGAACTCGGCGCAGGCCCAGTCGATCTGGGAAAGAAGACCGCGCAGCGAGGCGACCTCGCGCTCGTCGAGCTCGGCTCGGGAGAAGATGCGCCGCATGGTGCGCATCATGTGGTCCGGGTTCTGCGGGTTCAGGTAGCCGATACGCAGGAAGGTCTTTTCCATATGGCCGTACATCGGCTCGAGCGAGGCGGAACCGGCAAGTTCACGGGCTTCCTTTACCGGGACCGGCGCTGCCACGCCTTTCAGGAATTCGTAGCAGAAGATGAGCACGGCCTGGGAGAGGTTCAGGGAGCCGAACTCGTCCGCGGTCTCGATGGTCGACTGCCAGCGGCAAAGCGCAACCTCGTCGGTGGTGAGCCCGCTGTCCTCGCGTCCGAAGACGAGGGCCAGGCGGCTTGTCGGGGCGCAGGCGGCGAACTTCTCGACGATCTCGGGCGGGGTGCTGATCTCGCTGCGGTACTTGCCGTGGCGCCGGGTCGTGGCGACGGAGTACTCGCAGTCGGCGATGGCGTCCTCGAGGGAGGTGAAGATGCGGGCGCGCTCCAGCAGATTACGCGCGGAGACGGCGAACTTGATCGCATCCAGGTGGTCTACCTGGCAGGGGTTCACTAGGCGCAGATCGGCCAGACCCATGTTCTTCATGGCACGGCAGACCATGCCTATGTTGCCGGGACTCTGGGTCCCTACCAGGACGACGGAAACTCTTTGCTTCAAATCCATGCGGTACCTTTGTTCGTTGTGCGGAATGGCGTCCAGTTTGGGCGCGGCGGGCATTAGACCATAAAAGGGAGGTGATTGACAATTGGCAATTGAGAATTGGCAGCGGGGGGCATGGGTGGGGCTAGAGGCAAATCCCCCCTGTCCCCCTTCCGCCAAGGCTACGGGGGGCAGGCTCCCCCTTCGCAAAGGGGGGACGTGACGGCAAACGCCTTCCTTTGACAGCCACCCTATCCTCTTGAGCTAACATGCAAATGGGAGACTCGGACTGGGGGAGTACCTTCCCTCTTGGGTCAGGCGCGTGGGAGGTGGTGGTTGGGCCTGGGGTGGCGGGGGCGGGATTTGATGCGGTTCAGACGGGCTCTCGCGTGCCGCTTGCGCCAACGGTGCACGACGAAGTGACTGGACCAGAAACAGGCGATGACACCGGCTAAGACGAGCATCAGGTACGGCTCGTAACGCTCCAGATCTTCTATAAAGAGGGATGCGGTCTTACCGAAGAGATAGCCGGCAAGGGAGAATATGACGGACCAGGTAAGAGCGGAGAGCAGGTTTAGAAACAAAAAGCGGCGCGAGGGAAAGGTGGTCATGCCCAGGATGATCGGGAGGATGATGCGGAAACCGTAGGTGTAACGGGAGACGAAAGCAACGAAGGTGCCGTAACGCTCGATGAGCCGCAGGGCCTTACGGAACTTTCGGGCGATGGTGGTGAAAAGCCTGAGGAGTTGCGCCCCTTTCCGGCGCCCTATCTGAAAGTAGAACTGGTCGCCCAGGAAGGAGCCGACCAGGGCGGAGAGAATGACAAGGTATATATCGAGGTATCCCTGGAAGGCTAGAAAGCCGGCAAAGATAAGGACGGCTTCTCCTTCGAGGAAGGTGCCTAGAAAGAGCACCCAGTAACCGTGGACCTGCAGGTATTCCTTGAACAGTTCCTGCACGGCAGCTCCAGTTATGACAGTGGGGGATCGGCTGATTCAGTGACCGGGCACTTGGAGAGTATACCGCATTCTCTGTCCTCCCTTCGCGGAATGCAACGGGGGCAGGCTCCCTCTTCGCAAAGGTGGGGACGCTTGGACGCGTGCGGTACTTCGTGGGAATGGTTAGGGGGAGGAACTTTATTAAGAAGGTTGAGAACGTTGGGGTGGTTCGGAACTGCAAATCCCCCCAGCCCCCCTTCGCAAAGGGGGGAACGTGATGCCATGCTCACAAATTAGAGGCTGGCGGGCTACTTGCGGTAGACGGGGTTTTGGCCTCTGACTTCGACTACGGGGGCGTCTTCCAGTTCTTCGAGATTGCCGGTGTCGTCTTCATATTCGTTCTCGCCGACGGCCCAGGCGTAGAATTTTTCGGAATCGAGAAGCACCGGCTTGGCCGGAATGCCGTAGACGCGATTCTGCATCGCCTCGTCATAGAGACCTACGCAGCCGTGAGAGGCGGGCTTGCCGGGTAGATCGCGGGCGTGGATCCAGTAGGCGGCGTTGTCGGGACCGATGTGGAAACGCATCGCGTTGTCCATCGGATATTGACCGGTTTCGTCCTCGGTCTTGTACAGGGAGGAGGTGTGGGTGCGGTGCCGCGCATCGATGCGGAAGATGCCGACGGGGGTTTCATGCCCGGGCGCGCCGGTGGCGGCTGGGGCGGAGAAACGAAGCTTGCCGTTCTCGTAGGCGCCCATCCACTGCTCGGTCATGTCGATGAGGATGTACTTCCCGTAGCGTTTCGCCTCGGGGTACTCGGCGGGCATCGGGGTGTAGCTGCGCGCGGCGGCCATATCCACGGGAACCTTGATGGTCATCCCGGGATAGACGTGACGCCGGTCGATACGGTTGAAGCGCGCTACGACGGGCCAGTCCTCACCGAAGAGGGACTCCAGGGTCTCGCTGGGCTGTATGAAATGCCCGCGCCAGGCGACCTTGGCGAGGCTCGGGTACTCCACGCGGGTCAGGTCTTCCTTGGCTGGATCTTGGGGGTTCGCTCCGGGTAAGGAGATAGCGGAGGGGTTATATACAACGATGGAAAAAAGGACTGCCAGTACGACGAACGCCAGAAGCTTACGTAACATTCTTGCCTACTCCCAACCGGAAAACGACTAATGGGGCCTTTGGCCCCATTTCTGTGTTAATTAACACTTTTGCCGTGGCCGGTCAAGTAAAAGCGCTTTCCGCCATGACTTTCTGCACCGCGCTGTAGGGGTCGGTACTCCTGTCGCGCAGCCCGGTGAGGATCTCCTGGTAGGTGCCGTTCGCACTGATGGCGGTCATGACGCTATCGAAGAGTTCGTCCCTCAGTGTATCGGCGAACACCTTGGCGTTTCGTTCCTCGATCAGGCGCTGCAGGGCACCAGACTCTTTCAGGTAGGCGCGGTGCGCGTCGAACTCCTCGACTAGTTCCTCGATGCCGACGCCCCTGCTCCCCTCGGTTTTCATGACGCGGGGAAACCAGCCGTCGTCGTCCGGGTGTTTCATCTCGAGCATGGTGGTGAGTTCGCGCGCGGTGCGCTCGGCGCCGTCGCGGTCGGCCTTGTTCACGACGAAGACGTCGCCGATCTCGAGGATGCCCGCCTTGATCGCCTGGATGTCGTCGCCAAGGCCGGGGACCATGACGACCACCGTGGTGTGCGCGGTGCTTACGATATCGACCTCGTCCTGTCCGACGCCGACGGTCTCGATGACGATGACGTCCATCCCCATGGCGTCCATGACGTTCGCCACGTCCATGGTGGAGCGGGAGAGGCCGCCTAGGGCGCCGCGCGTGGCGAGGCTGCGGATGAAGACGCCTGCATCGTCGGCGTGGCGGTTCATACGGATGCGGTCACCGAGGATGGCGCCTCCCGAGAAGGGGCTGGTCGGGTCGATGGCGACTACGCCGACCAGGAGGTCGCGTTTCCGGTAGGCCGCGACGATCTGGTCGACGAGGGTCGACTTCCCCGCCCCCGGAGGTCCGGTGATGCCGATGATGTAGGCGTTGCCGGTATGGGGGTAGAGAGTTTTCAGCTCTTCGACGGCGCTTTTGAAGCGGTCGTCGATGTCGCGCATCAGACGCGCGGCGGCACGGATGTCGCCGTCGAGCACACGTTCGGCTAAGGACATAAGGACTCCAAAAAACGTTCAACGTTCAGCGTTCAACGTTCGATTTGCTTGGCCGGCTGAGGCCGACGCTTTCCTGGCGGATAGATACAGCGCGTTCTACGTTCAGCGTTCAACGTTCAAGCTGCTTGGCCGGTTGGGGCCGACGCTTTTCTGGCTTACCATTAAGACAGCGAGTAGACGTTCGACATTCAATGTTAGTTGGGCGTCAAAACCTCACCCAAAGAGTGCACCAAGTGATACGCCGCGGGCTGCCTGTTTGGCAATCACGCGGCGCATGGTGGTTTCGGTTTGTAACGTTGAACGTTGAACGTTGAACGTTGAACGGCCGTTCAGGCCGTTAAGCGTGGGGCGTTATGTTGTCGCGCACCCAGCCTACGATGGTCTCGGTGGAGGTACCGGGGGTGAAGACTTCGGCAATGCCGGCTTTCTTCAGACCGGGGATGTCGTCCTCGGGAATGACGCCGCCGGCCATGAGCACGATGTCGGCAGCTCCCTTCTCTACGAGGATCTCTTTCACCGCGGGAAGCAGGGTGTTGTGTGCGCCGGAAAGGATGGAAAGAGCGACGCAGTCAACGTCTTCCTGGATGGCGGCGGATACGATCTGCTCCGGGGTCTGGTGCAGACCGGTGTAGATCACCTCGAAACCGGCATCACGGAAGGCGCGGGCGATGATCTTCGCCCCCCTGTCGTGCCCGTCCAGACCAGGCTTTCCTACCAACACGCGAACTCTTCTTTCTGCCATGGCAAACCTCCGCTATCAGTATATTGAATGGTAAGTTATTTCTCGATGCCGACGCGCGCGTTGACGCCCGCCTTGTAGTAGTGCTTGATCTCGCACATCTCGGTGACCAGATCGGCCGCCGCGATGACGCGCTCGTGGGCGTTGCGGCCGGTAAGAACGAGTTCGACCTTTTCCGGCTTCTTCGCCATGAGATCGAGCAGCGCGTCCACCGGTAGGAGTCCCATGGAAACCGCGCCGTTCACCTCGTCGAGGATGACGAGATCGTACTCCCCTCCCTGCACCTTCTCCGCGGCCAGGGCAAGCGCCTCTGCGGCAAGGTCCTTGTCGGCCTGGTGCGGGTTGTCCTTGTTCACCCAACCGGGACGCCCGGTCTGGATGATGGTGAGAAAAGGCGCGAGTTTCTCGGCGGCCATCTGCTCACCGTAGGGCCCGCCCCCCTTCATGAACTGGATCATGCAGACCTTCAGCTCGCGACCGACGGCACGCAGGGCAAGTCCCAGCGAAGCGGTGGTTTTCCCTTTGCCGTTGCCGGTATACACCTGAATAAGACCGCGTTCCAGTTTCAAAACGACACCTCTCGGTAGTTGTGCGGGGCCCCTATTGGCATGGGAGGAAAGGTTTGCGCTGACGCTAACGGAAGCCCCTCGAGACGCCGCACTATAGCAACAGCCAAAGGACCGTGTCAAGGCGAAATAGGTAAAATCTAGAACGATGTTAGCGCTTAACGCAGCGACTTTGCCGGTTCGTAAGGACGAGGGATATCCGCTCGTCCCTTTCCCACACAGCGCATTCCTCCATCCGCCCATCGTGCACCTCCCCTCCTGTTCGCAAGGGGAAACATATGACGCGCAGGCAGAGGAAGCCAGGTAGAAGGAGATGGCCGATCAGGAATTTTTCGTATCTGGCGAGGACGAATAAGTATCAGCGCCAGCGTCAATAGTTGTCCTTTATCGGCCGTGAGTGCGGCTTGAGCGGCGATAAACAGTCTTGACATCGATTGGGCCATCTGATACATACACAGAACACATCGGGCGATTAGCTCAGCGGGAGAGCACTGCCTTCACACGGCAGGGGTCACTGGTTCGAACCCAGTATCGCCCACCATGAAAACAGCAAAGGCCAAGTCGAATGACTTGGCCTTTTTCTTTTATCTAGAAACTGAGAAACTGATCAGCGGTCGGTGATGTCGCGGTCGATGCCTCGGAAACCGCAGAAATTCCCGTCATCGTCGAAGATGGGAACCCCGCTGCTCTCTAGAAGCACTTCCTTGCCGTCCTTGCGCAGATTCACGTTCTTCAGGTTATGGAAAGGCTCACGCCTTGATACGATGTCGCCAAAGACCATGAGCAACCGCTCTGCCTCGTGGGGCGACATGAGGTCGAAGGGGGTCTTCCCGAGGACCTCTTCGGGACCGTAGCCCAAAAGGTCGTACACCTTGGGGCTTACGTAGCTGTACACCCCCTTCTCGTTCACCTCCCAGACCCAGTCAGAGGTCACCTCGACGAGCGATTTGAAGCGCCGCTCGCTCTCCCTAAGCGCTTCCTCGGCCTGCTTCTGCTTCGTGATGTCCAGAAGCACCATGCGGCACTCCTGATGCGCGGAGGAGGCCTCCATCGCCAAAAGCACCGGCGTCCCGTTTAACAGCCTCACCTCGCACTCAAGCTTTCCCTTGCGATGTCGCACCCGCTCCAGGCACTCCAGAAGCGAGGAGCGGTCTCCCTTCACCACGAGATCGAGAAAATCCATCCCCTGCAGAACGATCCGGTCCCGCTTCAGAAGCGAGCAGCAGGTGAGGTTGGTCTTCACGATGCGCCGATCGAAGTCGGTGGAGAGATAGCCGACCGGGGCGTTGTCGTAGAGCTCCGCGTACTGGGCCATGGCGCGGTCCAGTTGGGTGTAGGCGTCCAGCAGTTGCTGGTTCTGCCGCTCCAGCTCATTATTTTGGGCGTTGGAATCAGCCATGCGGCCCCCGGAACTATCAGAACTTGAGTCTGAGACCTACGGTCGCATTGTGGGTGGTAAGTTCCATTTTCGTATCGAAGAAGTTTGCCTCGGTGGTGCCGAAGTACCGGTAGGCAAGGTCAAGGGAAAGCTGACGGTTCAGCGGAATCTCAAGACCGCCCCCCACCTGGTAGGCGAAGACGGCGTCGTCGTCGGATAGATAGGAAAGCTCGGCCCCGTTACTGTCAAAGCCGTGGGTGTCGTTCAGGTGCAAGGCAGCGAATCCCACCCCGCCGCCGATGTAGGGGGTTATCGGGGTCTGGTTGTGCAGGTCGAAAAACACGTTGGCCATGAAGGCGGTCGTGTCTATGCTCCCATCAACAATGTTGTACCTGCCGCCCAGGTTGTCGGTTACCGTGTCGAACTGGATGTCCTTGTAGGATATTTCCCCCTCGAAACGCACCCCGCCGAAATCGTACCCCATCACACCGCCCACGTTGACGCCTGGCTGGAACGAGATCCTGTCGTTGAACACGGAACCGCCACTGTAGCTCGTCGCATCGGTTTTATCAGGGACGGTTACGCCTATGAAGCCGCCGATGTAGGGCCCCTGGCGGAACGGAGCCGCCGATGCCATGGCCGGAAGTGCGAGTGAAGCAGCAACGAGGATTGCTAAAGTTGTCTTTTTCATGGATTTCCTCCTTCTGTTTTCAGGTCTCTTCTCAATCAACAGCAATAACAAACGACATGCGGTGAAGTATACAGCGTCCTGCGGCGCTTTGTACAGTTTTCGTTATCTACAATGCAATATAGCGAATACCTCGGATGTGATGTCGCGAGCCTCTTTGTCAGCCACGGCAGGCGTTGACAGCTTCCAGTGACTTATCTATGGCTATGAAAAGATCCTTGTAGTCAACCGGCTTCGCTATGTAATGGTCGAGGTGGAATCCGGTTCCGACACTGTGTTCGACGGTTGCCCTGCCGGTGTCGGCGGTGATGAAGATCAACTGCACGTCCGGTTTCATGGCCCGGAGGGCCTGGACCATAGCTATCCCATCCATCTCCGGCATGTTCACGTCGGTGATCACGATGTCGAAGTTCTCCTGACTGAAGAGATCGACCCCTTTTCTGCCGTTGTTCGCCGTACAGATCTCCATGTCGACGTACTTGCGCTGCAGCACTACGCCCAGTATCTCCAGTGTGTCCCTGTCATCTTCCACGACCATCATTCTAAGCTTCATATCAAACCTCGATCCTGAACTCGGCGCCGCCCGGCACGTTGCGCGCGGTGAGCACCCCTCCCATATTTTTTTCAATGATGGTCTTGGACATGAAGAGCCCTACGCCGGATCCCGCCTGCGGCCCCTTCGTGGTGAAATACGGGTCGAAGATCTTGTCGATGATCCCCTCTGGAATCCCCCCCGCGTTGTCGGTGACCACCACTACCGACCTCTCCTTCTCCTCCCCGATGGCGATGACCACCCGCGGTGACTCGACGGCGCGCTCGACGATGGCGTCGCGTGCGTTCAGCAGGATGTTCAAAAGCACCTGGGAAAACTCGTTCGGGTACCCCTCGATACAGGGGTCGCCTTCCTGCTTCAATTCCACGACGATGTTCAGCGACTGCAACCATCCGTCCACGAGGGAGAGGGTCTTGCCGACCTCATCGGCGATCCTGAAGCGAACCTTCTCCTTATCCGGGCGGAAGAAGCTTCTGAAATCGTCGATGGTCTGCGACATGTGCTTTACGATCTGCATGGTCTTGCGCGCATGCTCTTCCAGGTATTCCCGGTCCACCTGACCAAGCTCGTAAAAAAGAGGCGGTTGCTGGACCATGAGGCCAATGGCGTTCAGCGGCTGGCGCCATTGATGGGCGATGTTGCCGATCATCTCCCCCAGGGCCGCCTGCCGGCTTTGCTGGGTGAGAAGCTGTTCCTGCCTGCGCAATTCCTCGAGGGCGCGGATTTTTTCGGCGGTCTCGCTACGCAACTCGTCCATGGCGTGGGAGAGCTGCCGCTCGGCAAGATCGCGCTCCGCCTCGCGCCGCTGCAACAGATGCGACGCCTGTACGAGCGCCTCAGCCACCTCGGTGGTCTCCTTAACCGACTCGCTGCGTATGCTCGTCACCACCCTCCCCTGTCCTATGGCGAGCGCGGGTTCCACCAGGCTCAGCACGTCTTTGGCGATGCGGCGCCCGATGAAGGTGGCCAAAAGGAGGCCGAGCATGGAAATGGTGGCCACCCCGGCTACGGTCCACGCCACCCAGAGGTAGATCTGGTGCAGTACCAACCGCTTGGGGACCCCGAAGGCGACGGTCCAGCCGGAGTAGGAAGACTTGGCAAAGGCGGTGAAGGCCTCTTCCTTCGCAGGGAAGGTCTGCATGATAGTCCCCTCGCCTGCCGCCGCCGCGGCACGGCGCAGCTCTACGCCGGCCTGCTTCCCGACAACATCGCCGAGATTCCCCGTGCGTGCGGTGATGACGCCGTTACGGTCCAACACCGCGCCGTACCACTCCTTGAAGACGTTCTTGCTTTGCAAAATCGTGGAGAGTTTTTCGGACGAGAAGGTCATCGAGAGATCAAAGGCTGCGCTGCCGTCGATGATGACGGGGACGTCTATGGCGATGAGCGGCCGCTTGGTGACGGCCCCGGTGAAAAGGTCGCTCACCTGCGGCTGTCCTGTCTCGAAGATGCGCCGCACCATGGCGAGGTTGTTGCGCTTGGGAAGCGTGCTTCCGAAGGGGCGGTAGGTGTTGACGAGCTGCTGCCCGTCCCGGTCGGCGATGACGATGTCCACACCCGGGTAGTTCCGCAGAACCTCTTTGCACTGCAGATAAAGCGCGGGGAGGTCCCTGTTCCTGAAAGACGGAGATGTGGCGAGAGCGGCGAGCGACGCCTGGACGTTGGCAAGTTCGCGGTCCACCACGAGGGACATGGCGCGCGCGTTCACCAGCATGTCGCGGTTCACCTGGTCCAGTTTGGTCACGTAGGCGTGGCGCACCATCACGGCGGCCAAAAGCCACACGGGCAGCACGCACGCAGCGACCAGGAAGCAGAGTTGTAGGCGGATTGTGGACTTCTTGTTTTCCTGCATTGCGGTCCTTTACTGGGCCGTTACTGTCTCAGCGGCGCTTTCCCTGCCGGGTGCAGCGTCACTCGAGCATTTCGGTAAGTATGGCGTCGAGGCTCTTTCCCAGGTAAAGGTTTTCCAGCAGTTTCTGCAGCGTCGTTTGAATCCCTTTGTACTGGCAGTTTGCTACCAGCTGGTTCTCGAGAATCTGCAATTGATCTCTGGTCATCCTTCCTCCTTTTCTCATTATCGGAGCCGCCGACACCAATTCTGCCAAAGGCGCGTTTTCTGTCAATGCGCACCGTAGGAAAAAAGCCGAGGAATTACAAGATGAAGCGGCGTTAAGCTGATGGTTCCCAGCGCCTGAACCAGGCAAGGAGCGCTTCGGCTGATTGAGCGCCTGAGATCTGGTCCACGGTCTTTGTGCCGCGCAACAGATGGGTCACCGGGATCCCCCTCACCCCGAAGCGTGCCGACAGGGTCGGGCTGTCATCGCAGTTCACCTGGATCACAGCGGCCTTTCCGGCCAGAAGTTCTGCAGCTTTTCGCACCGCCGGTGCGAATGAGACGCAGTGGGGTCACCAGGGGGCCCAGAACTCGACAAGTACGGGGCCGGGGTAGGAGGACACGAAGGCGTTGAAACTGGAGTCGTCCAGTTGCAACGGATGGGAGTAAAGCGGAGGAAGTTCGCAGCGGCAGCTGCCGCACTTGCCGGCGATGCCTTCCTTGTCGGCGGGGACGCGGTTTAGGGCGCCGCATGAGGGACATCTGATTTCGAAATTTTGCATGGTACACCTCCTGTTGGGTTCCTAGGATGAAGGGGCCTTTCAGTCGCGAAATGCGTTGGGGATTTGTTGGGGGCAGCTGGTAAATCCTCCCGGCCCCCCTTCGCAAAGGGAGGACGTTTGGGCGCGTACAGCGCTTCGTGGGTAGCGGCTCCTCCTGCCCGGTTGGTAATTTTACCATCCTGCAGTCGAGGCGCAGATTCATATGATCCAGGAGGATTCTCTCGTTTCAAATTTGCGAAGTTTCTGCTATGTTAGGTCGTTTGCTTCGCCCCTCTACCAGGGGAAACTATAACGGAGGTCTTGTTCCGCATGAAGTTCCGCATTCTGTTCCTTCTCCTTGCCGCCCTCTTCGCCGCTACCGGCGCACAGGCGGCGCCCGCCGCAAAGGCCGCCCCGGCCGCCGTCACCCAGGGAGTCCACGTCCCGATCCTTCTTTACCACCGCTTCGGCCCCACCGTGGCCGACGGCATGACGATAAAGACCTCGGTATTCGAGGAACACCTGAAGTACCTGAAGGAGAACGGCTATACCGTCATCCCGCTCAGGAAACTGGTGGACTACTACCTGAAAAAGGGACCGGCACCGGCACCGAAGTCGGTGGTCATCGTCGAGGACGACGCCCACAAGTCGGTCTACTCCGACATGCTGCCGCTGGCGAAGAAGTACAATGTCCCTGTCACCGTGTTCGTCTACCCCTCGGCCATCTCGAACGCGAAGTACGCAATGACCTGGGAACAGCTGAAGACGCTGCAGAAAAACGGCTTCGACATCCAGTCCCACACCTTCTGGCACCCGAACTTCAAGAAGGACAGGAAGAAGATGGCTCCGGCCGAGTTCGAGAAGTCGGTGCAGACCCAGCTGAAGAAATCGAAGGCGCGCCTCGAGGAGAAGCTCGGCACTAAGGTCGACATGCTGGCGTGGCCCTTCGGCATCTACGACGACTACCTCCTGAAGCGTGCAGCCGAGGCAGGCTACGTCGCCACCTTCACCATCGAAGCGCATCACGCAGGTCCGAACGACCAGGTGATGAAACTGCCGCGTTACCTCCTCATCAACGCGGACCAGGGCAAGTCCTTCGCCCGCATCGTCGAAGGGACCGCGCCCAAGCGCAACATCGTCTACTGACAAAAAGGGGAGCGGTGGTAACGCCGCTCCCCGCATATGTTCGGTGATCCGTATGAGTAAAGAAGAAGGGTGCGGGAAAGACTGCAAGAAGCACCCGTGCGAGGACTGCAATTTCTGTCAGTGGTGCTCCGATGACAGGTGCAGGATGTGCAGAGGGAAGCAAAGCGGCAAGAAGAAGCTTTCCATCGCCGAGCAGATCGCCCTTTATGAATCACTGAACCGGAAGAAGCCCGCCTGAAACATCCCCGATTCACGAAAAGCGCCGTTTAAAATCCTCAAGTAGTCATTCCCCCGTCCGAAGAGAAGTTGAGTCAGATGTCGGTCCCCTGCCGCACCTGCACCCTGGTCACCCTAATGCGTGGCGTGACGCCGGTCAGCTCGCGGTACAGCGAGGCCAGGTAGCGCACGGTCACCACCTTGTGGAGGTACGACTGCGTCCAGCCGTAGAGGACCTTTCTGAGCCTCGACGGAGTGCGACTGCCGAGCAGCAGCGGGCAGTAATCGGAGAGCCGCACCGTGACACGGATACCATCCCCTGCCGGTGCGGTCACCAGCGAGAACATACCGCTGTCGCACTCACCGGGCTGAACCAGGAACCCGCCGCAGATGTAGAGGTGCACGGCATGCGCTCCCTCGATGGCCTCGAAGCGGGGGGGGGCAAAAGAAAGCAGGGAGAGACCGGTCCCGGTGACGCGGAAGCGTACCCCGTCGGCGTCGGCAACCGGGGTGATCATACCGAAGGTGGCGCGGCGCACGACCTTGAAATAGTGCTCGAGCAGGAACCGGGGGGCGGCGCGAAGCGAGACCGAAGAAGGAAGGTCGATCCATTGGACCGAGAAGACGGAGCTGTCCGGAAGCAGTATCTGCTGGTGAAAGATCTCCAAGTGCTTTGTTGGAGGGTGTGGCATGAAGGCTCCGGATACCGCGGCAATGACCGACGGCAAAAGATACCACAGAGTACCGTGATTTGGCACGCATCAAAAGGCAGGCGCACCCTGAAGGGAGATGTTCATGGAAATAGTGGCATGGTCGGATAGTCTCAGCCTCGGCATAGCAAGGGTGGACGAGCAGCACAAAAGGCTGATCCAGATGATGGGAGAGCTTGACGAGGCGATCAGGAACAACCAGGGGGCAGACGCGGTGGAGGACGTACTGACGAACCTGTTCAACTACGCCCAGGCGCACTTCGCAGTCGAGGAGGAGCTGTTCCGAAAGCACAAGTATCCGGAGATGGCACTGCACGAGCTGGAGCACCAACGTTTCATCGCGAAGGCATTCGCCTTCAAGGAGCGCCTTGGGAGCAACAAGCCGGGGCTCGCGCTGGAACTGCTGAATTTCCTCTCCAGCTGGGTCTTGAACCACATCGAGCTCACCGACAAGCGCTACGCGAAGTACCTGCGCGACTGCGGCGTGAGCTAGCGCCCCCTACCCTTTCACCGCTACGACGTATTTCAGATAACGCCCTTCCGCAAAGGTCACCGGGTACGGAAAATCCTCCGGCTGCCCGGTGACCGCAATCACCTGCAAATCCGCCCCACCCTGCAATGCCCCCCTGCGCAGTTCCTTCAGGTAATCCGCAAGATCGACCTTCTGGTGGTTCGAAGAGGTAATGAGGAGTCCACCCGGCTTTATGAGCCTCACCGCCGACGCGACGAGGTCGGAAGTCCCGCCCCGCGTGGTGAAGCGGTTCTTGGAGGTGGTCGAGAAGGAGGGAGGATCCATGAGGATCACGTCGTACACCTTCTTCTGGCGCGCGAGGTCGTCGAGCGTCGTGAGGCAGTCCCCCACCAGGAACTCGTGGCGCTTCGGGTTCAGCCGGTTCAGGTTGAAGTTTTCCCTCGCCTGCGCCATGTATCCGGGGGAGGCGTCCACGCTGGTGACGAGGCTCGCCCCGGCCGCGGCCGCCGCCACGGAAAAGGCGCCGGTGTAGCTGAAGAGGTTTAAAAAGCGCTTTCCCTTCACGCGTGCCATGAGTTCGCGGCGGTTCTTGCGCATGTCGAGGAAGAGCCCGGTGTTGAGGCCGCGCTCGAGGCTCACCTGGAAGACGAGTCCGTTCTCGCGCACGTGGTGCGGTTCCGGCGCCGGGGTCCCGGCGAGGAGATGGCCGTACTTCTTGCTGTCGCTGGCCGCCTCGAGCTCCCTTGTGTTCTGGGGGCGCACCTTCTCGTAGATCCCGACCGGTGCTAGGAGGTCTTCGAGCGCCTGGGTGACGAGTTTGAGGTGCCGGCGCCAGCCGGAGCAGTAGATTTGCACCATGAGGTAATCGCCGTAGCGGTCGACGGTGAGGCCGGGAAGGCCGTCACCTTCGCCGTTCACGAGGCGGTAGGCGTCGGAATCTTCCAGGTCGGCGTGCTGTTTTCTGAGCAGCACCGCGCGCTCCAGGCGCTTGAGCACCCATGCGCGGTCCAGGCGCATCCGCTCGCGCGACAGCACCCGGGCCACGATCCGGTCTGCCGGGTCAAGGAGTGCGGTGGCGAGGAAGGCGCCGGAGGCATCTACCAGTTCCACGAGCTCCCCGGCCTCGCCGGCAGGCCATTTCTTGGTATAGGCGTCGGCGATGATCCATGGGTGCCCAAGCTCGATCATTCGCACTGACTCGCTTCCAACGACACACTTCTTTGACACGTTTGCTCCTTTGGGGAAAGGGGGCTGCCCTTGATTCCCTTACTGCTTGCCTGATCAAAAACAAGTTCTTTCCGCACCTTTCTGGAAGGTGGGGCTCTCTACTAAAAAGCAAATCCCCCCTGTCCCCCCTTCGCAAAGGGGGGAACGCCGGGGCACGTGCAGCGCTTCGCGGCGCAGTAAAAAGCCATTTCCGCGGAATTCGCGGCCTTGCCGGGAGCATCCTGAATTGAAGCTGCTCCACCGTCCTATGAACTAAAAGAAGGGGCGGCGTTCCTGTGAGGAACCCCGCCCCTTTTAGACGACCTGTGAAAGCCCTACCCTAGTGGGTTACCTGACCTGCCTGCTCTGCGGCCATGGCGCCACGTGCCTGCTCCATCGCTTCGAATTCCTTGAGCTTCTCGCCCAGCCAGAAGTGCAGCTCGCGGGCGGTCTGGTGGTTCACGACTACACCGTTGATGACCTGACGCACCAGGCTCCTGCCCAGATCGGACGGCTCAACCTCGGTCTCCGGACCGATCTGACCGGTCGCGGTGATCTCGTGGCTGATGGCGTTCGGAAGCGGCTGACGCTCTAGGTAAAAGTTGATGACGAGCTCGCCGCGCGGGGAGATCCCGCCGTGGGCACCGTTCACGTAGACGGGGTTGTAGTCGTAGGTAAAGATGTATTTAAAGGTCATTTCGTTTTGTTTGGACATGCGGCTGCTCTCCTTTGGCTGATGGCATTGAATAACGGCATGCGTCTTATAACACGGAGCGCCCCCGGAAGGCAAACAAGAATGTAAGAGTCGCTAATGTTAACGCGCGTCGTACTCCTCCCCCCGGAGGGGGGAGGCTGGGAGGGGGGAAGTCGGTAACAGCCGCTACGCTCCCCCTCCCTTGCCCTCCCCTCCTGGGGAGGGGATGTCCCGGCTTTAAACGTGGTGGCGGTGCTCGGTCTTCGAGAGGTAGTAGTCGTAATCCCCCTCGTAGACGCGCATCTCGCCGTGGTCGACCTCTATGACCCGGTCCACCAGCTCGCGCAGGAAGTGACGGTCGTGGCTCACCAGGATAACGGTTCCCTGGAATCCCGAAAGGGCGTCTAACAGGATCTCACGCGAACGGATGTCCAGGTGGTTCGTGGGTTCGTCCAGGACGAGGAAGTTCACCGGACGCGCCAAGAGCGTGGCGAGCACGACGCGGCTCTTCTCGCCGCCGGAGAGGTTCTCGATGCGCTTGTCGACGTCGTCCCCCTGGAAGAGGAAGGATCCCAGGAGGTTGCGGATGACGCCGATGGTGGCCAGGGGAATGACGTCCTGCACCGTCTCAAAGATGGTCTTCTTCGGGTCGAGGATCTCCATGGCGTGCTGGCTGAAGTAGCCGAGCTCCACGTTGGCGCCGAGCGCGACGCTGCCGGTGGTCGCCTCGGTCTGCCCGGCGATGGTCTTCAAGAAGGTCGACTTGCCTGCGCCGTTCACCCCGACCACGGCGATCTTGCTCAGGCGCTTGATGACGCCGGTCACCCCGGAGAAGATGGGGTGTTCGCTCCCGTCCGGGTTGGGCCAGCTCTTGCCGAGGTTCTCCATGATGACGACGTCGTCGCCGCTACGCGGCGGTTCGTTGAAGACGAACTTGACCACCTTGTCCTCGGGGGGGATCTCGATGCGGTCGATCTTATCGATCTTCTTCACCCTTGACTGCACCTGCGCCGCATGGGAGGCGCGGGCGGCGAAGCGGGCGATGAAATCCTCTTCCTTGGCAAGCATCTCCTGCTGACGCTTGTAGCTCGCCAAGAGCTGCTCGCGCCGAATGTCGCGCTCGCGTTCGTAGAAATCGTAGTTGCCGCCGTAGGTGGTCACGGTCTTGTTGGCCACCTCGACGACGCGGCTCACCACGCGGTTCATGAAGTCACGGTCATGGCTCGTCATGAGGAGTGCACCCTTGAACTCGCTGGCGAGCCACTCCTCGAGCCAGATGATCGATTCGACGTCCAGGTGGTTGGTCGGCTCGTCCAGAAGAAGCACGTCCGGCTGCAGGGTGAGGATGCCGGCCAGGGCCACGCGCATGCGCCAGCCGCCGCTGAAGGATTCAACGGGGTTGTGGAAACGGTCCGGACCGATGCCGAGGCCGGTGAGGACTTCCTGGGCGCGGGAGTCGAGATCGTAGCCGCCGCGATGCTCGAACTCCTCCATCGCGACACCGTAGCGTTCGAGAAGGCTCGCCATGTCGTCGTCGGACATCGGTTGCCCCATCCGCTCCTCCATCTGCTTCAGCTCGCCCGCCAGGCGCACCGTCTCCGCCGAGACCGCCATCACCTCCTGAAGGGCTGAGCGTCCCGCCATATCGCCGATGTTCTGGGAGAAGTAACCGATGGTGGTCTTCTTGCCGACGGTGATTTCACCGGCATCCACCTCTTCCTCACCGGTGATGATCCGGAAAAGCGACGTCTTGCCGGCGCCGTTGGGACCGACAAGCCCGGTCCTCGTACCGGAAAGTATCTGGAAGCTCGCGTCTCGGAAAAGTACCTGCGAGCCGTGCTGTTTCGTGATGTTGGAAAGGTGGATCATGCTTTCTCCCTGGACCGATTTTGAACTTTCCAGCGTTAGCATGAACGCGCGGCAGTGACAACTTAATTTTTGTCAAGGTGCAGTGGAGAGTGGTTGATATCCCGCTTAGGCGACGTGGGGTGTGCGTCATTTAGCGTACAGATGGGACAGCTAGTGTGCAAATGCCGGACAGTGAACAGGGAGCGGCGCAGCAGCAAGCAGGGGAGCCAAGAGACGCACGACGGATAAGTGCTGGTAATAACGGGAGAAGTGGCGTTAATGAGAGATAATGTCGCAGACGGGATTTTGGGCCTTTTTTGTGCTTCAGCGAGATGGAAGCCTGAGTGACACAGGGAGGGGAATATGAACATCTATAGCGCGCTGATGATGTCCGTAACCATGATCATGACCGCGGTCATGCTGCCTCGCATCTACTTTTCCTGGATCACGGCGCAGCATTGCGACGAGGCTGAGATCGACCAACTGGAGCAGCTGCTCGCGGAGCAGAACCGCTGGGTCTGGCGCCACTTCGGTTGCGCGACCCTCGCCGTCGCCATGATCTGGATGGCGCACAACTCGCCGAACGACCTGGGCATCCCGGCTTCGATGGAGATGACGCTTGCCTGCTACGCCACGGTTTCGCTCTTCTTCGCCGTGCTGGAATCGATCATCGCCCAGAAGGTCGCCGCGTACCTTGCCCTGGTGCCGGTCGAGGTGAGGGAAGAAAAGGACTAGTCCCTCCTGATGAAGCGCTCCACCCCTCGTCTGAGCAGGTTGGCGAGGTAAATGGAGACGAACATGATGAGGGCGACGTTGACGAACCTGGTCCAGACGGGATCGGCGCCGACGGTCGCCCTCGCGGCGCTTTGGTAGAGATAAAAGCCGCTTGCAACCGCCCCAGCGATGGCGCCCGCCGCCACGAAGGGGCGTCTTAGTTTCGAGACCGTTTTTTCCTTTTGTTGCACCTTGATTCCCCTTCCCGGCCTCAGTGGTATTGGCGCTCGCCGAAGAGCGCCGAGCCGACCCGCACCAGGGTAGCCCCCTCCTCGATCGCCGCCTCGAAGTCCCCGGACATCCCCATGCTGAGCTCACGCATCTCGACGCCGTCGATTGCCGCGCCTGCCACATCTTCGGAGAGTTCGCGCAGTTTCCTGAAGAAAGGGCGCGCCAGTTCCGGTTCGTCGAAGAAGGGGGGCATGGTCATGAGACCCACGATTTTCACGTGCGGCAATTGCGCCACCTCGCGCACCAGGTCGATGAGTTCCTCGCTGCTTGTGCCACCCTTGGTTTCCTCGCGCGAGATGTTCACCTGGATGAGGATCTCGCACACCCGGCCCAAGGCGCCCCACTGGCGGTCGATCTCTTTTGCGAGGCTTGCGCGGTCCACCGAGTGGATCAGCTCGACCTTCCCGGCGATCTGCCGCACCTTGTTGCTCTGGAGGTTGCCGATGAAGTGCCAGCAGATACCTTCCGGCAGCTCATCCAGCTTGCCGACCAGTTCCTGCACGTAGTTCTCGCCGAAGATGCGCTGGCCGCAGGAGTATGCCTCGGCGACGGCCGTGGCAGGCTTGGTCTTGGAGACGGCGACGAGCCGGACCTCCTTCGGATCTCGTCCGGCCCTGAGTGCGGCCTGCGCCATGCGCCCTTCGATCGCTTTCAGGTTTTCGGTTATCTCGCCCATGGCACCCTCCTTACTGCGGCAACGCGCCCATTACCCTCAACTTTTCCACCACCTCGCAAAGCGGCAGCCCGACCACGTTGGTGTAGGAGCCGTCGATCTTTTGCACCATGTGGGCCGCGCCACCCTGGATGGCGTAGGCGCCCGCCTTGTCGAAGGGGCAGCCGGTGGCGATGTAGGCCTCGATCTCCTCGTCGCGCAGCGGCTTGAAGTAGACCTTGGTGCGCACCGCCTCGACGACGGCGCCGTCGCGCTCACGGTCGTAGATGGCGAAGCCGGTGACCACCTCGTGCGGCACGCCGGAGAGTTTCTTCAACATGCGGAAGGCGTCGTCGTGGTCTTTCGGTTTACCCATGATCTCGCCGTCGCAAAGGACGATGGTGTCGGCGCCGAGAAAGAAGCGACCGTCGGTCTTTTCCGATGCGGCGCGGGCCTTTCCTTCGGCCAGACGCAGCACGTGGTCCACCGGTTCCTCGCCCGGAAGCGGGTCCTCGCAGATGTCGGCCGGGAGAACACGGAAGTTGATGCCTGCGGATTCGAGCAATTCGCTGCGCCTCGGGGAGGCGGAGGCGAGCACTATGGGCTGGTTCATATCGGTACTCCTTGCAATTTACATCGGACTATTAAGCGGGGGGATCAAGGCAAATCCCCCCTGTCCCCCCTTCGCAAAGGGGGGGACGCTGGGGCCTATGCAGTGCTCCTTGGCAGCTGTGCTCTGGTTATTCGCCTTTACGGCGGCGGCAGAGGCGGTAGACCAGAACGACCAGGAGGACGGCGGCGGCGCCTAAGGCGGTTCTCTTATGGCTGCCGGTGACTAGACCGTAGACGAGGGAGGCGACACCCATCACGAAGACCAGGGCCTCGAGCGACAAGAGCCTGCCGACCACGCTTATTTCCTGACTCTCCTTGTTTCCCGTCATGGCACCCTCCCCATCCCTCGCGGCGGCTAGGCTAGCACGACAGCTAAACCGTCACTTCGGGAAGCCATTTCTCCAACGCCTCGAGCCCGCGCTGGGCCAGAAGGCCACGTTTCTCTTTCTTCTTTATGCGCCCGATGAGGGGCGGGAAAAGCCCGTAGTTCACGTTCATGGGCTGGAAATGCTCGGCTTCGGTGTTGGTTATGTGCCGGGCCAGGGCGCCTATGGCTGTTTCGGCGGGTGGGACGAGAAGCGTCTCTCCCAAAACCAGGCGCGCGGCGTTGACACCGGCCACGAAACCGCTCGAGGCGGACTCGACGTACCCTTCCACGCCGGTGATCTGCCCGGCGAAGAGGATCCTTGAATCCTCCTTCAACTGGCAGGTGGGGAGCAGAAGTTTCGGCGCGTTGATGAAGGTGTTGCGGTGCATGGAGCCAAGACGCAGGAACTGCGCGTTCTCGAGCCCCGGAATCATGCGGAAGATCCGTTTCTGCTCAGGCCAGGTGAGCTTGGTCTGGAAGCCGACCAGGTTGTACATGGTGGCCTCCATGTTCTCCTGGCGCAGTTGGATCACGGCGTAGGGCTCGACGCCGACGCGCGGGTCGACGAGCCCCACCGGCTTCATGGGGCCAAAGCGCAGCGTCTCGACGCCGCGGCTCGCCATCTCCTCGATCGGCATGCATCCTTCGAAGTGCACCACCTTTTCGAAGCTCTTAGGCTCCACCTTCCCGGCGGCGAGGATCTCCCGGACGAAGTTTTTGTACTGCTCCTCGTCCATGGGGCAGTTCAGGTAGTCGTCACCGTCCCCCTTGCCGTAGCGCGAGGCGCGGAAGGCCTTGTCGTAGTCGATGGAATCGGCGGCGACGATGGGGGCGATGGCGTCGTAGAAGTAGAGGTAGTCACCGGTGAGGCGGCCGATCTCTTCGGCGAGCGCACCGCTGGTAAGCGGTCCCGAGGCGACGATGACGATCCCTTCTTCCGGGATGCGGGTGATCTCCTCGTGCACCACCTCGATGTTCGGGTGGGACTCGATCTTTCTGGTCACGTACTCGGAGAAGAGCGTGCGGTCGACGGCGAGGGCGCCGCCGGCGGGGACCTTGGTCGCCTCGGCGCCTTCCATGAAGAGGGTGTGCAGTCGACGCATTTCCTCCTTCAAAAGGCCCACCGCGTTCTCGAGGGCGTCGCCGCGGAGCGAGTTGGAGCAGACCAGTTCGGAGAGGCCCGGGAGGTGGTGTGCCTCGGAATACTTGTGCGGTTTCATCTCGTAGAGGCGGACCTTAACCCCACGAATCGCCGCCTGCCACGCCGCCTCACAACCGGCGAGACCGCCGCCTATTACCGTTACATGCTGCATTCAATTCTCCTAAAACCTTAAAAGCTTCAACGCAAAGACGCAAAGCCGCCAAGTCGCAAAGAAAACTTCAGATGGAAACTGCAAAACCAAAGTCTAAAGGCCTGGAAGGGCTTCGGGGTTAACCCGTTTTTCCCCTCGCGTCTCCGCGCCTTTGCGTCTTTGCGTTAATGCCTTTTGCTTCTGAAGGGTTTCCGCTCCAAAATCAAAGCGGGCTTAAAAGCTTAAAAGCTTCAACGCAAAGACGCAAAGCCGCCAAGTCGCAAAGAAAACTTCAGATGGAAACTGCAAAACCAAAGTCCAAAGGCTTGGAAGGGCTTCGGGGTTAACCCGTTTTTCCCCTCGCGTCTCCGCGCCTTTGCGTCTTTGCGTTAATGCCTTTTGCTTCTGAAAATCAAAGCGGGGCCCGAAGACCCCGCACGAAAAACACACTGTTACCGACTCCCGCCCCTACTCCTTGTTGCTCTGGTAGTCGCACCCTTCCTTGGGACACTTAAGGAACTCGCCGGTACGCTTGTACACCTTCTTCACCAGAAGCGGGAAACCACACTTAGGACAGGGCTTTTGCACCGGCAGATCCCACAACGCGAACTTGCACTCGGGATACCGGTTGCACGAGTAGAAAAGCTTCCCGAAACGGGACTTCTTCTCGATCAGTTCTCCCTTGCCGCAGGCGGTGCAGGTGATGCCGGTCCCCTTGGGCTTCACCAGGGGCTGGATGTTCTTGCAGTTCGGATACGCGGAGCAGGCGAGGTACTTACCGAAACGCCCTTCCTTGATCAGCATCTTGCTGCCGCACTTGTCGCAGACTTCGTCGGAGACGACCGGCTCGGCCACCTCTCCGGTCTCCTTGTCGAGACGACGGATGTAACGGCACTCGGGGTACCCGCTGCAGGCGAAGAACTTGCCGAACTTGCCGAGCTTCACGACGAGGGGCTTCCCGCACTCGGGGCAGACCTCGTCGGTCGCCTCGGTGGTCAGGTCGGACTTGCTCACCTCTCCTTCTTTCAGCTTCAGAAGGTTGATGAACGGACCCCAGAACTCGTGCAGAAGCGGTCGCCACTGCTTCTCGCCGCGCGATACCATGTCGAGCTCTTCCTCGAGGTTTGCGGTGAAGTTGTAGTCGACGTACTGGTTGAAGTGGTTGGTCAAAAGATCCGAGACCACCATCCCGACGTCCTCGGGGAAGAAGCGCTTCTTGTCCAGGCGCGCGTACTTCCTCTCGGTGAGCGTGTTCATGATGGAGGCGTAGGTGGACGGACGCCCGATGCCGTACTCCTCCAGGGTCTTCACCAGGGTCGCCTCGGTGTAGCGCGGCGGCGGCTGTGTGAAGTGACGCTCGGGGAGCAGGTCGTTCAGCTTCAGGATGTCCCCCTCGGCCATCGGCGGGAGCATCCCTTCCTTCTCCTTGTCCTCCGCCTCGTCGTCCACACCCTCGATGTAGAGCTTCATGAAGCCGGCGAAGCGGATCACGGTGCCGGCAACGCGGAAACGGAAACCTGGCCCCGCGGTGATCTCGACGGAGGTCTGGTCGAGGAGCGCCTCGGCCATCTGGCAGGCAACGGTCCTCTTCCAGATCAGGTCGTAGAGCTTGAACTGGTCCGAGGTGAGGAACTTCTTCAGCTCGATCGGGGTCTTGGAGATGTAGGTCGGACGAACCGCCTCGTGGGCCTCCTGGGCGTTCTTCGACTTGTTCTTGAAGAAGCGCGGTTTCTCGAGGGCGTACTCCTTGCCGTAGAGCGAGGTGATGACGCTCTTCGCCTCTTCGAGCGCCACGTTGGAGAGCGCCACGGAGTCGGTACGCATGTAGGTGATGAGACCCATGTGCCCGTCGCCGATGTCGATACCCTCGTAGAGCTTTTGGGCGGTGGACATGGTCTTCTTCGCGGAGAAGCCTAGCTTTCGAGCCGCCTCCTGCTGCAGGGTGGAGGTGGTGAACGGCGGCGACGGGGAGCGTTTCCTCTCGCTCTTGGTGACCTTGTCGACCCGGTATTCGGGGTCAACCGGTTTTTGCACCACGAGCGGCACACCCTTCTCGTCACCCTCCAGGAGCGGGAACTGGCGCCCCCCCAGAAGCCCGAAGAGCCGGAAGGCGGCGTCGCGGTCGGGGATGTCGAACTTGGAGAGCTTCTTCCCTTCCGCCTCGACCAGCGCCGCGGTCAACCCCTGCTTCTTAGCGGTCTCGAGCTTCGCGCCGATGGTCCAGTACTCCTGCTCCTTGAAGGCCTGGATCTCCTTCTCGCGCTCGCAGATGAGCCTGAGTGCCACGGACTGGACGCGTCCGGCGGAGAGGCCGTAGCGGATCTTCTTCCAGAGAAACGGGGAGAGGGTGAAGCCGACCAGGTAGTCGAGGATGGAGCGGGCCTGCTGGGCGTCGACCAGTTCGAGCGCGATATCGCGCGGGTTTTGCACCGCGTGCACGATGGCGTCCTTCGTAATCTCGTGGAAGACGACGCGCTTGATCTCGAAGGGGGGCTTCTTCTTGCCGTCGAGCCCGAGAGCCGCCAGCAGGTGCCAGGAGATGGCCTCTCCCTCGCGGTCGGGGTCTGTTGCAAGCAGGAGCGCGGAGATACCCTTCATCTCCTTCTTGATGGCATCGATGTGCTTCTTGCTTTCGGGAAGCACGGCGTACTTCGGCTCGAAGTCGTGCTCCACGTCCACCGACCCCTGCTTGCTCGGGAGGGCGCGCACGTGACCGAAGGAGGCGAGCACCTTGTACTCGGGGCCTAGGAATTTTTCTATGGTCTTCGCCTTTGCGGGCGACTCGACGATGACGAGATTTTGAGACATGTAACCACCTGGTAACGGTAATGGTTCAGACCGGCGTGAAACGCTTGCCGGGGAGCTGGGTTATCACTCCCTTCACTTCCAAGCGCAGTAAGGTAGCGGAAACCTCGCCGGCTGTCAACGCGCTCTGCGCGATGAGTTCGTCGATCTCCAGCACCCCCTGGCAGATGAGGGCGTAGAGTTCGGCCTCCTGCGGGGTGAGCGGGAACGACGGGGGCTTTCCTTTGGGATGGGTGAAGCGGGGCTCGATGGAGAGTTCTTCGAGGATATCCTCCACCTGCTGCACCAGCTTCGCCCCCTCCTTGATCAGGGCATTGGCGCCGCGGCTGCCGTTCGCGGTGACGTTGCCCGGTACCGCGAACACCTCGCGCCCCTGCTCGAGCGCGTAGCGTGCCGTGATGAGCGATCCGCTCGCCTCCCCCGCCTCGACCACCACCACGCCGCGCGACAGGGCGCTTATGATGCGGTTGCGGCTCGGGAAGTGCTCGGCCAATGGCTCGCTCCCCATCGGGAACTCGGTGATGACCGCCCCGCTCTCGCAAAGGGTGCGGTACAGGACGTCGTTCTCCGGGGGATAGATCACGTCTATGCCGCAGCCAAGGACGGCGACGCTTCTTCCGCCCGCCTTGAGGGCTCCCCAGTGGGCCGCGGTATCGATGCCGCGCGCCATGCCGGAGACCACCGTGATCCCCTGCCCGGCCAGTTCCCGCGCCAAAAGCGTTGCGGTGCTCTGCCCGTAATGCGAGGCGCGCCTGGAACCGACCACGGCTACCGCGGTCTCGCTGCCGTCCAGCTCCCCCATCACATAGAGGTAAGGGGGCGGGTCCGGGATCTCCATCAAAAGGCGCGGGTAGCGCCCGGAGAGGATGTCCACCACCTGCGCCTTCTGCGCGGAAACCTTCTCGCACTCCGCCTGGGCAAATGAGGCGTAATCGTGCTCGGCGATGGATGCGGCCGCGGCGGCACTCACACCCTTCACGGCGACAAGCTCGCGGTACGGCGCCTTGAGCGCCGCCTCGGGCGAGCCGAAGTGCGCGAGGAGCCGCAGGAAGGTGACGTTTCCCACCAGGGGGACCGATTTCAGGGCGAACCAGTAGTAGTGATCCATGGGGTCACCCCCTTTGGCGTCACCTGCTCTTTTTCATCTCCACGCGGTCGCCGCGGTACACGGTGTCCACGCTCTTAACGATCACGGCGGTGGAGCTGTTCATCCCGGTGGAAACCACCACCAAGGCGCCGACAACCTCGACCGGGAGCTTGTCTATCTTCACCTGGGTGTAGCGCTGGTCGGGGACCACGTCGCGCACGATGTAGAGCATGTTGCCGGGCTGCACCCCTTGCGCCTTGCCAAGGTCGAGGAACACCACGTCGTTCACGGCGAGGGCCTGGTTCCCGGTCTGGGTCTGCACGATGTAGCCGGTGAGGTCGCGGTCGGCGGCTCTAAGCGGCACGGTCAGCTTGCGCTCCTGGTACGGCATCAGGAAGGAGCCGGCGCTGATCTCCAGGAACGATCTGGTGACGATCGCCTTGGAGGCCTTCTCCTCGACCTCGGAGAGCTGCAACTCGCCAAGCGGCATCACCTGCTGGCCGAGGATCACGTTGGTGATCGGGTGGCTCACCGGGCCGATCTTCTTGTAGATGAGGAAGCGGTCGCCGGGGTTGCCGCCGTTTACCCGCCCGATATCGGTATAGACGATGTCGTCGGCACCGACCATCTCGCGGTTCTGGTAGAGGGAGATAACGATGCCGGAGGGCTTCATCCCGTTCTCGATGAGAAAGCCTTCGCTGCCGTTCACCGCGAAGGTCGCCGCCTGGGGCTCCTCACGCGGCTCCTGGGGCTTGGGCTGCTCAGCCTTGGGAAGCGCCGGGAAGGGCTCGATCTCGATGCGGTCGGAGTAGATGCGCACCTTCTGCCCCGGGTAGATGAAATGCGGGTTGCCGACGGTCTGGTTGTTCGCCCAGAGGTTCGGCCAGTAGTAGGGATCTCTCAGGAAGCGCTGCGACAGCCCCCAGAGGGTGTCGCCGGGGACGATGGTGTAGATGGTGGGTTGTTCCTGCGCCGCCGCAAAGGGTGCGGTGGTGGTGAGGCAAATGAAGAGCAGTGCCGCCAGACCAAGGTATTTTCTCATAGGCTCCTTTTAGGGGCGTGAACACCCCACCCTCCTCCTCGGGCACGCGCGCCGCGAGGTCTTTGCAAATTAATACAACGGCTTCATGACAACAGGCGGTACAGGACGGCCGAATCATTCATTAGTACTTTGCCGTCTTGGAAAGGGTAACGCGACCGGGGCGGACCGGTAAAACCGCGATGAGAGCGGATCGGCAAGAGTGCCGTTTCCCGGCCCGAAGTCTGAGAGCCGAGAAAAATTTAACATAATTAAAGCGTTTTGCCTCGTAATGTCAAGGATAAAGACCTTTTGGGGGGTTCATTATCGCCGCGCTCTATGCTACGTTGTCCCGGTGCAGGACCGGCGCCGAGGCCGGCAGCCTCACAGATCCACAGGCAGCTACGGTTACGGGAGTGAAGGTGACGCAAGAAGAACTGGGTAAGGTGACGTTGCAGAAGAAGATGCAAGGCCACAGGACGGCTGGTGGGAGGATGAAGCCCGAGCTCCTCGCTCCGGCGGGGAACATGGAGAAGCTGAAGGTGGCGATCCGCTACGGCGCGGACGCGGTGTACCTCGGGGGAAAGGCCTTTGGTCTCAGAAACCTCGCGGGGAACTTCACCGGAGAGGAGCTCGAGGCGGGGGTGGCCTACGCGCACACGCAAGGCGTCAAGGTGTACCTCACCGTGAACGCCTTCGCCGACAACGCCGATCTGCCGGAGCTCGAGCACTACCTGGACGAGGTCGCCCACATCCCCTTTGACGCGTTCATCGCCGCCGACCCCGGCGTCGTGGCACTCATCGCCGAGCGCCATCCCGGACGCGACATCCATCTCTCCACCCAGGCCAATACGACCAACTGGCGCTCCGCGCGCTTCTGGCAGTCCCAGGGGGTGACCCGGGTGAACCTCGCCCGCGAGATGTCCCTCGAGGAGATCGCCGAGACGGCCAGGCGCTGCGACATCGAGCTCGAGGTCTTCGTCCACGGCGCCATGTGCATCTCTTATTCGGGGCGTTGCCTCCTTTCGAGCGCCATGACCGGGCGCGACGCCAACAAGGGGGAATGCACCCAGCCCTGCCGCTGGAACTATTCCATCGTCGAGGAGACCCGCCCGGGCGAGTACTTCCCGATCCACGAGGACGAAAGCGGCACCTTCATCTTCAACTCGAAGGACCTCTGCCTGATCGAGCACCTCCCGGCGCTCGTGGAGAGCGGGGTGCACTCGCTGAAGATCGAGGGGCGCATGAAGGGGATCTACTACGCGGCGAGCGTGATACGGATCTACCGGGAGGCGCTGGACCGCTACTGGGAGGACCCGGAGGGTTACCGGTTGGAGCCGCACTGGCTCGAGGAGCTCGCCAAGGTGAGCCACCGCGGCTACACCACCGGCTTTCTCTTCGGCAAGCCGCGCGACGTCGACCACGAGTACCTCTCCTGCTACGTGAGAAACTACGAGTTCGTGGCGCTCGTCGAAGAGGGCCTCTCCGAAGGAACGCAGGTGCTCGTGAGAAACCGCCTGAAGGTTGGCGACGTCCTCGAGCTGATCGGCCAGGGGGCGAGCTTCACCCGCTTCACCCTGACCGGGATGCGGGACCTGGAGGGGACGCCGCTCAGCGTCGCGCACGCGAACCAGCGCGTGGTCCTCGAAGGGGTGGCCGGCGCAGGAGAGTTCGACCTGATCCGGCGCGAGAAGATCGACTAGCCTCCCACCACCCTGTTGCGCCCTTCGTTCTTCGCCCGGTACAAAAGCTGATCGGCGCAGGACAAAAGCGCCGCCGCATCGGCGCCGTCATCGGGGAACCCGGCGACGCCGATGCTCACCGTCACCCGCCCGAGCGGCTGGGTCTCCCCCCCTGCAAAGGGGTGCTCGGCCACCCGGCTGCGCAGATCCTCCGCGACGTTCAAGGCAAGCTCCTTGCCGGTCTCCGGAAGCAAAAGGACGAACTCCTCGCCGCCGTAGCGCGCCGCCAGGTCGCACGCCCGCGTGTTCGCGGTCAGCAAACCGGCGAGCCCCTTTAGGAGACGGTCCCCCTCGGGGTGGCCGTGGGTGTCGTTGTAATGCTTGAAGTGGTCCACGTCGAAGAAGATGAGGGAGCAGCGCTTGTCGTAGCGTTTCGAGCGCGCCACCTCCTGGGCCAGCGACTCCTGGAAGTAGCGGTGGTTGTAGAGCGAGGTGAGGCCGTCGCGCACCGCCATCTCCTTCAAGGCCCGGTTCGCCTCCTGGAGTTCCTCGTTGGCGCGGGTCAGCTGTTCCAGGAGCTCCCGGTTCTGCGCCACGAGGCGCGCCTTCTCCGCCGCGCGCCCCGCCACAGCGGAGATGAGGTCCAGGCTCTCGAACGGCTTCACCAGGTAATCGTAGGCACCGGCGCGCAACGCCGTGATGGCGGAATCCAGCGAGGCGTGACTCGTCATGATCACCACCTGGGTGTCCGGGTTGTGCTCCTTGATCCTGGTCAAAAGCTCGATGCCGCTCATCCCCCCCATCCGGATGTCGGTGATCACCAACTGGTGCGAACCGGACCGGAACACCTCCAAAGCCTCCTCGCCGCTCGCCGCCTCGGATACCTTGAAGCCGTCGGCGGTCAGCACCTGGGACACCACGCTCCTCAGGGTCTCCTCGTCGTCAACAACCAGCAGATGCATGTCCGTCCTCCTCTGACCTCGCGGGAAGGGTGATGATGAAGGTCGTACCCACACCCTCCTCGCTTTCCAGGCGGATATCACCGCCGTGATCCTTCACGATGCCGTAACTCACCGAGAGCCCGAGACCGGTCCCCTGCCCGGCGGGCTTCGTGGTGAAGAAGGGATCGAAGATCTTTTCCCTGATCTTAGGCGGGATGCCGGGGCCGTCGTCGGCCACCCGGACCTCGACCCCGCCCGCGTCCAGGCGTTTCGCGCTCAGGCGCACGGTGCCGGCCGCCCCACCCATCGCCTGCTGCGCGTTGATCATCAGGTTCATGAGCACCTGCTGCAGCTGGTTCGCGTTGCCGCGGCAAAGAGGGAGCCCCTCCTCCACCTCCTTTTCCACCTTCACGCTGTTGATCCCCAACTGGTGGTCCACGATGGCGAGGGCGTCGCTCAATACGAGGGCGATGTCCACGGCTGAGAACTCGACCTGCTCCTGGCGCGCGAACTTAAGTAGGTTCTCGATGATGGTCTTGCAGCGCTTGGTCTCCTTCTCGATGATGTGCAGGTTCTTCTCCAGCGGGTGCCCGCTCTCCACCCCGCGCAGCGAGAGCTGCGTGATGCCGAGGATGCCGGCGAGCGGGTTTTTCACCTCGTGGGCGATCCCGGCGCCGAGCGCACCGAAGGCCGCCATCTTCTCCGACTGCACGAGCTGCCCGTAAAGCTCCTTGAGCGCCTGCTCGCGCTGTTTGAGCTCGGTCGCCATCCGGTTGAAGGAGTCGCCGAGCGCGCCGATCTCGTCGCCGGAGGAGGCCGGCACCTCCACCTCGAAGCGCCCCTGCCCCACCATGCGCGTAGCCTCGGAGAGCTTTTCGATGGGGCGGGTGAGATGGTGCGACCAGAACTGGCTCAAAACCGCGGCCCCCACGAGCAGGGCCAGGGAGAGGACGAGGAGGTCCAGTAGCAGCGCGCGCGAGGTGAGAAAGGCGGCGCTCTTCTTGATCTGCACCCCTACGGTGAGCCCCCCGGTCATGGTGCGGGAGAAACCTCCCACGATGGCGGCACCCCGGCTTTCATACTCGCGGGTAAGCCCGGAGACGCGGCTCGCCTTTTTCACCCAGGGCCACCACTCCCCTTCCGGAACGCTCCCGACGCGCCCTGTCTCCGCGTGGGCTAGGAAGCGGCCGGAAGCGTCGACGACGAAGGTATCGAAGACCCTGGAGCGGGTGGCGATGCGTTGCAGCCGATCGAGCCGGATCACCGCGGAGGTGAGCACAGGCTCGGCCCCGTCTGCCGCAGGTTCGGCGATGGTCACCTTCATGGCTTGAAAGGCAGGAGAGACCGCGGCGAACTCAACGAGCGGCTCCCCTCCGGTCACCGGATCGATCCCGGGATCGCGGGGAGAAACGGCAGCCTCTTTCCCTTGGCTCCCTGATGAACCGTTTGCCGTGGCGGCGGGAGAAGGGGCCAATACGCGCAGCAAATCCTCCCGGGTCACCCCGACGGCATCGAGGGCCGCCTGGTCGTAGACGTCCTCGTCACCATCGGGGGCGTTGCGGGTCACCATGACGAACTCGCCGAACTCCTCGAAGAGCCCCTTGAGCGCCTGTTCGCGCCCCCCCATCTCCCGGTCCGACATGAGGCGCGAAAAGAGCTTCAGCTTCTCGGTGTACCCGGTCACCAGGGTCCCCGCCTCCTCGGCGCTGTGCAGCGCCATGGTCGAGGTGAGGTCGTGGATGTAGGCGGTCTTGTCCTTTTGGAACAGGGTCGCCATGGTGAAGGTGATCAGGCTCAGCACCACGGAGACGACGAGGAGCTGCGAGAGCAGGATCTTGAACCTGAGCGGGAACTTCAGTCTGGTATTCATTGCACCTCCTCCCCTGTCTGTTTGCCGTACACGACCCGAGAGGCGTAGCTCGCGTTGCCGGTCTCATCCACCGCCTCGACCCGAATCAGGTTCACCCCGGCTTTCAGCATGAGTTCGTGGCTGAAGGCGCCGGTCGGGGCGGTCCGTGCGTCCGCACCGTTCACGTAGACGCGCGAGCCGGGGCGGGAAGTCCCGGTAAGGCGGAAGGCCCCGACCGTGGCGCTTTGCGGCGGGAAGTCGACGGCAAGCGGCGGCGCTTCGGTCTCCTGCAGGAGACGGCAGCTCCCGGGCCTGCTGAAACGCCCCTCGCGCCCCTCCTCGATACGGCTCACCCTCCAGTAGTAGTTCCCGGCGTCCAGGGTGCCTGCGGTCACCTCGGGTGCTGTCACCTTGAGGTCCATGACGGGCCTCTTGAAGCCGGGCTCCCTGGAGAGCTGGAAGTGGTACAGGGCGCTGCCGCCGGTCCAGTTGAAGTGGACCCTCGGGGGAAGCATCCGGAACCGGTATATGAGCTCGTCGTTTTTGAGCGCGGGGGGCGAGGGTAGCGGCGACGCCGGACCGGCAGCGACGCCGCGCCGCAGCGTAATGCCGAAGTTCGCCGGAACACGCACCGGGCCGTCCTCTCCCTCCACGTGCAGCTGTCCCGAGTAGACGACAAGGCTCGTCGCGTCGTCGCCCAAGGGGGTAAAACGGAAACGGGACGAGCCGGGCCGCACCCGCGCCAGGTGCCCCACGGCCGCCACCTCCATGCGCACCTTCTTCGAGGCGGAGAGGCACCCCTGCAGCTCCCCTTCCACGTGCACCCGGTAGGCCCGCGCGGCGCCGCCCATCCCGTCATTCAGGCGGGTGACGACGAGCATGGAGTTGCTTCCCAAAGTGAGGTAGTCGCCGGGGGTGAAGGAGATGGTGGCCCCGGAGCGGTCGAAGGTCTGCACCGCGTCGTGGTTGAAAAGGAGCATCCCTTCCCGGGCGTCCCCCCACGCCACCGAATCGCCGCGCCGACAGCGCACGTCCCGCACCAGGGTGGTGAGGGCCGCCTCGGCGCTCCTCGCCCCACCCTGTCGCGGCGCGGGCCGCCCAGAGTCCCCCACGAGTTCGCGCAGCGGCGTGCCGGAAGGGAAGACGGCGTAGAGAAGGAGTATGAAGAGCCAGAAGAGCGCGAGCACGAGGAGAAGCGCCGCGCCGGTCTCGGCGGCTAACGTTGCCCATTTACGGAGACGGGAACCGGTGCTCACTTTTTCACCTCCTCGCGAAGCATCTCCTTCGCGGAGCGCAGGCGCAGGTTCAAAAGCTTCGAGCACCCCGACCCGTTTCTGAGCACGACCCCCATGACGCGATCGCCGCTGCGTACCGGCAGTTCGAGGGCGAAGGAGCCCGATCGATCGACCGGAACCTGAGCTCCGTCCACCTCGAGCCGTTCACCTGCGCCGACGGCACCCAGAAGGCGGCACCCGACGGCGCCGTCCGGACCGACGCTCACCCCGGAGGCGGAGCTCCCGAAGGGAACGACGACGGGACCGGCGGGGTGCGCGAGGGTGAGAGCCGGAAGCGGCAGCGCGGTGGCGAGGTAGCGCCCTTGGGCATCCCCCATCTCGATCTGCAGCCGCTCGGTGGCACCGGGGAGCGAGGTCTCGAAGCGCCCGAAGCCGTCCACGGGGAGGTCGCGCCCGTTGATCACCGCGAAGGGGCGGGTGCGGTAGCGGTCGTCCGGCGCCACTTCCTTCACCTGCCGGAAGTCCCCCTTCAGCTCGACGCGGCGGTTAAGCCTGCGGCCGGGGGTGGTCGTGTTGTCGGCCACCGGGCGCGACTTGCCGTACCAGCGCCTTAAAAGCCGCTGCGGGTCGATCCCTTCCACCCGGACCAGGTAATCCGCAGCGGAGTCGCACCGCTTGCGCGAGAGTTCGACGTTGTAGGGGGCGCTGCCGATGCCGTCGGTGTGTCCCTCGACGATCACCTTCTCGCGCGGGCGCTCGCGCAGCACGCGCGCCGCGCCGCTTAGGAGCCTTTTCGCCTCGGGGGTGAGCGCCCACTTGTCGAATACGAAAGCGCCGCCGGCAAGGGTGAGGAGCACCGCCTCGCTGCGGTTCACCCCGAAGAGCTCGCGGCCGGTCCTGAAGACGGAGCCGTCCCGGTAGGTGACCTGGAGCTGCCCCTGGTAGATCTCCCCCTCGACCACCTCCTTGCGGTCGGTCTCCCCGTCCCACGCGACGCGCGGCGGCGGAGCGCCGATCCCGGTGAAGGCGCGCAGCACCTCCCCTTCCCGGTTCATCATGACGAGGTGCCACGAGGCGACCTCGTCCGCCGCTTCCACGGTCATCAGCAGCCCGAGCGGCACGGCGAACTTGCCGCCTTTTAGTTCCAGCGAGGCTAGGCGCTCGCGGGTGAGGGTGACCGCGGTGGAGGGAAGGCGCGCCGGCGAGCCGTTCACGAGCAGGGTGAAAAGCTCCGCGCTCCCGGAAACGGCAAGAGGCTCGTCGATCCGCTCCAGGGTGACCAGCATGGCGGGGATGATTTTCGGCTCGGGCACCGGCACCGGTTGCAACGCGACCGGTTCGGGTGCCGGGGGCGGGGGCGGAAGCTGCGTAACGCGGGCCTCGGCGCTCTCGAACATATCCTCGTCGAACTTCACCTTGATCCCGACGAAGGGGCCCTGCCCCTGGTAGCTCTCGCCGGTCAGGTCGCGGTCGTCCAGGCGCGCGTAGTTGTACCCCGCGGAGAGGACCACGTTACGGTAGACCCGGTAGCCGGCGCTCCCGACCGCGCCCAGGGAGTGCATCCCGGCGTCGTACTGGTTCAAGAGCTTCAGGTAGGCGGAGAGCTCCCAGCGCTCGGCGAGGTCGTAGGAGAGACCGGCGAGGATGAGGTCTGTGTAGGTGTCGAGCCGCCCTCCGGTCCCCTCGGACCAGCTAAGTTTCCCGGCGTATTTCCCCTGGGCGGTCCACCGGCTCACCAGACGATAGGTGGGCTCGGCGGAAAGGATGAGGCTGCGGTTGTCCGGGGCGCCGCTCAGGGTGCCGCGTTTCTCGACCTTGTAACGCAGGAGGGTGAGGAGCTGCCACGGATTGCCGCCGGGGGGGCGGAAGGCGCCACCTATATAGCTGTCGACGACGAGGTCGTTCCCTTGGTCGGCGTCGCGGTCCCAGAGGGAGGCCTTGCCGACCAGGGTGAGCGCGGGGCTCACCTTGAAGGCGGCATAGGCGCCGTAAAGGGAAGCGGTCTCCTCGGGGCCGGTCCGGATCTCGTAGCGGCCGGTCAGCTTCACATCCTTTGCGCGCAGGTATTCGCCCGCCATGGTGAAGGCGGTACGGGTGCCGTTGTTGCCCTGCACCGTCTGCACCCTTTCGAAGGTGGAGTTGACGAAGAGCCCCTGCGCCAGGCGGTAGCGGCTGTTCAGGCCGAGGATCGCTTGTCCGCGCTCCCCGGAGAGGGAGTTCTCGACCTGGTAGCCGGTGCGCGAGTCGAGGCTGAAGCCTTCCTTCTCCATGAGCTTTGTGTGCAGGTCGACGTTTTCCTGCTCGGTGCTCCCGGCGACCCCGCTGGAGAGGCGGTAGCCGGTGGTGAGGCGCATCCGATCGTTAAGCGTGCTGTCGAGCCCGAAGACGGTGGCGTTGCGCACCAGGGGGGAGCCCTCCTGGTACTCCTCGGTCAAAAAGGCGCGGGTCCGTTCGTTCAGCCGGTAGTCGAGTTTCAGGAAGGTCTTCGTCTGGTACTCGGCGATGCTCGAGGAGGAGAGGAGCTGTTCGCGCCTGAGGGTCGCATCGAGCTTCGAGTTCAGGGGGGCCTTGATCCCGGCCCAGACGAGGTCGGAGGAGCCTTCCTTGCCGTCGATATCCTCGCGGATGATTTTCACCCCCGCGTCCGCGTCCAGGAGGGAGAACCTGCGCGAGGCGCCGATCTCGTTGCCGAAGAGCCTGCGGTCGCGCAACTCATCGCGCTGCACGAAGCTCTCCGCGTAAAGGCGCGTGTTGGGCGCGGCGCGGTAGTCCAGGCGAGCGCCGAACTTCTCGGTCCCGGTCTCGTTACCGCTCATGGAGGGGTTGAAGAAATCGGCTTCAACCTTCCGGTAATAAAGGGCAAGCGCAAGCGGCTCGACGGGGCGCAGGGTGAGGTCGGCCTTCCAGGCGCTTCCCCTTCCCTTGTCGAGGCTCTCGCTCACCGCCCCCTCACCTTTCAGGGAGAGCCACTCACCCAGGCGCCACCCCGCGTCGAGGCCGAAGAGGGTGGTGTCCTTCAGGGCGTGCTCCTCGACCACCGCGGTGCCCCCTAGGTAGGAGCCGTTCCCCGAGTCAAGAAGCGCACGGCCGCCGTAGACGTAGCGCTTCTCGCCTCCCCCTGAGGCCTGGTAGGTGACCACGATGGAGACCGGGTTAAGGTTCCGGTCCAGCGAGGGGACCGGCTCCTTGAAGAGGATGGTGCCGGCCAGGTAGTCGATCGAGTAGTCGGCGTAGCGGACCTTTTCCGTGATGGAGAGGACCCGTTCGGAGTGGTAGCGGTCGCGGACCTCGATGCGCACCCGCTCGCTGTTTTCGAAGACCGGCCTTTTGGAGAGGAGGTAATGGCCGGAGGTGCCGTTACCCGGGATGTCGTCGCGGGTGATGGTCTCCTCGGTACGGCTTTCGAACCCCTTCAGGGTGAGGTGATTGCGGTTCACCTCGAACTTCGCGCCGTTCAGGGCACGGTCGTAGCGGGAGAACTCGTTTTCGGAGAGGTCGGTGCGGTAGTCCCCCCCCATTACGTAGGAGCGTCCCGACTCGAGTTTGAGGTATAGCTTGCCGCGCGACTGCGCGTCGTAGCCGATGTCGGTCGCGTCGCCGTAGACCGGGTAGTATTTCTCCGGGTCGATGCTCTGGAAGACGCCGTCGCGCCGCTCCTTGTGCGAGTCGTAGGCGGCGGTGAGGAGGTATTTGTCGAGGAGCTTGCCGCGGGTAAAGAAGGCGAGGCGCTCTTGGTGAAAGAGCCCCGAGTCGAAGCGGTCGTCCTTGCCGATGTTGTCGAGGTTGCCGCTGGTCGCCTTGGCGCCGACGGTCGCGGTCCCGAGGCCGACGAGGATCCAGTCGCGCCGGTCGTTGGCGGCCAGGAGGGTAGCCGGGGTGTTGGCCGGTGTGTTAGCCGGGGTGGGGGCGGCCACAGTCGGACCAGTCGGACCAGTCGGACCAGTCGGACCGGTCTGACCGGTCGGACCGGGCGCCTGAGCTGCACCGGCCCCACCAGCCCCACCGGCACCGGCCCCACCAGCCCCAGCCCCAGCCCCAGCCCCAGCCCCAGCAGCCCCAGCAGCCCCAGCAGCCCCGGCAGTGCCGGCAGTGCCGGTCGGCACCAGCGCAAAATCTCCCCGCGCCGGGCCGCCGAAGGGGACCGTCACGAACTGGCTCCACCCCACCCCGGCAAAGGCTGTGTTGTAAGGGACCGACTTGAGCCCGGCCCCAAGGGTGCTCCGGTCGATCTTCAGCACGTGGTCGCCGGCGGATACGCCGGTGAAACTGTAGTTACCTTCGGCGTCGCTCCAGACGTACGAGCCGTCCTCCAGGTAGATGCGCACCCGGGGCTCTCCCGGCTCGCCGGGATCGGGGACGCCGTTGCCGTTATGGTCCCTGAAGATCCTTCCCAGAATCACCGCCTTGTCCCCGAGGATGGAGGGGCGCACTTTCACTGCGGCACTCGCCGGGGGTGAGACGCTGCTGCTCCCGGCGGCGGTCACGCCGGAGGCACGCGCCCAGTTAACACTCGTCCCCACCGGCACCTCGGCGGAAAGCACGAGCCGGTAGTTGAGGGTCTTCCCGGCTCCCGGGGCGAGCGAGCCGATGTCCCAGCTGAGCTGCTGCGAGGCACCGACCGGATCGCCGACGGAAAAACCATCGACATGGCTCGACCCCTTCAGGTACCGGAACCCCCTCGGTATCCGGTCGCTCACCGTCACGTGCTCCAGGGCCGCCGCGCCGACGTTTTCCACCCGCACCGCGTAGGCGACGATGTCTCCCGCCTCGGCTACGCTGCTCCCGGCCTGCTTCGCGACCAGCAGGGCGCGCGCGAGCACCGTGTTGAAGGTGCTGTTGGTGAGGGTCGGCGTGGGGTTGATGCTGCTGGTGACGCCGGCCGTGTTGACGATGGTGGCATTTCCCTGGGCGTCCAGGCGCACCACGGCGTCGAAGGCGAGCGCTCCGCTGAAACCGGCGGGAAGCTCGGTGACGTCGTAGATGAGCGAGCGGCTAACGGCATCGTAGCTCACCGTCCCGGAAAGGCCGGCGGGAAGAAGGGCGCTCCCCTCCTGGTAATCGAGGAGCGGATCGAGCGGGTCGATGACGCGCACTCCCGACACCGGCGCGGACCCTGCGTTGGCGAGCGTGATCCGGTAGGAAAGGAGCGTCCCGGGAAGGACGGCGCCCGCTGGGGTCACCGATTTCAGGAAGGAGAGCCCTCCCGGAAAGGGGACCTGCACCTGGTCGTTCGTACTGCTCGAGCGTGCGGAAACAGCGACCGAGGATGCGGTAACGAGGATGGCGGCGACCTTCCCTTCGCTCCCGGCAGGCGGCGTCACCCTGAGCACCAGGTCCACCGAGCCGCCGGCGGGAACCGGGCCGAGCACCTGGACTCCTTCGGGGTTGGCGGGAACGGGGGTCACTCCGTCGGGGAGGTAGAAGCGCAGCTTAGGGAGGGAAACCGTCTCCCCCCAGCTACCCTGGAGCGTCGCCTTCAACTGGAAGCTATCGGATAAATTCCCCTTGTTGGTGAGGGTGTGCAGGAAATCGACGGGGACGCCTGCCGGGGTGGTGGCGTTTCGGGGGGGTACCAGGTCCGGAGCGGCCAGGTCCTTCACCGTGATCACGGTCTGGTTGGAGCGCGCCTGCCGGGAGACCGGTGCCGCATAGCGGGTGCCGAAATCGTGGGTGATCACCGTGCCGGACGGGGTCAGCGCGAGAGAAACGCAAGGCAGGGCGAGCAGAAGCGTCAAGCCCGCAAGGCACGCCCGGATTGCCCCCCCTCCCATGTACCGCCATGCCGGGATCTTCATCGGTATCCCCGATCAATGCATTATTTAATTCATTTATTGGACCTGCGCCTTGAAGAATATGTACACCGTCCTGCCGGGGGCGATGCTTCCTCCCGCCGCATCCCCCGCCCCCTGGCCGAGCTGGGCCACGATGCCACCTTCCTGTATCCGGGCCGTGCCGCACTCGGCGGCGGCGCATGGGGTTCCATCCCCCGCTGGGGAGAGCGAGACGAAGAGGGTGTCGGCAGCGACGGAAAGCCCCGCCGGGATGGGGCTTTCCAGGTTCACTTTCGCTGCGGGGGCGGAGCCGCTGTTCGTGATCCCCATCCGGTACTGGATCTCGTCGCCGGGAATCGCCTCGGCGCTCGCCTCAAAGACGCCCCCCCTGGTGATGTTGCGCACCGCTTCGGCAAGACCTACGACCGGGGCGGCCGCACGGGTCCCCACCTGGTCGCTGCCGCTTGCCCCCTCGCCCGTTGCGGCAAGGAGGTGGTCGCAGCGCGCCCCGTCGCTGCCGGACTCGGGGACGGTGACCGCCAGAAAGAAACGGAAGGACGCACCGGGCGCCAGGGTCCCGGTGGTCGCGCAGATGCGCGTTTCACCAGCCTCGCGCACCCCGTCCCCGGCGACGCCCCCTCCCGCTCCGTCGTCGGCGAAGAGCTCCCCTTTCCACCCGCTCCCGCCGCTAACGGAAAGGACGAAGCTGTTCACCGTGTTGCCGACGTTGGTGACGATGTACGGGTAGTTCACCACGGTGCCGGGACCACCCACGCCATCCGGCGGGGCGGAAACGGTGACCGCGGCGGTCTGGCCGCAGGCGACGGTCTCGGTCTTCACCTGGTCCACGGCGAGCGCGTCGCCGGTGGAGACCGCAGTGAGGGGGACGCGGTAACTGGCACCCAGGGTGAAGAGAACCGGGGTCACCTGGACCACGAGCAGGGTTGAGCCTCCGGGAGGGAGCTCCGGCGTCAGGTAGCCGGCGCCGGAGATGGCGGCGGCGCGGTCCACCCCGCCGGGATCGGTGTAGCTGACCTTGAAGGCGCTTCCGCTGCCGGGCCCGGTAACGAGGAAGCGGTCCGGCCGGTCCCCCGCGTTCACGAGCAGCACGGCAAAACGCGCCGGGATTCCGGAGTAGGCGGCCTGCGACCGCGACTGCAGGGTCGCGCTCCCCTCGTAGATGCCTCCCCCCAGGTACGACGCATCGGACTCGCCCGCAAGCCGGACCATGAGGTCGGGCTGGTAGGCCGCGAAGGCCGTGTTTCCCATGAAGAGCAGGATAACGGGAACGTAACGAAGCCACGAAAGCAGTCGTATCAGAGGGTTACGGACGTTGCGGTATTTATTAATTTCAATTAATTTCATAACCATGAAAAAATAACAGAGGATCGGCGTGAGGCAACCGGGGAAAGAAAAATTGTCTTTTGTGCGTCCGGATGGTATGAACGAAGGCCGGGCGCGAAGGCGTCCGAGGGGGGAAAAGATGGAAACCGCAAGCCGTTACTACCAGTTGGCCAACCGCGACATCGTCTACATGAAGTACATCCTGGAGGCGCACGAGGGGCTCACCACCATGAGCACCGTCGACGGCAAGCGCGGCATCGTCCGCGTCAACTACCCGGTATGTTTCGCAGAAACGGTGGACGAGATGATGCGGGCCTTGGCCGGGGAGATCACGGTGACCGAGGTGACCGAGGAGGGTGAGCCATGCTCGAAGGGATAGACTGCGCGGCGCTTTTGAAACGCGCCCTCGCCGCCGGTGGTGAGTTCGCCGACATCTACTACGAGGACGGCGCCTACACAACGGTCGTCTGTGAGGACGGCAAGGTTGAGCGCGTGCTGGCCGCGGCGGACCGCGGCGTCGGCATCAGGGTCATCTCCGGCTTCTCCACCGCCTACGCCTACACGAACCAGCTCGACTACCGCTCGCTTTTGCAACTGGCCGAGACGGTGAGCCACGGCGTTCGCTCCGGACTCCCCGCCCCTGATTTCAACCTCTGCGCGCCGCGCCTCGCGCCGGGACAGGCCGTCTCGCTGCCGCCGGACCAGGTTGAGCTCGTGCGCAAGGTCGAGCTGGTGAACCGGGCCGACGTCGCCGCGCGCGGCTTCGATGCGCGCGTCCGCCAGGTGCTGGCGGTATACCGCGACTCCCGGGTGAAGACCCAGTCGGTGAACTCCCTCGGTGAGTTCCACGAGGACGACGCCTGCGCCTCCGTCTTCATGGTGCAGGTGGTGGCCCAGGACGGAAAAGAGACCCAGACCGGATACGAGCCGGTGGGTGGAAGCCGCGGCTTCGAGCTCTTCGACGCCATCTCGCCTGAGGAACTCGCGATCACGGCGGCAGGGCGCAGCGTGATGATGCTCGGCGCGCAGAAGTCCCCAGCCGGACGACTGCCGGTGGTTCTTTCCAGCGAGGCGGGGGGGACCATGGTGCACGAGGCGATCGGACACGGCCTCGAGGCGGACCTGGTGCAGGCAGGGACCTCGGTCTACCGCGGTCGCGTGGGGCAAAAGGTCGCCTCCGAGCTCATCACCGTAATCGACGATGCCACCATCCCCTACGCACGCGGCACCTTCGGCTTCGACGGCGAAGGGACGGCAGCGCAGCGCACCATCCTGGTGGAAGACGGGGTCCTCAAGGGTTATCTCTACGACCGGCTCTCCGCGATGAAGGAGGGATGCGCCTCCACCGGCAACGGGCGGCGCGAGTCGTACCGCTGCCGTCCCATCGTGCGCATGACCAACACCCTCATCGCACCGGGCAAGAGCGATCCGGCTGACATAGTTAAAAGCGTATCCAAGGGGCTCTTCGTCAAACGGATGGGGGGCGGTCAGGTGAACACGGTGAACGGCGACTTCGTCTTCGAGGTGTCGGAAGGTTACCTGGTGGAAAACGGTGTGATAGGGGAACCGGTGCGCGGGGCGACGCTGGCGGGTAACGGCCCGGAGGTACTCGGGCAGATCGCGATGGTGGGGAACGACCTCGGTTTCGGCATCGGCACCTGCGGCAAGGACGGCCAGGGGGTACCGGTCGCCGACGCGCAACCCACCCTCCTCATCCCGGCCATCACCGTCGGCGGCGCGCGCTAACGCCGCCGTCGCGGCCGGACCTTTAGTCTCCGACCTCTCCTACCTCGAGCCGCCCCCTCTATGCTCGAGTTCCTTTTGCAGCCTCTCCAGAACCGGCAGGACCCGGTCGCCGATCCATATCTGCGGGTTCGACGGGGTCTCCCCCCTCTCCTCTTCCCACTTTCCGATGGTCTCACGGCTTTTCTCGAAGGCCTTGGTGAAGCTGAAGGTCTCCTTCAGCGCTTGGCCGACGAAGGCCTCACCGAACCAGGTGAAGTTCTCCCCGAAGCCGCAACCAAACGACTCGTGCGTCGCGTCCGACGCGGTGATGACGAGGCTCCCCGCGTCCCTGAGCGGCTCGACGAAGCCCCCCGAGAAGCAGGCGGAAACGACGACCACCTTGTAACGGATGCCGGATTTGACGAGCAGCCGTTTGAGGAGTTCCGGGGTGACCTGCTTCAGCTCAAGGGGGGCGTTGCTGACGGCGAGCTCGTGGTCCCGCGAGCCGTGCGAGCTGAGGTAAAGGAAAAGGACGTCCTCGTCGCGGTTCATCACCTCGCCCACCCGCGCGAGGGCACGCTCCAGGTTCCCGACCGTGGCGAAGGGAAGCGCGGTAGCACTCTGCGGGTTGTTCACCAGGAGCACCGATCGTCCGGCCGTGCCGAAACGGCCGTCGAAGGTCTGCCGAGCAACGGTCAGCTCCTTCAGGAAAACGTCCTGCGAGGCGTCGCCGGCAAAGCCCACGAAGTAAAGGTCGGTGACGCCGGGGCGGCCGTGCCGCAAGCGTGAAAGCTCACCCTCCAGAAGCCTTTGCTGGGCGCTCAGCACCTCGTCATCGATGGTGAGCGCGCCGCTCTCGTTCCCACCCTCGCCGCTTGCCCAGAGGTCGCCGCGCTGGAAAAACCATAAAGGGGTCGCCACAAGGGCGAGAAACAGCAAAGCGATCCCGACACGGCGTGAAAGGTTGCGTGCTTTAAGGCGCAGGAGAAAAACGAGCGACGCCGCGGCCCACCACCCGAAGAAGCGGTAGTAATGCGGGGCGGAGAGGTAATCGGAGAGGACTTCGAAGCGCCGCCACTGCGCGAGCCACTCGAGTGCGCCGTGGCAGAACTCAACCGGGATGCTGAAAGCGACCAGCGCCGCCGCGAGGGGGACGACCCCGGACCTGGGCGCTAGAAGCCGCTGTGCCGCGACCCCGAAGAGGAGAAAGAGCGGCAGGTAGAAGAGGAAGTACGGCAGCGAGTTCGAGTAGAAACTGCCGCCGCGCCCGACGAGCAGGAAGGAGACCAGCAGGTTGAAGGCTAAGTCGGCCAAAACCAGCATGACCAGGTTGGCGGGGAGGGTGCTGAGCGTCTCCAGTTCGCTGCGCAGAAAGAGCACGCCGCGCACCCCGTCCAGGAGGTCGCGGCCGAGCTGCAGGAAAAGTGCGCGACGCGGCGCAGGCTCCGGGCGCAGCGGGAGGCCGGTCTCCTCCGCCCCGCAGGCGGTCGCCGTGGCGTCCTCGGCCGGGGCGTCGGGACGGTCCGTTTCCGTTATAGGTGCTGCTTCGGGCGCCTTATGCATGTCAGGTTCATTGGGCATGGTCGAGCATCATATCATGAAGACACAGCTTTGGAAGAGTGTTTAAGCTGGCTTTACTTGATTTTATTAACTTTTTTGTTTTTCAATCGCTTCAATCCTGCTACCATTGCCGTCGGCCTGTACGTATAACCGCGCCGGGCAACCACTTCCCACAGCTTTAGCGAGGTTTCCACCATGACGATCAACAAATGGTCCAAGTCGAGCTGGCGTTCCTTTCCCGCCAAGCAGCAGCCGGTATGGCCGGGAGAAGCGGCGCTGGACGACACGCTGAAGACGCTGTCCCAGCTCCCGCCGCTGGTTTTCGCCGGGGAGTGCCAGACCCTCCGGGCGGGGCTCGCCGAAGCGGTCGAGGGGAAGGCGTTCGTGCTGCAGTGCGGAGACTGCGCCGAGGACTTTTCGCGCTGCACCGGGCCGGACATAAGGGAGCTTCTGAAGGTCATCCTGCAGATGGCGGTCGTCGTCGCCTACGCGGGGGAGAAGCGCGTCCTCAAGATCGGGAGGATGGCGGGACAGTACGCGAAGCCCCGTTCTTCCGACACGGAGCTCGTGGACGGTGTGGAACTCCCAAGCTACCGCGGCGACATGGTGAACCTCCCTGACGCGACGCTGGAGGCAAGGACACCCGACCCGCGCCGCATGCTGGAAGGCTACTACCGCGCCGCGGCGACCCTCAACCTGGTCCGCTCCTTCACCCTGGGTGGCTACGCCGCCCTGGACCGCGTGCAGGCGTGGCACCGCGCCTCGCTTGACGCCCTTCCCGCCGGGCAGAAGTACGAGGACCTGGTGCGCCAGATCTGGAAGACCATCAACTTCATGACCGCGATCGGCCTCGACCCGCAGCACACCCCGCAGTTGAACCAGGTCACCCTGTACACCTCGCACGAGGCGCTCCTGCTCGATTACGAAGAGGCGCTCACCCGCATGGATTCCACCACCGGCGGCTGGTACGACTGCAGCGGGCACATGCTCTGGATCGGCGACCGCACCCGGCAGTTGGATGGGGCGCACGTCGAGTTCCTGCGCGGCGTGAAAAATCCGCTCGGCATGAAGATCGGCCCGAACTACGACATCGACAACATCAAGGCGATCGTGGAGCGGCTGAACCCTGAGAACGAGGCGGGGCGCCTGACCCTGATCACCCGTTTCGGGGCCGATAAGGTTTCCGGTTACCTCCCGAAGCTTTTGCGCGAGATGCAGCGCGAGGGGTACAAGGTGGTCTGGAGCTGCGACCCGATGCACGGCAACACCTACCAGAACGAGTTCGGGCAGAAGTCGAGGAAGTTCGAGGACATTATCCGGGAGATCAAGACCTTCTGGGAGATCCACAAGTCCGAGGGGACCGTGGCTGGGGGGGTACACCTGGAGCTCACCGGCGACCACGTCACCGAGTGCACCGGCGGCAGCCGTCAGCTCCTCGACAAGCACCTGCACCAGAACTACCAGACCAACTGCGATCCGCGCCTGAACGCGGAGCAGAGCGTCGAGCTCGCCTTCGAGCTCGCCGAGATGCTGCACCCCTGCAAATAGCGCGATCCCGGAGAGGGGGTACGGTAACGCCCCCTCTCCTAGCGCCCTCCCCCTTTTTTCTGCAACGCCCGTGTGAGGTTTTCCTGCGCCACGGCGTCCTCAGGTTTCAGCCGCACAGCTTCCTGGAACTGCGCAAGCGCCGCATCAAGATCTCCCTTTGCGAGGTACGCCTCGCCCAGGTTGCTGTACGCCTTCGCGTAGCCGGGGTGCACCGAGATGGCCGTCTTGAACTCGGCCACCGCCTCCTCCACCTTCCCGTTTCTGAGGAGCGCAAACCCCAAGTTGTTGCGCGCTTCGGCGAAGTTCGGTTTCCGTTTCAGCACGACCTGGTAGTAATCGATGGCGCGCCTGTCGTCCCCCTTCAGCAGGCAATCGACGGCGAGGTTGTTGTAGGCGGCGTCGAGATCGGGCTGCAGGGCAACGGCCGCCTCGTAGCAGCTGACGGCGGTGTCGATGTTCCCGGTCTCGTCGAAAAGCCTCCCCAGGTTGTACAGTGCGACCGGGTTGCGCGGGTTTATCTGCAGCGCCTTTTTGAGGTACTCCATCGCCTCCGGAACACGCCCCACCTTGGAGAGGGCGACGCCGTAGTGGTTGTTCGCCCTGGACTTCTCCGGCGACTTGGCGATCACGTCCCCCCAGAGGGTGAGCTGACTCTCCCACACCGTGTTTCGCTGCCAGGTAACCACGGCAAACACTACTACCAGGAGCGCCGCTCCCCCGGCGACGGCGCGCATTGGAAGGTTGCGGCATCCGAGCAGGAGGGCGGCGATGAGGGCGGTGAAGGCGCCCGCTGAGGGGAGGTAGACGCGGTGCTCGAAGATGACGTCCGCGATGGGTATCACGCTCGATTCGACGGAGAGGGTCAGGAAAAACCAGAGGATCCCGAAGGCGATCATCCTCCCCAGCCCCCCCTTCACCTGCCGGTCTTCGTCCAACTCATCTCCTTTTCCGAAACCGGAAACGGAGGAGGAGCGCAGTTGCACCACTGCGACCGCGCAGAGCCCCAGCAACAGTAGGAATGAGAAGAACACCTGTGGCGCGAACAGTGAGTGGTACACCGGGTAGTCGTAATCGAGGTTCTGGTTTACCGGGAGGACCAGCAGACGCAGGTAGGTCGCGATGACGCTGAACTGGGTGATCAGGTAATCGCCGCGCGAGATGTTGACCGTCTCGCGGCTGAGCTCGTTCACGTCCGAGAGGAGCTCCCCGAGAGGCTTTCCGGCCTTCAGCACGACGACAGCCGCAGCGAGAACGAAAAGTGCCGCCCCGGCGCCGAGAAGGAGGTTACGTTTCCGGCTGGGTTGGAAAAAGCAGAAGTCGTAGAGGAGCAGCGCTAGCGGCAGCGTCGCCGCCACCTCCTTGGTCTGTGCCGCGAGGAGTGCGAACAAAAGCGCCGCCGAGAAGTACACGAAGGGAACCAGCGGTTTTCTTTGCCCGTGCTCCCCGGCACCGCCCGGCGTAAGGAGCACCCTTCCCCGGGCGTAGCAGAACAGGGTCAGCAGGTAGAAAAGGGTGACCAGCGAGGCCAGCCGCTGCACGATGTAAGTCACCGCCTGCGTCTGCACCGGGTGGACCACGAAGAGAAGCGCGGCAAAAAGCGGCAGCAGTTCCAGGCTCCGGTGCACTTTTCCGGTCCCGAAGAAGGGGGTCCGCAGGGTCACCCGCAGCAGGAAGTAGAGCACCCACGCGTTAAGGACGTGGATGAAGATGTTGAAGAGGTGGTATCCGAAGGGATCAAGGGCGCCCCACCGGTAATTGAGGGCAAAGGTGAAGTACCCGACGACGCGGCGGGGATTGAACGCCCTCCCCTCGCCCCCGAAGAAACGGGAGAGGTCCCGGATGGTCTCGTTGTCTATGATGGAGGGGATGTCGTCGAGGACGAACGGGGAATGCAGGGTATTGCTGTAGGCGGCGATGCCCAGGAGCATCATCAGCAACAGGTGCACCGGGATGCGGAATCGGTGGTAAAGGGTTTCAGGGGCGGGATCAGCCGCACCGGCAAGCTTCTGCCTCTTCATATTCACCTCTACATATGCGCATTAAACAAGTTGGCGGAGTCTAACCTTTTTCCTCTCAAGTTGCAAGAAAATGCGCGAGGATAGGAGGTTTGGTGGGTCACGCTAAGGGCGCGAGGACCGGTTGTGAAATCAAGGGCGCCTGTCGTCGTGGCAGCTTGCGCGCTCGCGGAAGTTTTTGGTGTACGCGGTGGGTTCAGACGCTATAATTCAGCACGAGGTGCCCATTAAAATCATCGCGCCCACTTTCCAAGAAATGAGGTCATCACATGAGAATTGAGGTATCCGTCGCTAACCCGTTGCAATACGAGACTCCGGCGCTTGTCGTCGGATGTTTTGAGGATGAGCAGGACCAGTTGTTCCTCGATCTTGATGCCGCGCTCGGGGGGCTGCTCCAGCGCCTTGCGGAGAGCCGCGAGTTTTCCGGCAAGAAGGGGACGTCGCGCCTCATCCACACGCTGGGCAAGTTCCCCGCCGAACGGCTTTTGCTCGTAGGTTTGGGCAAGAAGAAGGAGCTTGGCAGGGAACGCCTGCGCCAGGCCGCCGGTAACGCGGTTCAGGCGCTGCGGGGCGCGCGTGTCGCCTCTTTTGGCAGCGCTCTGCATCGCGCCGGGGAGCTTCCCGACGGTGTCGAGGCGGTTGCCGTCGGCATGCTCTTGGGAAGCTACAGCTTCGATCTTTACAAGACCAAGGAGAAAGAGCAGCGCTTCAGTTTCGACACGGCGACCGTGCTGGTGGCGTCGGAAGCCGAGTTGGATGAGCAGCGACAGGCAGCGGGCCGTGCCGAGATCCTATGCGAGGCGGTGGCGCTTGCACGGGACCTCGTTTCCCACCCGGGGAACGTGGTGACCCCCGTCTACTTGGCCCATACCGCCCTGGGCTTGGCCGAGCGAAACGGGCTCGACTGCAGGATCTACGAGCTGGACGAGTTGGAGCAGATGGGGATGAACGCCCTCATCGGGGTCGGCAAGGGTGCGGCGATCGCGCCGCGCCTGATCGTGCTGCAATACCACGGCGGCAAGGGGCGCCCCACGGTCCTGGTCGGCAAAGGGATCACCTTCGACTCCGGCGGGATTTCCATAAAGCCCGGTGCCGGGATGGAGGCGATGAAGACCGACATGGCGGGCAGCGCCGCGGTACTCGGGACCATGGAGGCGGCCGCGCGGCTGAGGCTCCCCGTAAACCTGATCGGTATCATCCCGACCGCCGAGAACATGCCCGACGGCAACGCCTTCAAGCCGGGGGACGTCCTCACCTCCCTCTCCGGGACCACCATCGAGATCACCAACACCGACGCCGAAGGGCGCCTGATCCTCTGCGACGCGCTCCACTTCGCCCAGCAGTTCAAGCCTGCCGCCATGGTGGACCTCGCCACGCTCACGGGTGCCTGCGTGGTCGCACTGGGACACGAGGCGAGCGGGCTCATGGGTAACGACCAGCGCCTCATCGACGCCCTAAGGCGTGCCGGCGAGGAAAGCGGGGAAAGGGTATGGCAGCTTCCCCTTTGGGAGGAGTATGGCGAAGTGATGAAGAGCGACATCGCCGACCTCAAGAACTCCGGGAGCCGGGACGGCGGGAGCATCTCGGCGGGGTGGTTCCTGAAGCAGTTCGTGGGGGAGACCCGCTGGGCCCATCTGGACATAGCCGGCACCGCCTGGAACGACAAGCCCCGCCCCTACGCTCCCAAGGGAGCGACCGGGGTCGGCGTAAGGCTCCTGATCGAGTTTCTGCAAGCACGCTAAGCAAAGCAATGGGGCGCCCTGTCGGGCGCCCCCAGCCCAGCCCCAGCATCAAACAGTGCTCCGTCGGACCAGTCGGACATACCCGCCAAAATTGACATCCCCCTGCCCGCCGGGTAGCCTTTAAAAGTTTTTAACCATGGGGTCACAGAACCCAGCCAGGAGCCCCCATGTCGAAAACGATCTCGGTAATGACCTACAACGTCCATAGTTGCATCGGTACCGACGGAAAGCTCTCGCCACTGCGCATCGCCGAGGTGATCGACCAGTGCAATGCGGACATCGTCGCCCTGCAGGAGCTCGACGCGGGGCTGCAGCGCACCCAGATGATCGACCAGGCCCACCTCATCGCCATGACGCTGGAGATGTCCTTTCACTTCCACTCCTCGATCCACCTGCAGGAAGGGGGCTACGGCAACGCCATTCTGAGCCGTGGCAGCGTCCAACTGATCAAGGCGGCCCCCGTCCCCACCGACCCGCTGCACCCCTCCTTCGAACGGCGCGGCGCGATCTGGGCCCAGGTCGACCTGCGCGGCCACAGCGTGCAGGTCCTGGCCACCCATTTCGGGCTGAACCGGGGCGAGCGCGTCCGGCAGGCCCGCAGCATCACCGGCCACGAATGGCTCGACCACCCCGAGTGCCGTCATCCCGCCATCCTCTGCGGCGATTTCAACGCCATGGCCGGATCCCACGTCTATCGCCTGCTGACCCAACACATGCACGACGTCCAGCGCGGCGTGAAAGGGCGCTTCCCCAGAGGAACCTGGCCGTCGCAACTCCCCTTCATGCGCATCGACCACATGTTCGTCACCCGTGACCTCAAGGTGCGCGACGTTTCGGTCCCGAAAACCCCTCTCACCAGGGTCGCCTCCGATCATCTGCCGCTCGTGGTCACACTGGAGCTGCCATGAACATTTTGAAGCCGGGCCTGAACTGCATGGGTATCTACGACGCGGACGAGACGGGGGTCCTGGTCGACGCCGAGGACTACTACCGCGCCTTCTACCATACGGCCCTTGCCGCCCGGAGCTATCTCCTTATGGCGGGGTGGCAGTTCGATTCGGAGGTGCGCCTGCTGCGCGGAGCGGATGAACATGACGCGCTCGGTGGAGGAAGATTCCTGCGCTTTCTCGATCGGCTGTGCGAACGGAATCCCGACCTGCAGGTCTACATCCTCGCCTGGGACTTCAGTGCCGTTTTCTCGCTCGAGCGGGAGTGGTTCCAGGGCATCATCTTCAACTGGACCACCAACAAGAGGATCCACTTCCGCTTCGACAGCTGCCACGCACCCGGGGCGACACACCACCAGAAGTTCGTCATCGCCGACGGGGCCCTCGCCTACCTGGGTGGCATGGACATCTGTTCCTCGCGCTGGGACGACCGCTACCACATGAAGGAAAACCCGGAGCGCATCGACGTCGACGGCCACCGGTACGGTTCCTACCACGACATCCAGACCTACCATACCGGACCGGTGGTGCAGGTGCTACTCGACCTGTTCCGGCAGCGCTGGCGCGACTCCGGAGCCGGTGAGCTGAAACTGCCAGAGGCCGGAACCCTCGTCCCGACCGTCCCGTCCGGGGCGTTCAAAATGCCGACGGCGAAGGTGGCCATAAGCCGGACGGCGGCCCCCACCCCGCTCACCACGCCCCCGGAGATCCAGGAGATCCGCCGTCTCTTCGTGGACGCCATCATGTCGGCACAAAGCCTCATCTACCTGGAAAACCAGTATTTCAGCTCGCAGGCTATCTTCTGGTCGCTGGTCGCACGCATGAGCATGCCGGAGCGCCCACGCCTGCAGATCATCCTGATGCTCCCGGACCGGCTCCCGCTCACCGAGGAGCTCTTCCTCGGCCTGCCCCAGATCCGCATGATCCGGTCACTGCAGCGGGTGGCGGAGAAGACCGGCCACACGCTGAGCGTCTACTCTTCCGCCCAGGCGGACCACGACGTAAGGCAGATGACCTTCATCCACAGCAAGCTCCTCCTGATCGACGACCGCTTCCTCACCATCGGGTCCGCGAATGCCACCAACCGCAGCATGGGTCTCGATACCGAGTTGAACGTCGCATGGGAGGCATCGCTCGCTCCATGCCATGAAGAGCTGGTCCACGCGATCCGTGTCCTGCGCTCATCGCTGCTGGCCGAGCATGCCGGCCTCTTCGGCTGCGGTAAGGAGAGAAAATTCGAGGAGATGGAACAGCTGACCGCGCATCTCGAATCCCTTGCCGACGACGACGAAGCGAGGCTTTGCCGGTACCAGCCGGATCCGACCTTTGAAAACAGCGAGCTCCCCGAAGCGCTGGAGCCAATCGCCCGCGTCGTCGACCCGGCGCAACCGGTCGACAACGAGTTCATCTTCGAGAGCTTCACAAATTCCGAACTGGGTTCCTTCGCAAGGGGTATATTTAAGTTAAGCCAGATGATCATCCGGCTTTGAAAAACCCGAGCAAGGAGGACACCAACATGGCAGAGAAAACGACTAAGACAGGTATCGAGATTGACGATCACGCATGCGATGTCAGGGTCTGGAGTCCCTCCTGTCAACGCAACGTCTACTCGAATGACAGCGAGAAATATCTCTGCGCCTCGTGCGGTACGATTTCAGATCTCAAACACGAGATGCATCACGAACACTTCCCTCACCTAAGCGGCGATACCGACGAAATGAGCTGAGGGCAAAAAAAAGACAGGGGCGAAAGTATCGCCCCTGCCGTTTGTCTAACTACGTGCACTTTACTGTTCAGCGCGGCAACCCAGGGCCCTCTCCCGGCCCCACCGATTCCACCCGCGGCACCACCCCTTGGAAAAGCAGCCCTGCCACCTCCTGCACCTCTTCCGCAGTTACCGCCGAAATCGCCTCCAAAGAGAGTTCGATCGGTTCCGGCGCACCCAGAAGCGAGGTCGTGTTGGAAATCCTGCGCACCTGGGTCTCGCAGTCGTCAAGCGCCATGAGGCGCGCGCAGCGGATCTGCTCCTTGGCGGCCGCCAGCATTTCCTCGCTCACCTTTTCGTCGCAAAAGCGCAGCACCTCGCCGTGGCAGACGTCCACCGCCTCTTGGGCCCGCTCCGGACCGGTCCCCGCATAGATCATGAGGCCTGCCGAGTCGGTGTAGGACGACATCATGGAATAAACGGTGTAGGCAAGCCCCCTGCGTTCGCGCACCTCGCGGAAAAGGCGCGAGTTCATGCCGCTGCCAAGGATCTGGTTCAGGACGGCAAGCTTATGGCGATGCTCGTTCCCCGCAGGAGGAAGCGGATATCCCATGTAGAAATGGGTCTGCTCCATGGTGCGCTGGTAGTGCACGTTCTGCCCGACGGCCACGCGGTACCCTTCCGAAGGCTTCTTACCTTTCGGGGTGCCGGTCGGAAGCTCCGCCAGAAGGCGCGCCGCCTGCTCCACGACCTCATCGTGCTCGACGTTTCCTGCCACGGAAACGATGGTCGCGTTGCTCAGGTAGTTTCTGAGCTTATGCTCCATCAGGCGCTCGCGCGAAATGTTCCCGATGGTCTCCGCGGTCCCGAGGATCGGCGTCCCGAGCGGGTGTCCCTGCCAGAACCCCTGATGGAACTGGTTGTAGATGAAGCGACCCGGGTTGTCCTGGTTCATCAGGATTTCCTGCAGCACGACGCCGCGCTCCTTCTCCACCTCATCCCCCGGGAGCCAGGAGTTGACGAACATGTCGGCCAGGATGTCGAAGGTCGCCGGGATGATGGAGGCGAGGGAAACGGCGTAGTAGAAGACCTCCTCCTGGCTCGTGTAGGCGTTGGCTCGGGCTCCGATGCTGTTGAACTCGTCGGTGATGCGGTCCGCGTCGCGGCTCGGAGTCCCTTTGAAGAGCAGGTGCTCTATGAAGTGCGAGGCGCCTCCGGTCTCCGGTTCTTCATTTCTGGTGCTGGAGTCGATCCGGATGCCGACGGCGGCGCTTTGCATACCCTGTATCTGCTGCGTAACCACGCGTATGCCGTTGGGCAGCGTGGTGAGTTGAAGCTTGGGGGCGGTCGAAAGGGTAAACATAAAGGCTCCTTAAGCTTGCGGAATATTTGGTTTTCACTGGCAGCAATTATAACACGCAGGCTGTCGGGAAAACAGGTGGACAAAAAAAAGACGCCTGCCGATGAAACGACAGGCGCCTTTGCCGCGTTTAAAACCTTCTGACGGACTACTTGAACTCGGCGTAACGCGAGAGGACGAAGGCACGATCCTTCGCGTCCTTCTCGTGGCAACCGAAGCAGTCGCGCTTGCCGTCGAGCCCGGAAGGCTTGCCGTCGGGGGTGAAGCCTACGAAACGCCAGCCGCCGGTCTCCTTGGCCTTCTTGTCACGCTGCATCATGACGATCATGGTCTTCTTGCCCGGCACCTGCTTGCCGCCTTCCTCCTTTATGGAGTAGTTGACGGCGACGAAACGGCTGCCGTCGGGGTAGTTGGCTGCACCCGACTTGTAGGCGGGCATCGCCTTTTTGTTCACGTAGATGTAGTGGATGCCGTAGAACATGGACTTCTTGTCGGTGATCACCCTCGCCTTGCTTTTTTCCCAGTTCTCATAGTTCCTGGGAAGGGTCCCCTGTTCAGCAGCAAAGGCAGCGCCTGTTACGCCTACCAGGGCGGCAAGAGCCAGCAAAGAAATCATTTTTTTCATTGTCGTGCCTCCGATTGATGAGAAAGTTGGTCCGTTTTCGAACATCGAGGTCCGAGCGCGGGCCCTAAAGAGATACCACGCCGTGGCGACGCTATCAAAGGTTGTATTAAATTAAGTTCACGGAAAGACGGTCCGGCTGGAGGTGCCCGACGCGGCCGGCGACCAGGGATAATCCGCCAGGTGGTCGGCAAGCTCGTCCTTGTGATAGCGATCAACCTTCTGAGCCAGGAGCACCAGGGTCATCACGACCGGCAGGGTGAAGATGAAGATCCCGGTCAGCCCCATCAGGTTCTCACCGATATAGAAGGTGACACCCAGGTTGAAGACGATCACGCAAAGGTAGAGAAACGGCCCGTAAAGCGAGCGGAACGGGGCGGCGACAACGCCTGCCGGGCGCCGCTTCGCGCTCCCCACACGGTCGATCCGCTGCAGGACGAAGATGAGGGCGGCACTCACGAGCCACCATCCCCAGTAGTTGGACATCGGGATGCCGAAATGGGTCCCCACCTCGCGATACCCGTAGATCCTCCCCAGAAACCAGCGGTTCCCCTGCAGTGCCACCGGGTCGGTGATGATGTCCAAAAAGACCTGGAACAGCGAGCCTAAAAGCAGCACAGGGAAAGAGCGGCGCAGGCGTGCCGTCTCGAGGAGCACGAGGTCTCCCTTTAAGCGCTTTACCGGCCCAAGGACCAGAAGTGCCGTGGCGTAGCTGCAGTAGGTGAGGAAAACGTAGGAGAGCGAGTCGAAGAAAGGGACGCCCGCGATCCAGAGCTCACGGTCGCGCGTCACGTCCACGTAGTAGTACCAGCCGTAGGGAAAGCCCGTGTTGATCGAGGAATACTCGGAGGCGAAGGCGACCAGGTAGCCGCAGACGGTGAACCACGCCGTCTTCTTCCACCCGAGGTGCAGCACGGCGGTGACGAGGTAGACGGCGAAAAAAGCGAAGACGTAGGGACGCATGGTGAAGGTCCCCACCGCGATGTCGAGGATGTGGGTCATACCGGCGGGTCTCCGATGTAGTAGCGATCTTGAGGCTGCGATACGGACAGCGAAAAAGCATCGCCCCCTCCCCCGCCTGCGGGTCGAAACCCGAAATGGAGGGGGAGGGGGCAGTAGATGGAGCTAAAGCGTTACACCTTTAGAAAAGCGTCCCGACGATGGTGCCTAAGACAGAGATGGGGCCGGTGTCGCCGAGCCCTTCCATGGCGCGTTCCGCCTTCTTGAGCGTTGCCGTGGTGTCGCGGTAGAGCTGGTCCTCGTTGACAAGCTTCCCGATGGTCCCCTGGCCGGAGTTGATCTTCTGGGTGATCTCCTTCACGTTTTTCGACGCGTCGCGCAGGTCGTTGTAGAGGGAGTCGTCGTGCACCAGCTTGCCCATGGTCCCTTCGCCCTTGTTGATCTTCGCGGTGATCTCCCGGACGTCCTTCATGCTCGCGTTCAGGTCCTGGGTGCCGCTTCTGAGATCCTTGATGAGGGCGGAGGCGTCGGTGTACACGGTGTCGTCGTTGACGAGCTTGCCCAAGGTACCCTCGCCGCGCTCGATCTTGCCGGCGACTACCTTCAGGCTGGACACGGCGCTGCTCGCGTCGTCGAAGAGCTGGCGGTCGTTCAAAAGCATGGCGAGCGACCCTTCGCCGCGATCCATCTTGCCGGTGATGCTGCTGATGTTGGCGATCGCCTCCTTCAGGTTGCCGCGGTTGTCGTCCAGGATGCCGCTGATCTTTTGCATCACCTCGTCCTGGTTCTTGTTCAGGTTGTTGACCAGGACCTTGGTGTCCTTGATTACGGCGGAAAGGTCGTCGACGATGATGTCGATGTTGGCGACGTCCTTTCCTCTCACCGTTCCCCCCTCCGGAAGCAGCGGCGCGTTCGGGGAACCGAAGGAGAGACCGAGGAACTGGCCGCCCAGAAGGTTCGTGAGCCTCAGGCCGGCGACGGTGTCGGTCTTGATGCGGGTACCGGGTTTCACCTCAAAATCGATCTCGATCTTGTCGTTCAGCACCACGATGTCCTTGATGCGACCGACGTCGACGCCCGCCAGGCGGACCGGGTCGCCCACCTTGAGGCCGGTGATGCTGGTGAGGTAGGTCTTGTACTTGACGTTCTTCTCGAACGGGTTCCACTTCTCCCCCACCTCCAGGAGTACGCCCAGGATGATGAGACCGAACACGAAGAACATGCCGACCTTTTTCTCGACTGACAGAGCCATATATCTCTACCTCCGGAACAAAGGAAAAACAGTTACATAAGGAGCCTGGTCAGGACGTAGTCGGCGACCAGGATCAGCATGAAAGATAGAACTACGGACCGCGTGGTGGACTGACCGATCCCCCTGGCGCCGCCTGAGGTGGCGAAGCCGACATAGCAGCATACCAGGGCGATGATCGCGCCAAAGACCATGGACTTGGTGAGGCCGATGCCGATCTCCTTCATCTTAAGGGCAGCGGTCAGGCTGTCGTAGTAGGTGGCGTAGGAGACGAAGATCTGCGGGTGCAGGTTGCTGATGAGCGCCCCCCCGACGATGCCGATCAGGTCGCCGTACAGAACCAGTGCCGGGACACAGATGATGCAGGCGATGAAGCGCGGCATGGCCAGGTAGCGCACCGGGTCGATGTCGAGCGTCTTCAGCGCATCGATCTCCTCGTACACCGTCATGACGCCGAGTTCCGCTGCCATGGCGGAACCGCAGCGCCCGGCGACCAGGAAGCTCGTCATGACCGGGCCGAGTTCACGCACCATGGAGTGCCCGACGATGGCCCCTATGATGTTCTGCCCGCCGTACTTCTGCAATTCGACGCCGGTCTGCAGTGCGAGCACCATCCCCACGAAGAAGGCCATTACCGACGCGACAGGGAGGGTGTCCCAGCCGATCACCGCCATCTGGGTCAGGATGCTCGGGATGTTGCGGGGCGCCTCCCGCACGAAGTAGATGATCTTCCCCTGGAGGATGGCCATCTCCCCCAGCACCTGGTGAAAGTAGAGGACCTTCTTGCCTAAGCGTTCAAAAACTTGCGTCACTTATCACCCCATTTGGGTCCGAAGGGAAGCCAGAAGAGATTCACCCCCTCCTGACCGCCGTCGCGCTTCAGGCTGATCAGTCCCTTCAGAAGTTTCAGCTCGCGCTCCTTTGCCGTCCTGCGGTAGGAGATCAGCGGGAAGAGTTCGTAGGCGAGGTCATCGCCGCGCCGCTCGTGCCAGAACAGGTTCCACAAAACACTGGAGGTGGAGTTACCCGCCTCGTCCCACCGCCTTTGATAAAGGCGCCAAAGCGGTGCCCATTCCTTTTCGATCCCGTCCTTGTCGAGGATCGGCTCGAGCAGAGCGGGGAACGAGAACGAGGAGACGCCGTCGGTGTTCTTCCGGTAGAGATAAAGCGGCCACAGTGTGTTACGGCGCCGCTGGTTTCCGTCTTTGGGCCAGTACTCGCGGTTGTCACGGTACAGGAAAAAGAGTACCCGGTCCTGCTCCTGGCCGAATATGTCCGATTTCAGTTCCTCGTGCTTGTACAGCGGCCACATGTACCAGGTCTTCTCCCCTTCCGGGTAGCTCTCATGGGAGTAGAAGGGAAGGAAGGAGTCGCCGTTTTTCTTCTCGCCACGGACCTTGGTGATGAAGGGCCAGAAGTAATCCACTTCCTCTACCTTCTTACCGCGGTCCTCGGTGTAGCCGAAGAAGGGCCACAGGTAGCTGCGCGAGGTCCTCTTGGGAGAGTCGGTCGAGGCGTACAGCGGGAAGATGAACTTCTTCTCGGTCGGGTTGTCGGTGTTGAGCCCGGTCCTTTCGGACGTGTAAAAGGGCCAGAGCACGAAGCGCTTCTCGTACACCCCGGTCTTGTGCGACTGACCGTAGAGCGGGAAGACGTCGAAGCCCGACTCGTTCTCGCCCGAAGTGGTTGCGAAGATGGGCCAGAGGTAGTGCCTCGTCGTGGTCCCCTTCTTCACGGTGCTGCCGTAAAGCGGGAAAAGGACGAAGTGATACTCGTCACGCCAGAAACGCTCGTAGAGGTCGCCGTAAATCGGGAACAGGGCGCGGTACGGTCCGTACTTCTTCGACTCCCCGGAGACGTAGAACGGAAACAGCATGGTCGACGATTCGCGCTGCGGTTCCGCTTCCTCTTTCCGGAAGGTGGAGGTCCTGAAGAGTTGCAGCACCTCGGCGTTCCCGGCCTCAGGTGTATTCTCACTCGACGCCACGGGATAGAGGTAGTACGTGGAACTTGCCTTCTCCCTGGTATTGCTGGTCCGGTAGAACAGCGGCCTCAGGGCCAGGTCGCGGTTGTCCCCGCTTTTCTGGTACTTGAAAAGGGGCCCGAGAATCGAGAGGTTGCTGTAGCCCTCGCGGGGGCTCTCGCGGTAGTCCACCAGGGGCCACAGGGTGAAGATGGTCCCTTCCTCCTGCTTAGCCTCCTGCTTAGCCTCCTGCTTAGCCTCCTGCTTAGCTTCCTGCTTAGCTTCCTGCTTAGCTTCCTGCTTAGCTTCCTGCTTAGCTTCCTGCTTAGCTTCCTGCTTAGCTTCCTGCTTAGCTTCCTGCTCGGCGTGCCCTGGCGCTGAGAGCAGCAGCAAGGCCAGCAACGCAGTTATGGACGTGACGGAGCGTGTCATGAACCTCTTTGGACCACCTTGATTGAAGATACAAGGTCGGATAGTAACTGCTGCAATTACGCTGAGTCAACCAAAATGTATTATTGAGTACGTCACAGTAATGGCGACGTAAGACAATTACTACAAGTGACACAAGGGCTTCACATCGCTCGACTCACCGTCAAAGTTATGCCACTTCCGTTGAAAATGTCCAGTCATGCGACAAAAAGAGCGAGGCAGGAAACTGTCTGTCTCCTGCCTCGGCAAATCTCTCTGAATGTAGATTATGCTTGATCAGTACTTGCTGTCAGCGTAATCGACCCATCCCCCGGCGAGAACAAGCGCCTTGTCAAAGGGAGAGATCTCGAACTGCATCGACTCCTCACGCCCCCCACCTTTGATAGTGAGCGTCGTGTTGGCAACGTCCACCTCTATGGTAGCGTCTGCGGCATCGGCAAAGGTGAAGAGGCGGTCGATCTGCTCCGGCGCAAGCTCGATGGCGGCCATGCCGCAGTTGAACATGTTCTGGCGGAAGATCCTGGCGAAGGACTCGGCGATGACCACATGGATGCCGTTCACCTCGAAGACCCACGGTGCATGTTCGCGGGAGGAACCGCAACCGAAGTTGGCGCGGGTGACCACGGCGCCGGCGCCGAAGGTCTTATCGCTCTTCGGGTCGAAGCCCGGCAGTTTCAGGTCCTCGAGGAGGTAAGGCTTCAGGTCCTCCTTGGTGATCTCGGTGAGATACTTGGCCGGGATGATTTCATCGGTATTTATGTCGCTGCGGTCCAGGAAGAGGGCCGGGCCACCAAATTTTTTCATGTCAGTCTCCTGTAAGCGGGCACACCCCGCGATTCGTTGTCAATTGTCAATGTGAGTCGTCAATTGATTACAGATACTTGCGCGGGTCGGCAAGTTTCCCTTCGATGGCGGAGGCGGCGGCGGTAGCCGGCGAAAGCAGGTGCACCATGCCACCCTTCCCCATCCTCCCCATGAAGTTGCGGTTCGTGGTGGAAGCGCAGACCTCGCCCTCGGCGAGAACGCCGTTGCTCATGCCGAGGCAGGCACCGCAGGTCGGGTTGGTGACGCAGAAGCCGGCGTCCATGAAGGTCTGGATCAGCCCCTCAGCGACCGCTTCCTTGTAGATCTGCGGGGTAGCCGGGGAGAGGATGCCGCGCACCGTCGGGGCGATCTTCTTCCCCTTGAGGATCTGGGCGGCAACCCTGAGGTCCTCGATGCGGCCGTTGGTGCAGGAACCGACGTAGACCTGGTCGACCGGGGTCCCGGCCATCTCTTCGATGCTCTTCACCTGGTCCGGCTTGTAGCCGAAGGTGCAGAGCGGGGTGAGATTGGAGAGGTCGAGGTCGATCACCTTGTCGTACTCGGCATCGGCGTCGGAAGCCCACTTGGCGTACTCGGCGACAGCCGCTTCCTTGGAGGCGAAGGAGTCGGAGATGAACGGCCAGAGGTAGTCCACGGTGACGCGGTCCGGTGCGCAGATGCCGGAGGTGCCCCCCGCCTCGATGGCCATGTTGCACAGGGTCATCCTGGACTCCATGGTCATGGCGTCGACGATCGGGCCGCCGAACTCAATGACGCGGTCGGTGGCGCCGTTCACGGTCAGTTCGCTGATGACGCGCAGGATGGCGTCCTTGGCGTAGACCCCCTTGGGGAGGGTGCCGTTTAAGTTGATCCTGATGGTCTTCGGCTCGCGGAAGGCGCAGACCCCTTTCAGGATGCCGACTTCGAGGTCGGTGGTGCCGACCCCGGCCGCGAAGGCGCCGAAAGCGCCGTGGGTGCAGGTGTGGGAGTCACCCATGATGACGGTGTTGCCGGGGCGGATGAACCCTTTTTCCGGGAAGATGGCGTGGCAGACGCCGTTTGCGCCGATATCGAAGAAGTCCTTGATCTCATGGCGACGCGCCCAGTCCCTGAGCATCTTCGCCTGGGTGGCGGTCTTGGAGTCCTTGCTCGGGGTCACGTGATCGATGACCGCCTTGATCTTCGTGGTGTCGAAGACCCGGTCCTTACCGCGCGCCATGAGGTCGGCGATCGCGATCGGCGTGGTGATTTCGTGGCACATAACGACGTCGATGCCAAGCACTTTGGTTCCTGCAAAAGGCTCATCAACCAGATGGGCCGCGAATATCTTTTGAGCCGTTGTCATACCCATAAATAGCGCTTCCTTTTGAGTTTGAAGTGTTTTTACCAGTCGCCAAGATAATAAAATAAGAGCAACAAATCAAACTAATAATTGTTCAATGTTATTAAACATTTGCCTGCTCGTACAGCCATGCTATAATGGCCCCCTCAATTCAACAGGGAGCCCCGTATGCAACTTCGTTTCAACAGGACAAACAGCGAAATCGACAAGATGATTGATGATCTGATGGAGAAGGCGGGCGGGGTACACCACCCCGAGCAGACGCGCGAGATGATCATCGCCGCGCTCAAAGCCGGACAGGACACCAGCTACCTTGCAGACCTGAAGCTATTGAGCAACACCATGAAGGAGATGCGTTACACGACGACCGTCTTCGCACCCTACCGGCAGAAGAAGAAGGTAACCATCTTCGGCTCGGCCAGAACGCTCCCCGAAGAGGAGATGTACAAAAAGTGCATCACCTTCAGCCGCCTGCTGGCGGACAAGGGGTACATGATCATAACCGGCGGCGGTGGCGGCATCATGCAGGCCGGCAACGAGGGAGCGGGAAGCGAGTGCTCCTTCGCCGCGAACATCAAGCTCCCCTTCGAACAGAGCGCCAACCCGATCATGCTGAAGAACCCCAGGCTCATCACCTACAAGTACTTCTTCAACCGCAAGGTCGCCTTCGTGAAGGAGTCCGACGCGATCGCGGTGTTCCCGGGGGGATTCGGAACGCTGGACGAGGCGATGGAGGTCTTCACCCTGGTGCAGACCGGCAAGACGTCCCCCAAACCGCTGGTTTTGGTCGACGACGAGGAAGGTTACTGGGAGCACTTCTTCCGTTTCATCAAGGAAAGGCTGCTGGTTAAGGGGTTCATCTCCGCCGAGGACTTCTCCATCTTCACCATCACGAAGAGCTATGAAGAGGCCGTCCAGGTCATCGACGAGTTCTATACCAACTATCATTCTATTCGCTTCGTGAACGGCGAGCTCATTATCCGTCTGACCAAGATCCTCACCCCCGAACAGATCGAGATGCTCGAGAACGAGTTCCCGGAATTGAGGTTAGACGGCAGCCGCATCGAGCTCATTAGCGCTCGTCCCGAGGAGGCCGACGAGCCGGACCTGCTCGAGCTGCCGAGGATCGCCTTCCGATTCCACCACCAGCACTACGGTCTGCTGATCGCCTTCATTAGGCGCTTGAACACCTTTTAGTGGGGCAAATAAGAAACAATTGTTTTGAAATATTTGCTTGACAAGGTTATTACACGATGTTAATTTTTATCCCAGCAGCTAGTTCTGGAAGTTTGCAGCGCCGAAAAGCCAAAGGGTTATCAACACTTTGAGCCATTTCTAGCCAAAGAACCTTCCGGAAATTGCAGCATCAAACGTAGATCCGGCAGAGACCCGGAGGTTAGAAAAAGGAGGCAGGAAAATGGCACAGGGCAAGGTTAAATGGTTCAACGACGCGAAAGGGTTCGGTTTCATCGAGCAGGAGAACGGCGAGGACGTGTTCGTGCACTTCTCTGCCATCACCGGGGAAGGCTTCAAATCCCTTGCTGAGGGGGAGGCGGTCTCCTTCGACGTGACCAACGGGCCGAAAGGTCTGCAGGCTGCAAACGTTAAGAAGCTGGGCTAAGGCTTAAAGCATCGAACGTAGAAGGCCCCGCCGGGATTCCGGCGGGGCCTTTTTTTATTCCCTTATTCCCTAGGCGGCGATTTCCCCCGCCCTCCCCTTCAGAAGCAGCACGCCTCTCCGCACCATGGCCCCCATCAGGAGCAGCAGGAGCATCAGTGCGCCCACCGGGTGCTCGACGGCGAAGATCAGCGGGAGCAGCATCACGCGCACACCGCTCTTCATCCATTCATGGCCGGCGATCACATCGGCGATCGGCGGGCTCAACCGGTAGTAGGCCGAGACGAAGAGCCTTCCCGGCGCGTTGGTCATGAGCCAGTGATCGCGGAAAGCCCTGAGCTCGGCGACCTTGGGATGAAGGTAGCTACCATAAGCGGCCGTCGCGATGAAGCATCCCCCGCCACCTCCGCCACCGCCACTACTTGCGCTTTGGGCCGGGATGGTGAGACGGTTGGCATCCAGCACCAGCCCGTCGTTGCCAAGCCCGGTACCGTCGTTAACAGTGACGCTGTCCGCCGGGAAAGCCGGCGAGACCACCACCGGATTGCTCAGGTCGCCGTTGCCGTTGTTGCAGGCAATCAGATAGACGACATCACCCGCCTCGAAAAGGGGAACCGTTATGCTCTGAGTTGAGGCGTTGTAAGGGTACTCGGTGACACCCGAGGTGCCGACCTTTTCAGCGGCCACCACCACCGAGGCGGGGAGGCTCGTGAAGGTGATCTTCAGGGTGCCGCCCGGGTTTGCCGGCAGGTACTTGTAGACCTGGAACGTGTATGGGGTCGGCAAGGAGATGGCGGGCGCGGGTATCGTGCCGTCGACTGTATTGATCTGGGCCGGCGGGACCGTCGGGATAAGCTGCAGATCGATCAGGTGGCTTTCCCAGTCGTGCATGAGCATACGCTTCGCGAAGCCGACGAAGTTGTTGCCGATGTTGCCCTGAAGGGCGGTATCAAGCGACGGGATGAAGGGGATCTCTATGCCTAGATCGGGTGAGGTCGTGTTGCTCGGCCGGGGTTGCGCCGCGAGATCGGTCCAGACCGCCCTGATCACGGTGCGGCTTTGCTGCAGTTCGGTGAGGTAACGGTTGAAGATCCAGCGCCCGTACTCGGTGCCTCCCCCGACCCCGGCGTTGACCGCGACGGTCCCCACGCTCGACATGTAGGCCCAAAGGTAGTCGTAGAGCTGGTTGCCGGAATCGTACACCTCGTCCTCCATCCAGGTGGAGGTCATCTCGGCGAAGGCGGTATCGAAATAGGCGTTGTACCCGAACTGGATCGCGTGGTGGAACTCGTGGGCCGCGGTGATCCTAAGGCTCGTGATCGGGGTGTAGGGACTGAATATGGGCGAAGCGAAGGAGCGGTCTATCTGGATCCAGCTTGAATAGGAGACCGAGCTGCCGGCAACCGGCGCGGAATCGTTCTGGGTGTAGCCGTAGACCCCGTCCGTTGCCAGGTCCTGCAGGTAGACATCGTAACTCGCGTCGGGGGGGGGATGGTACCCCATCTTCTCCACTTCGACGCTGTAGACGTATTCGAACACGCCGGCAACCGTCTCGACCCAGTCCGGCACGCCATTGCCGTTGTTGTCGGTGGGGCTGACGGCGTCCCCGCCGCTCGTCGTATAGTGGATGGTGAAGTGCCCGCCGACCGGGGTGCAGGTCTTCTCGCTGCTGAGCGAGGGGCGGGCGAGGTATTTGGCGAGCACCTTTTGGGTGGGGGCCTCGAGCCGGCTCCAGTCCTTTTTCAGCTGTCTGAAAAACCCGGTACGGCACCTTTCGGCGTGCGTCGCCTGGGACTGCACCGAGCTCAGCGCCTTGGCGACTCCCGCCTCGTGGCCGAACTTGGCAAGGTAATAGTCGTCGAGAGCCGCCGCCGAAGCGAACGCCGGAAAGAGCAGTGCCGCGCAAAGCGCAGATGCGAAGAGTTTGTTTACCACTAGTCCACCATCCTTTTGCCCACTCGAAGCGGGACCAGTTTTGTTGCGCCCACCTCAACCTTCACCTCGACGCCCTGGTTGCCGACCCGGTAGGTGCCACCCGGGAGTACCGCCACGAAGAAGCCGTTACCGTCGGTATCAACCGTCGTCACCTGCTTGTCCCGGGCAGTGATGGGAACGGAAAGCAGCGGCACCGCATGGTACCCCGCGGCGGAGCGCAGCTTCCCTCCGTACGACTGCACGAAGCAGATCCCTGCGATCGCTCCGGTACCTTCGGCCAGCGCCTCCTCGCGGATCCTCTCCTCGTTGGTCTCCACCACGGGACGGAACCCGGGGCGCACCGCCACGAAGGGGACGAAAGGCTCTCCCGGTTTGCCGGCGACAAACCCCTTCCCGTCGAAATGAAGGTAGGACCAGAGTTCGGAAGGGCGCTTGGCGAAGGCATGCGCAGTCAAAGCGGTTAGGGCTACTGTCAAAGCAACAAGAGCTAGGCGTCTGAGACCGTGCATGTGAATCACCTGGATACTGATCGGATGGGAAGCGAAAAACATGAAGGGAAATGCTGATAGCATTACACGAGGCGGCAGCAGAATTACAGTAAAAAAATGTAAAGACAGGATAAGGAAGCCGGACGGCTTCCTTATCCTTGTTGCGGTTCAGAGTGTGTTGCGGACAACTAGAGAGATTCTATGTCGCGATCGGTGGAGAAGTAGAGCCGGTTCAGCGCATCGATGTACGCCTTTGCCGAAGCCTCGATGATGTCGGTGGAGGACCCGCGCCCGACGACCGGGTTTCTTTCCCCTTCGGTGATGCGGACGGTGACCTCGCCGAGCGCGTCGGTGCCGCCGGTGATGGAGCCTACGTTGTACTGGAGCAGCTGCGCGTCACGCTTGGCGAGTTTCTTGATCGCCTTGAGCGTCGCGTCGACCGGGCCGTCGCCGAGCTCGGCCGTTCTCACCTGCATGCCGTCGATCTCCATCTGGACCGTTGCCGTGGCGACGGCGAACGAGCCGCAGGTGACGGTGATGTGGGAGAGCTTGTACTTCTCGTCGATCTTCTTCGCCTGGTCGGCGACGATGGTTTCCAGGTCCTCGTCGAAGACCTCCTTCTTCAGGTCAGCGAGCGCCTTGAACCGGGTGAACGCCTTGTTCAGCGCGTCCTCGTCCAGCTCGTGTCCGAGTTCTTCGAGTCTCTTCTTGAAGGCGTGGCGCCCGGAGTGTTTGCCGAGAACGAGAGCGCTTGCCTTGAGGCCGACCGACTCGGGGGTCATGATCTCGTAGGTCGACTTGTCCATCAGCATGCCGTGCTGGTGGATCCCCGCCTCGTGGGCGAAAGCGTTCGCACCGACGATGGCCTTGTTCTGCTGCACCGCGATGCCGGTAACCTGGGTGAGCAGGCGGGAGGCCGGGGTGAGCTGCTCGGTGACCACGTTGGTCTTGAAGGGGAGGATGTCGCCGCGGGTCCTTATCGCCATGACGAACTCCTCGAGCGAGCAGTTGCCGGCGCGCTCGCCGATGCCGTTGATGGTGCACTCGACCTGTCCCGCGCCCGCCTGCACGGCGGCGATGGAGTTGGCCACGGAAAGGCCCAGGTCGTTGTGGCAGTGAACCGAGATGATCGCGTCGTCGATGTTCTTCACGTTGTCCTTCAGGTACTTGATGATGTTGAAGTACTCGAAGGGGATGGTGTAGCCGACCGTGTCGGGGATGTTGACCGTGGTGGCGCCGGCGTCGATGACCGCGCCCACCACTTCGGCGAGGAATTTGAGGTCGGTGCGCACTGCGTCCTCACAGGAGAACTCGACGTTGGAGGTGTAGGAACGTGCCCTTTTCACCCCTTTGACCGCCGCATCAAGCACCTGGGCCGGTGTCATCTGCAGCTTGTACTTCATGTGGATGTCGGAGGTGGCGATGAAGGTGTGGATGCGACCCTTCTCCTCGGCGTACTTCAGGGCCTCCCAGGCGCGATCGATGTCCTTGAAACCGGCGCGGCAAAGACCGGCGATCTCCGGCCCTTTGATGGTCTGGGCCACCTTTTGCACCGCCTCAAAATCCCCCTCCGAGGCGATCGGGAAGCCCGCCTCGATGACGTCGACGTTCAGTTTCTGAAGCTGCCTGGCGAGGCGGAGTTTCTCCTCGATGTTCATGCTGGCGCCCGGGGACTGCTCCCCGTCTCTGAGTGTCGTGTCAAAGATCTTGATGGTTTTCGGTTCCGTGTTGTTCACTTGCGCTCCCCCTCTTAGTGGTTGTGCTGCCTCGTTAGCCTGCCCTCCCCTGCCTGCTTGATCAGGTCAGACACGGTGGCAAAAACCGACAGGCCGAAAATAAAAAAGCCTCCGCCCCAGCAAGGGGCGAAGGCTTCTAAAAAGCTTCCGCGGTACCACCCTCATTCATCCGCCTTGCGGCAGACCTCGTTGTCCCCTTTACGCGGGGTTTCGGTCATGGCTAGGAGCGACGCGTTCTCGGTAGAACGGGTGTTCTTCACCACGACGGCTCGAAGGCGAGTTCACCTGCTTCCTCACCGGTTTGCACCAACCACCGGCTCTCTGTAGGGGAAGTTATAGGCTACTACTCCTCGTCATTGCCTTTACATTACGGGAGATAATAGAAAACGCTCGAACCCGTGTCAAGCCTTTTTGTTTTATTTTCCGACACCACCCTACTAAAACGGCGTTGCCCATACTGGACAACGCCGTGTTTTAACCATCGAGCCGCCGTAGTACCGTTGCGTCCCATCGTTGTCAACGTAGAACGTTGAACGCAGAACGTTGAACGGGTTTACAGGTTCTTCTTCCCCTCGTAGACCCGGTGCATGGCGCGCTCAAGCCTGCGCCTGCGCGGGTAACCGATGACGAAACCGATCGGGCCGGAGAGGATGTAGCAGATGAAGATGGTGAAAAGCATCACCACCGGTTCCGCCGCGACCACGATGAGGAGCAGCACCGCGAGCACCAGGATGGCGAAGGGCTGCCTCTTGATCAGGCTCGGGTCCTTGAACGAGTAGTATTTGACGTTCGAGACCATGAGGAGCGCGAGGAAGTATATGAGTACCAGGATGGCGAGCTTGTTGTACGAGGCGGGCCAGCCCATGTGGTAGAAGAAGAGCACCGTCGCGGACACCATGCTCGCCGCGGCAGGGGTCGGCAGCCCCACGAAACGCTTGCTCTCCACGGTCTCCACCTGGACGTTGAAGCGGGCAAGCCTCAAAGCCGCGCAGGCGAGAAAGAGGAAACCGGCGAGCCAGCCCAGGCGCCCGAAGGGCTTCAAGGCCCAGCAGTACATGAGAAGCCCGGGTGCGGCGCCGAAGGAGACCACGTCGGCAAGCGAGTCGAATTCAACGCCGAACTTGCTGGCGGTCCCGGTGAGGCGGGCCACCTTGCCGTCCAGGCCGTCGAAGATCGAGGAGGCGAGGATCCAGAGGGCGGCGGTGCGGTAGTCGCCGTTCACGGTGGAAACCATGCAGTAAAAGCCGGCGAAGAGGCTCCCGGCGGTGAACAGGTTGGGAAGGACGTAGATCCCCTTGCGCATCCCTTCCCTTTCTACTTTTGGTTTCTCTTCACTCACGGCAGTATCCCCAGTACGGTCTCACCGGCGACCGTTTTCTGTCCCATGACCACGTCGATCTTCGTGTTAAGCGGCAGGTAAACGTCGAGCCGCGAACCGAAACGGATCAGGCCGTACCTGCGACCGCGGGTCAGCTGGTCCCCCGGCTTCGCGTAGCAGACGATGCGCCTTGCGATGAGCCCGGCCACCTGCACCACCACCATCTTAAGCCCGGAAGCGGTCTCGAGGACGAGCCCCTGCTGTTCGTTCTCGAAGCTCGCGCGCTCGTCGCGCACGTCGTAGAACTTACCCTTGTTGTAGAAGCCGTCCACCACCTTCGCTGTCAGCGGCGCGCGGTTCACGTGAACGTTGAAGACGGACATGAAGATGCTGATCTTCTCCATCTCGGTCGAGGTGTGCGGTTCGATCACCTTGCCGAGGAAGATCACCTCGCCGTCGGCCGGGGCAATAACCTTGTTCTCACCGGCAGGCGTGTTACGTTCGGGGTTTCGGAAGAAGAAGACGGAGAACAGGGCGAGCAGCGCAAAGAGGGCTGCCGGGAAGAAGAAGCCGCAGTGCAGGAACTGCCCCATGACCGCGAAGACCGCGGCCACAGCGGCGAAGCCTGCTATGAACGGGTACCCCTCGACGGCGATCGGGGTATTGGTATTGCGCATCTAGTACCTCTGGTTGAGTGATTGTCGCGGAAAGAAAAAGGCCGTTTCCGGGCCTCCGCGCAGCAAAGCGGGAGTATAGCCCGAAAACGGCCCTTCATGCAATGAAAAGAAGCTATTACCCCTTCCATCCCTTGGCGCCGCGGCCGATCACCACGGGACCGGTGCTGACCAGTTCCTTGAGCCCCAAGGGGCGCAGGAGCTCGATCATGGCGCCCACTTTGGCGGGGGTGCCGGTTGCCTCGAGCGTGTAGGACTTGGGGGTCACGTCGATGACCTTGGCGCGGAAGATGTCCGCGATCCTTAAGACCTCGGCGCGGCTTTGGTCCTCGGCGGCGACCTTCACGAGCACCATCTCGCGCTCGATGGCGTTCTCCGCCTCGAAGTCGATAACCTTGATCACGTCGATCAGCTTGTTGAGCTGCTTGGTGATCTGCTCGATGATCTGTTCGTCACCGCGGGTGACCAGGGTGATGCGGGAAAGCGCCTCGTCGTTCGTCGGCGCCACGGTAAGGGAATCTATGTTGAAGCCGCGGCCGGAAAAGAGACCGACCACGCGGGAGAGAACGCCGAATTCGTTCTCCACGAGCACAGCTATCGTATGTTTCATCGTATCCTCCATGGGCATGGGCATTTAGCTAGCAAGAACCATCTCGGTCAGCGAAGCGCCGGCCGGGACCATCGGGAGCACCTTTTCCTCGCGTGCGACCTTGAACTCCATCAGAACGGGTCCCTTGATGGAGAACCCTTTCTTGATGATCTCGTCGACCTCGTCCACCTTGGTCGCCTGCAGACCGGTGGCGCCGAAGGCCTCGGCGAGCTTGATGAAGTCGATGGGAAGTTCCATGCAGGTCGAGGAGTAGCGCTTGTCGAAGAAGAGCTCCTGCCACTGGCGTACCATGCCCAGGAAGTTGTTGTTCAGGATGACGATCTTTACGTTGAGACGGTTCTGCACGATGGTGGCGAGTTCCTGCATGTTCATCTGGAAGCCGCCGTCGCCGCAGATCACCATGACCTGACGGTCGGGGAAGCCGGCCTGGGCCCCCATGGCCGCCGGGAGGCCGAAGCCCATGGTGCCGAGGCCGCCGGAGGAAAGGAGCGTCCTCGGTGCGGTGAAGCCGAAAAACTGCGCCGTCCACATCTGGTGCTGCCCGACGTCGGTTGCCACGATGGCGTCCGGGTCTGAGAGCGCCCGCAGCCTCTGGATCACGTACTGCGGCTTGATGGTGGAGGTGGTCTGTTTGTAGGACATCGGGTGTTTTTCCTTCCACCCGTCGATTTCGGCGCTCCAAGCGGCGACCGCCTGGCGGCACCCTTCGGCGTCCGGGCCGATTTCGTCTACGATCTTCAGCATCTTCGTAAGCACGTCGCGCACGTCGCCTACGATGGGGAGGTCGACGCGCACGTTCTTCTTGATCGAGGTGGGGTCGACGTCGACATGGACGATCTTCGCGTGCGGCGCGAAGGAGGCGATCTTGCCGGTGACGCGGTCATCGAAACGGGCCCCGATCGCAATCAGCATGTCGCAGTTGGAAACCGCCATGTTCGCGTAGTAGGTGCCGTGCATGCCGAGAAGCCCCAGCGACAGCGGATCGTTCTCAGGGAAGGAGCCAAGGCCCATGAGGGTGGTGGTGACCGGGATGGCGAGGCGTTTCGCGAGCGCCACGAGTTCGGCCGAGGCGTTGCCTAAGATGACGCCGCCACCAACGTAGATCACCGGCTTTTTCGCCTGCATGATCGCGGCGACCGCCTTCTCGATCTGTTTCGGGTGACCCTCGACGGTCGGCTTGTAGCCGCGGATTTCCACGGTATCGGGGTACTTGAACTCGGTCTGGGCGACCTGGACGTCCTTCGGGAGGTCGACCACGACCGGGCCGGGACGGCCGGTGCGGGCGATGTAGAACGCCTTCTTCATGATGGTCGCCAAGTCCTTCACGTCCTTCACGAGGAAGTTGTGCTTCGTGCACGGGCGGGTGATGCCGATGATGTCCGCCTCCTGGAAGGCGTCGTTGCCGATGAGGGCGGTCGGCACCTGTCCGGTGATGATCACCATCGGGATGGAGTCCATGTAGGCGGTGGCGATACCGGTGATGGTGTTGGTGGCGCCGGGTCCCGAGGTGGCGATGGCGACCCCTACCTTGCCGGTGGCGCGGGCATAGCCGTCGGCCGCGTGAACACCTGCCTGCTCGTGCCTGGGCAGGATGTGCCTGATCTCCTTGAACGAGAAGAGCTCGTCGTAGAGGTTGATGACCGTCCCGCCGGGATAGCCGAAGATCGTGTCGACCCCCTCCCGCTTGAGACACTCCAATAGAATACGTGCACCGTTCATCTTCATGCGATGTCCCCCTTGCCGCGGCAGTTCTCCTGCCTGCGTATTGATCGATCCCACGCTTGGTAAGCACGGAATCACTAGTAATGAGTTTCCCCTGGGGCCGATCCGTCCCGGTAAGGAAGGGACCTGCCCCTGCCCCTCACGGTAGAGGGGGTCGAGGTTTTATTCAGCGGTGGTGATGGCGCCGGTATGGGCCGAGGTAACCACCTTCGCATAGCGGGCGAGCCAACCCTTCTTGATCTTCGGCTCAGGGGCGACCCAGCGGGCGCGCCTTGCCGCCAGTTCCTCGTCGCTCACGAGGAGCTTCAGGGAACGGGACGGGATATCGAGTTCAATCTTGTCGCCGTCTTCAACGAGGGCGATGGGGCCGCCCACCGCGGCTTCCGGCGAGATGTGGCCCACGCAGGGACCGCGGGTGCCGCCGGAGAAGCGGCCGTCGGTGATGAGAGCCACGGAGTCGCCAAGGCCCAGGCCCATGATGGCGGCGGTCGGCGCGAGCATCTCGCGCATCCCCGGTCCCCCCTTGGGTCCCTCGTAGCGGATCACCACCATGTCGCCGCTCTTGATCCTCCCTTCCATGATGGCGGCCATTGCGAGGTCCTCGGAATCAAAGCAGCGGGCGGTGCCGGTGAACTGCATCATCTTCTCGCCGACGCCGGACTGCTTGACCACGGCACCCTCTGGGGCGATGTTGCCGAAGAGGACCGCGATCCCCCCTTCCTTCTTGACCGGTGCATCCATCGGGCGGATCACGCTTTCGTCCACCGCTTTAAGGCTCGCCGCGATCTCTTTCGTGGAAAGGCCCATGAGGGTCGGGCAGTCGTGGATCTTGTCCCCAAGCTGCTTCATGACACCGGCGACGCCGCCTGCCGCGTCGAGGTCTTCCATGAAGTGTTCGCCAGCCGGGTTCATCGAGGCGATCTGCGGGGTCTCTTTGGAGAGGATATCGAAGGTGTTGAGCGGCAGATCCACGCCGGCCTCGTGGGCGATGGCGAGTAGGTGCAGCACGGTGTTCGAAGAGCCGCCAAGCGCCAGGTCGACGCGGATCGCGTTCTCGAACGCCTCGCGGGTCAGGATGGAGCGCGGGGTGATGTTCTCGCGCACGAGGTCGACGATGCGCTCGCCCGAGGCGAAGGCGATGCGGCGCTTGAGCGCCGAGACGGCGAGTGCGGTGCCGCAGCGCGGCAGGCTCATCCCCATGGTCTCGGTGAGGATCGCCATGGTGTTCGCGGTGAAGAGCCCCTGGCAGGAACCCATGCCGGGGCAGGCGTTCTCCTCGCAGCGGGCGAGTTCCTGGTCGTCGATGACGCCGGCCTTGTAGCGGGCCATCGCCTCGAAGGTGTCGGTGACGAAGGAGTACTTCCTGCCGGCGTCGCCGCGGCCGCTCATCATGGGGCCTGCGGTGACCACGATGCAGGGGATGTCGAGACGGGCTGCCGCCATGAGCATGCCCGGGGTGATCTTGTCGCAGTTGGTCAGAAGGACGAGGCCGTCCAGGCGGTGCGCCTCGGCGACCGACTCGACCATGTCCGCGATCAGTTCGCGGGTCGGCAGCGAGTAGTGCATCCCCTTGTGCCCCATGGAGATGCCGTCGCATACGCCGGGAATGCCGAAGAAGAAGGAGTAGCCGCCGCCGGTGTGCACCCCCTTCTCGATGAAGCGCTCGAGGTCGCGCATCCCGACGTGGCCGGGGATGAGATCGGTGAAGCTTGTGGCGATGCCGATGAAGGGTTTTCCCATCTCGCTCTGCGGGAGGCCGGTTCCTTTCAAAAGGGCGCGGTGCGGGGTACGCTCAAGCCCTTGGGTGATCATGTCGCTACGCATGCAGTTCTCCCATGACGCCGGCGGCACTCTGTTCGAGGAGGCCGAACCGGCAGTTGATCTTGCCAAAAACTGTGTAGTTGAGAACAGTTACCGAGAATTGGTAGGAAGGGTCACCATAATACATTAAAACGGGGCTGTCAACAGACTAAAACGGTGTTAAAGGGACTCGCGCTTTCGTTTCGCGATCTCCGCCTCGGAGGCGCGCAGGTAGACGGGGTTTAGCTGGGCAAGCGGCGTGAACTTCCCGGCCCGGGCCGCCTCGCGTGCCAGCACCGCTCCGGCGCTCGCGCGCGGCAGGTTCGCGTGCCAGGGAGGGAAGATGGCAAGCTCGCCGACCGTTTCGGCGATCAAGTCGCGGTAGCGCACCGCGCCGTCCCCAATGAAGACGGTCGGCTGGGTGATCCGGGAAAGAAAGTCCTGCGGGGGGAGAACGGCGTCGGCAAAGACGGCCTCGGGGAGCGAGCCTAAGCGGTAAAGGGCGGCGTAGACCTCGGCCTTGCGCGCATCGAACATGGGTGCCACCTGTGCCGAGCAGTAAGGGAGGTTCATGGCGAGCATGGCGAGGGAGGAGAAGCCGACCGCGGGCTTGCCGGTCGCGATGGCAAGTCCCTTGACCGTTGCGATCCCGACGCGCACCCCGGTGAAGGAGCCGGGGCCGAGCGAGACGGCGAAGGCATCGACTCCTTCCGGGGCGAGACGCGCCGCCTTCAGGAGCTCGGAAACCGAGTCCATGAGGCGGCCCGAGTTGCAGCGGCCTTCGCCTAAGATGCACTCGCCGAGCAGGGTCGCACCGTCGGAGAGCGCAACCGAGGAGCAGTTGCTGGAGGTGTCGATGGTGAGTATCTTCATCGATCAGGCCTTACTGGCAAACATGCGCGCGATGTCGTTGTAGAAGGCGAGCATCATGAGGCTGATCAGGAGCACGAGCCCTATCTGCTGCGCGATCTCGCGGGTTCGCTTGCTGACCGGTCTGCGGAGCACCAGCTCGATCACGAAGAAGGCCAAGTGCCCGCCGTCCAGGATCGGCACCGGCAGAAGGTTAAGCACACCGAGGTTCACGGAGAGAAGCGCGACGAAGGCTAAGAAACTCACCCCGCCAGCGGCTGCCTGTTCGCCCGCCATCTTGACGATCATGATCGGTCCGCCGATGTTGTCCAGCGGGATGGCCCGCTCCACGAGGCGCACCAGCGAAAGCACGGTGAGCTCGATCACGTTCCAGCACTGGGCGCTCCCCTTGACGATGGCCTCGCCCGGAGGGAAATGATCGATTACGGTTTCTCCGGCGGCGACGACGCCGATGATCGGCTGGGTGACGGTCTCGCCCAGGACGTTCTTCGCAACGCGCTTCTCAGGGACCATGTTGAAGTTCAGGCGTGACTGGCCGCGCTCGACCTCGACCTGCACCGGCGCCCCTTTCCCCTCGGCGATCACCTTGGCGAACTCGTCCCAGCGCGTTACCGCTTTGCCGTTCACGATCCGGATCGCGTCGCCGGTTTTGATCCCCGCCCGCGCCGCGGGCTTGTCCGGCATCACCTCGCCGACCTTCGTGGTCAGGGATGGCACGCCGACCATGAAGAGGAGGATGAAGATCAGGTAGGCGAAAAGGAGGTTGAAGACGGGGCCGGCGGCGACGATGACGATGCGCTGCAGCACCGGCTTGTCGGCAAAGGAGCGCTTTTTGTCCTCATCGGAGAGTTCTGCCTCCTCCCCTTCCCCCACCATCTTCACGTACCCGCCCAGCGGAAACGCCGAAATCACGTATTCGGTCTCCCCCACCTGCTTGCCGAAGATCTTCGGCCCGAAGCCTAGGGAAAACTTCTCGACACCGACCTTGAAGGCCTTGGCGAACAGGAAATGACCGAGTTCGTGAATGAAGATCAACGCCCCGAGGGCTATGATTGCGAAAAGTATGCTCATCGTCGTCCCTTTTTTCGGCGGGCGGCACCCTGCCGTCACCGCCCCTGTGGCACGTCATGCGTGCGGATCGGCGGTGGTTTGAGTTATTCCATCACCCCAAGGACTTCCCTGGCGGTTCTTCTTCCCCAGCGGTCTGCCTCCAGCACTTCTTCGATGGAGTGCAGGTCGTGGGGGGTGTGCAGGTTCATGACCTTCTCGATCGATTCGGCGATGGCCATGAAACCGATCTTTCCGGCGAGGAAGGTCTCCACGGCGATCTCGTTGGCGGCGTTCATCACCGCCGGCATGCTTTCGCCCGCGTTGGAAGCCTCGTAGGCGAGTCTTAACGCCGGGAACCGGTCCGTGTCCGGCTTGAGAAAGGTCAGCCCGGAGAGGGCGGTCAGATCGAGCGCTTTCACCCCTGAGGCGACCCGGCAGGGGTAGGTAAGCGCGTAAGCGATCGGCCCCTTCATGTCCGGTACCCCCAGTTGAGCCATCACGCTGCCGTCGATGTACTCGACCATGGAGTGCACGATGCTCTGGGGGTGGACGTTGACTGCGATGCGCTCCACCGGGATGTCGAAGAGCCAGCGCGCCTCGATCACCTCGAGTCCTTTGTTCATCATGCTTGCGGAGTCGACGGTGATCTTCTTCCCCATGCTCCAGTTCGGGTGGTTCAGGGCGTCGGCTACGGTGGCGTTTCTAAGCTGCTCAAGCCCCCAGTTGAGAAACGGGCCGCCCGAAGCGGTGAGGATGACGCGGGCGATGTCCTCGCAGCGGTGTCCGGCCATGGACTGGAAGACGGCGCAGTGTTCGCTGTCCACCGGGTAGAGGCGCACCCCTTTGTCACGCACCATCTTCATGATCAGATGCCCGGCGGTGACCAGGGTCTCCTTGTTGGCGAGCGCCACATCCTTGCCCGCCATGATGGCGGCGGCGGTAGGAATCAGGCCGGCCGCACCGACGATGGCCGCTACGACCATGTTGCTCTCGGGGGCGGTCGCCGCCGCGATGAGCCCTTCCACTCCGTGCATGATCTGGGGTTTCTTCCCGCTCAAGGATCTGCTGAGCGTCTTCGCCTTTTCGGCGGTGAGCACCGAGACCAGGTCCGGCTTGAAGGTCTCGATTTGCTGCTGAAGAAGTTCAAGGTTGGAGCCCGCGGTGAGTGCCACCACGCGGAACTTGTCGGGGTGGGCCGCCACCACCTCGAGGGTGCTGACCCCGATCGACCCTGTCGAGCCCAAAATCGTAAGATTTTTCATTTTCCCTCGCAGACGTCTCAAGTCAACCAACGCCGATGCCGGATTACGCCCGCCCGCGTGAAAAATCGGGAGAGCGGCCGGGCCTTTCAAGCGCAGTTTAGAACAGGAAGTAGGCGTAGTAGTACGCCGCAGGTGCCGCAAACAAGATGGAATCGATCCGGTCAAGAACGCCGCCGTGACCGGGGATGATGGAGCCGGAATCCTTCACGCCGCAGCTCCTTTTGATGAGCGATTCGAACAGGTCGCCCAATTGCCCGAGGACGCCCAAGACGAGCGCGGCGCCGAAGCAGTGGACCAAGGAAAGCTCAGGGAAAAATGTGAACTTTGCAATGACCGCGCCGCTCACGCTGCCGGCCAGCCCCCCCAGCGCCCCCTCGACGCTCTTTTTGGGGCTCACCGCCGGGTAGAGCGGCGTTTTTCCGATACTGGAGCCGACGTAGTAGGCAAAGCTGTCCCCGGCCATGACGATCACCATGATGAGGAACAGCCAGGAGGTCCCGTGCGGCAGCGCACGCACGAGCACGAGGTGCGCCAGAAGAAGCGGCACGTAAAGAAAGCCGGTGAGGATCAGCGCCACGTCGGGAGCCGCCTGCCTGATCTCCTTCAGCCGGAAAAGTGCGACGAGCGAGAAAACAAGCACCAGCGCGGTGAGGGTCAGAAGCGGGATAGCGGGGCTGCCGGAGAAGATGACGAAGACGGAACCGGCGCCGGCCAAGGCGGCACCCCTGCCTTCTGCGCGGCGGTGCGGCAACGCCATGCGGTAGAACTCGTCGAGCCCCAAAAGGGAGAGCAGGAATACCAGCAGCGAGAACTGGAACACCGTCGCCTTGAGGATGAAGAGGATCACGAGGGGCAGCAGGACGGCTGCGGTGATTAGTCGTTTGATGGCGGACTCCTTCGGGGCACTGCCCCTGCAAGGCTTTAGCCTTTTTATGAAGGCAGCTGGCCCAGCTGCTCGCTGGTCATGCCGAACCTGCGCTCGCGGGACTGGAAGTCGTGGAATGCGCGCAAGAGTTCTTCTCTGTCGAAATCGGGCCAGTTAACGTCGGTGAAGTAAAGCTCGGCGTAGGCCAACTGCCAAAGCAGGAAGTTGCTGATGCGCATCTCCCCGCTGGTTCTGATGAGAAGGTCCGGATCCGGAATCCCGGCGGTGAAGAGCGATGCGCTGAAGGCGCGCTCGTCGATGCTCGCAGGATCGAGCCTACCGGCGGCGGCCTCGGTCGCGAGCCTTCTGGCGGCGGCCACCATCTCCTGGCGGCTGCCGTAGGAAAGGGCCAGGGTTAGGAGCATCCCCTTGTTGCCGGAGGTCTTGTCGATGGTCGACTGGATCTCCCGATCAATATCCGGCGGCAGGTCGCCCCGGTTGCCGATCACGTTGAAGCGGATGTCGTTCTGCATCATGCGGCCGGTCTCGGCGCGGATGTACTGCTTCAAGAGCGTCATGAGCGCCTTGACCTCAGCCTTCGGCCTCAGCCAGTTTTCGGCTGAGAAGGCGAAGAGGGTAAGGTAACCGATGCCCAGACGCGAGCATTCCTCGACGATGACCCGCACCGTCTCAACTCCTTTTTGGTGTCCAACGATCCTGCGCAGCATGCGCTGCTTGGCCCACCGGCCGTTGCCGTCCATGATGACGGCTAGGTGCTTCGGGAGTTTCTTCGGGTCTAAGCGTTTGTCCATGAGCATCCTGAAAACAAAAAAGCCCCTTTGAATAGGGGGTTTGCCTGTGAACGCGAAGGCCGGACGGCAGCGCGAAGGGGAGTATCCTCCCCCTCGCGCCTCGGTCCGTTAGACCTCCATCACCTCTTTTTCCTTGTGAGCCAGCACTTCCTCGACCTTGGCAACGTACTTGTTGGTCCCGTCCTGGACATCCTTCTCGGCGCGCTTCAGATCGTCCTCGGAGATCTGCTTGTCCTTCTCGAGCTTCTTCAGCTTGTCGATGGCGTCGCGACGGATGTTCCTGAGCGCAACCTTGGCTTCCTCGGCGTCGCGCTTCAGCTGCTTCACGATGTCCTTGCGGCGCTCCTCGGTGAGCGGCGGAAGGCAGAGGCGGATCACCTTGCCGTCGTTGGCAGGGGTGAGCCCGAGGTTCGAGTTCATGATCGCCTTCTCGATGGGACCGATCATCTTGTTGTCCCACGGCTGGATCGTGATGGTCCTGGCCTCGGGGACGGAAAGGGTCGCCACCTGGTTGAGCGGGGAGAGCATCCCGTAGGAGTCCACCTTGACGTCCTCCAGAAGCGAGGTGCTTGCGCGACCGGTGCGGACCTTCTGGTAGTCCTTCCTGAGGGAATCTATGCTCTTGTCCATGTGGACGTTCATGTCGGCGATGACATCCTTGATCATGTTATTCTCCTTCTTTCACGAGGGTGCCGATCGGTTCGCCCGTGACTACCCGCACGACATTGCCGTCGGTCGTCACGTCGAAGACGATGATCGGAAGGCTGTTGTCCATGCACAACGAGATGGCGGTGGCGTCCATGACCTGAAGCCCTTTTCTAAGGACCTCCAGGTAGCTGAGCGTACCGTACTTGGTGGCATTTTTGTCCTTGGCGGGGTCGGCGGAGTAAACGCCGTCGACCTTGGTCCCCTTGAGGATCACGTCGGCGCCGATCTCCATCGCCCTCAGGCTCGCCGCGGTATCGGTGGTGAAGTAGGGGTTGCCGGTGCCGGCTCCGAAGATGACCACCCTCCCCTTTTCCAGATGCCTGATGGCGCGCCTGCGGATGTAGGGTTCGGCCACCTCGGCCATGGCGATGGCGGACTGGACGCGGGTGTCGACGCCGACCTTCTCGAGGGCGTCCTGCATGGCCAGCGAGTTGATCATGGTGGCAAGCATCCCCATGTAGTCGGCGCTGGCGCGATCCATCCCCTTGGAGGAGGCCGCCACGCCGCGGAAGATGTTGCCGCCGCCGATGACGAGGCACAGCTCGACGCCCAGTTCAACCACCTGCTTCACCTCGCGGGCGATCGCGGTGATGGTGTTGGGGTCGATGCCGTACCCCTGGTCGCCGCCGAGGGCCTCGCCGGAAAGCTTGAGAAGTACTCTTTTGTAATAGGGTTCTGCCATCGTAGTCACCTTGCCTTTTTTAGACGGCAAAAAGCCTTCACGCAGAACAGGTTCGGGCGTAGCCCGTTCGCCTGCCGGGGCTTGACGCCGCCATCGCAGGGCTTTTTGCCTTGCTGCAGATAAAAAAAGAGCCGCCCATTTTCATGGCCGGCTCCCTTTGGGACGTGTTACACGCCGGCCGCCGCGGCGACCTCTGCCGCGAAGTCGCTCTCCTTCTTGGCGAGCCCTTCGCCAAGCACGAACTTGGTGAAGCGGCGGATGCTCATGTTCTCGCCGATGGAAGCGATGGTCTCGTTCAGGAAGGTCTGGATGGTCTTGTCCGGGTCCTTCACGTAGGCCTGCTCGAGAAGGCAGATATCGCCGTAGAACTTGTTGATCTGGCCTTCGAGGATCTTCTCGATGATGGCCGCCGGCTTGCCGCTCTCTTTGGCCTTCTCGCGGTAGATCGCCTTCTCGCGCTCGATCAGCTCTCCGGGTACTTCCTCACGGCGCACGTAAAGCGGGGAGGCCGCAGCGATGTGCATCGCGATGTCCTTCACGAAGTTCTGGAAGTTCTCGTTCTTGGCGACGAAGTCGGTCTCGCAGTTGACCTCAACCAGGACGCCTATCTTGCCGCCGCCGTGGATGTAGGAGCCTACCATGCCCTCGGTCGCTGCGCGGCCGGCCTTCTTGGATGCGGCAGCCAGACCCTTGGTGCGCAGGTAGTCGATCGCCTTCTCGTGATCGCCGTTGGTCTCGGTAAGAGCTTTCTTGCAGTCCATGAGGCCTGCGCCGGTTGCTTTCCTCAGTTCGTTAACCTGTGCAGCTGTAATGCTCACGTTATCCTCCACAGTAGCCCGCACCGGTTTCGGTGCGGGCTTCTTAGTCATGTAGATTTTTTGAAAAAGGTGATGCCGGTACGGTGACCGAAGGAGACCTTAGGCCTCGGCGGGAGTTTCTTCGGCAACCTCTTCGCCCTCGGTGAAGGCTACTTCTTCCTCAGCGCCGGTCTGGAGACGGGCGTTGCGAGCCTGGGCACCTTCAAGAACGGCGTCAGCCATTTTGCTGGTCAGCAGACGAATGGCGCGGATAGCGTCGTCGTTGCCCGGGATGACGTAGTTGATGTCGTCCGGATCGCAGTTGGTGTCGACGATGGCGACGACCGGGATGCCCAGCTTCTTCGCCTCGGATACCGCGATTTCTTCGTTTTTCGGGTCAACCACGAAGAGCATGCCCGGGGTCCTGCCCATACCCTTGATGCCGCCCAGGGTCTTCTCGAGCTTCTCGCGCTCTTTGCCGAGCTTGAGCTGCTCTTTCTTGGTGTATGCCTCGATGGTGCCGTCAGCGATCATGCTATCAAGACGCTTGAGACGGTCGATGCTCTGCTTCACGGTGGAGAAGTTGGTGAGCATGCCGCCGAGCCAGCGGTCGTTGACGTAGAACTGCCCGCAACGCTGTGCCTCTTCCGCCACGGAATCCTGAGCCTGCTTCTTGGTGCCGACGAAGAGGACGGTCTCGCCAGCCTGTGCCATTTCGGTCACGAAGCTGTAAGCGTTTTTGAAGAGCCTGACGGTCTTCTGCAGGTCGATGATGTAGATCCCGTTACGAGCGCCGAAGATGTACGGCTTCATTTTCGGGTTCCACCTCTTGGTCTGGTGTCCGAAGTGGACGCCGGCTTCGAGCAGTTCTTTCATGGTGATGTTCGACATTTTTACTTTCTCCTTTGGTTTTCCCTCCGCCACCAGTTAATGCCGGAACCCGCATGCGGGCACCACCGACACGGCTGTGATGGCGTGTGAATTTTGAACAGCGAACTTATATAGCACAGGGGAGAAATGAAGGCAAGACCAAAACCATGTCACGCAGTGCCGCAAAGCCGCAAAGAACGACGGACATAAGCCAGGCAAAATCAGAAGCAGGTACAACAGCAAAAATCGTTAACGCAAAGACGCGAAGGCGCTGAGACGCAAAGAAAGCGGGTAAAAAATTTTTGCTTCTGCATTTCCTTGTCGTTCATAGTCTTTGATTTTCTCTTTGCGCCTTTGCGGCTTCGCGTCTTTGCGTTGAGTGATTTTAAACCGACATCGACCGCTCCTCAGCCAGTTGCCAGAAAGCCTTCACGCTTGCCCGCTGCAGGTTTCTTTTGCTGGTGCAAAGCCCCACCTGGTATGGCTTCAGCACAGGGGCGTCCTGCAGGATGGCGACCTCGTCGCGAAAAGGGCTGCGCTCCAGCACGAGCTGGGGAACTATGCCCACGCCGCAGCCAAGGCGCACCATGGCGATGATGGCCTCATTCCCGGAGACCTCCGAGGTGATATTGGGAGTGATGCGATGCTCCTTAAGCCACTGATCCAGACGTCGACGCGAAAGGCCGGTTTGCGGCAGCACGAGCGGAGCGCGGGAAAGGTCGAGGCGGTCGCCGGGAACCGGCACCTCCGCCGCGCCTGCAACACGTGGGGCGATGAAGATGAGCGGGATGGTAACGATGGGGAGAAACTCGATGTTTGGGCGTGGTCCATCCGGGAACGCCGCCACAGCGAGGTCGATTTCCCCACTTTGCACCTGGGCCACAGCTTGTTCAGCGGCGCCAGTCCTCAACTCAAGCTGCACCTCCGGGTACCGCTCCCTGAACGATTCCAGAAGTTCCGGGAGGAGACTGTAGACAGCAGTGATGGAAGCGTATATGGAGAGGGAGCCGGTGACAGCCTGCTCATTGCGGATCGACGAGCGGAGGCTTTGCCATTCGTTGAGACAAAGGCGCGCGTAAGCCTTCAGGCGCTCCCCAGCCGGGGACAAGGCGACCGTGCGGTTATCGCGCAAGAAGAGCGGTTGTTCCAGCTTTTCCTCCATGCGCTGGATGGTGCGAGTAAGCGCCGAGGGGCTCAAGTTGCACGCCTGGCTCGCGCGGCCGAAATGTTTCAACTCCGCCAGGGTAAGAAATATTTCGAGCTCCCGCAGATCCATAAAAAGTCTCCTTCTTCTTCACCATCCACGGTGTCCACCGCGCCCACGACGTCCACCGGGCCCACCATCCCCACAAGGTCCACCACCACACGCCATCATTGCGCTATACGCAACACAATATGCACAACAAATCAATTTACGCAACGTTAAATATAGTATACAGTCAGCACACTTTCAGACTTGTAACCACACCAGCAATATAATCAGGAGGAGAAAAACGATGGGACAGAACTATTTCAACACCCTGCCGCTGCGCCGTCAGCTGCAGGAACTGGGGACCTGCCGCTTCATGGACGCATCCGAATTCGCCAACGGCTGCGAATACGTGAAAGGCAAGAAGATCGTCATCGTCGGTTGCGGCGCACAGGGTCTCAACCAGGGCCTCAACATGCGCGACAGCGGGCTTGACGTCTCCTATGCCCTCAGGAAAGACGCCATCGAGCAGAAGCGCCAGTCCTACCTAAACGCCTCGGACAACGGCTTCAAGGTCGGAACCTACGAGGAACTCCTCCCCACCGCCGACATCGTCATGAACCTCACCCCGGACAAGCAGCACACCAAGGTGGTGGAGACCGTCATTCCTTTCATGAAGCAAGGCGCAGTGTTCAGCTACGCCCACGGCTTCAACATCGTCGAGGAAGGCACCCAGATCCGCAAGGACCTGACCGTCGTCATGGTAGCACCGAAGTGCCCGGGCTCCGAGGTGCGCGCCGAGTACAAACGCGGCTTCGGCGTACCGACCCTCATCGCGGTGCACGGCGAGAACGACCCCAAGGGTGACGGCCTCGAAATCGCAAAGGCCATCGCCTCCGCCCAGGGCGGCGACCGCGCCGGCGTACTCGAGTCCTCCTTCGTCGCGGAAGTGAAATCGGACCTCATGGGCGAGCAGACCATCCTCTGCGGCATGCTGCAGGCGGGCGCCCTCCTCTGCTTCGACAAGATGGTCGAAAACGGCATGGGCGCCCCTTACGCCGTAAAGCTCATCCAGTTCGGCTGGGAGACCATCACCGAGGCACTGAAGCACGGCGGCATCACCAACATGATGGATCGCCTCTCCAACCCGGCCAAACTCGTTGCCTTCAAGCTCGCCAGCGAGCTTAAGGACATCATGCGTCCGCTGTTCCAGAAACACATGGACGACATCATGAGTGGCGAGTTCTCCAGCACCATGATGCAGGACTGGGCCAACGACGACGTGAAGCTCCTCACCTGGCGCGAAGAGACCGGAAAGACCACCTTCGAGCAGACCGAAGCTGCCGGCGAGATTTCCGAGCAGGAGTACTTCGACAAGGCGATCCTCATGGTCGCCATGGTGAAGGCAGGCGTCGAGCTCGCCTTCGAGACCATGGTCGAGACCGGCATCGAGCCGGAGAGCGCCTACTACGAGTCGCTGCACGAGACCCCGCTCATCGCCAACACCATCGCCAGGAAGAAGCTGTACGAGATGAACCGCGTCATCTCCGACACCGCTGAATATGGCTGCTACCTCTTCTCGCACGCCTGCGTACCGCTTCTGAAGCCCTTCATGGCCAAGGTCGGCACCGACGTGATCGGCAAAGGTCTCGACGTGAAGGACAACAGCGTCGACAACCAGCTGCTGGTCGCGGTGAACGCTGAAATCCGCAACCACCTCGTTGAGGAAGTCGGCGCCGAACTGCGTGCCGCCATGACCGGCATGCAGAAGATCGTTTAACTAGGTCACCGCCGCAGACAAGAAAAGGCGCTCCATCCGGAGCGCCTTTTTTATTTTCAGCCGAAAAATCGGAAGCGGCATCAGACCCCGGTTATCTTGGGCGGCGCATGAACCGCCTCTAGCAGGGTACTCAGCAGGTAGACCATCGGCTTGATGACGGTTTCGTCGCTCCAGTAGGCTGCATGGTTGCCGGGGTTCCAGGAGGTGAGGATATTACCCACGCTCACCTCAATGTCCTCGTTCACCGCCGCGGCATAGCCGGTGCCGAGGGGCTTCAGCGGCCAGCCGAGCACGTCGTCGGAATCGTAGAGGTTCAACCACTTTGCCTTCTTTCTAAGCGGTTCAGTGAGGGTCGGCGGCGGGAACTCGATGCAGGCGGGATTCTCGTGTGCAACGCAGAAAAGCGGAATGGTACTCCCCAAAGTAACCATGCCGGAAAGGGTCTCCATCCGCTCGAACGGCGTGGCTCCGTAGCGCTCACGTCCATAACCCATCTGCCTGTCCCAGATATAGTCGCTCATGAACACAGATCCGAGGGAGTGGGCGACAACGACAAGCGGTTTGTCGTCGTCTCCGAGCTTCACGCGCAACTGTTGCACCGCTTCGTGGATGAGGCCGTGAATAGTTTCGTATAGCCCACCCGGCCTCCCGCTTTGATTGTGATAGGCGCTCACGGTACCGAAGGCGCTTAGGAAGAACTTGCGCAGCTTGGCCCAATTCAAATCGTTGTTCGCGGCGAGGTCCACCCAGAGTTGGTGCTCCCGCGCCGAGAGCAGCGGCGCCCAATACACGCCATGCCAGGCAATCTCGTCACGATTCAGGCCGCGACCGGAAATCCGCTCGCGCAGTTCCTGTACCGTATCGTGCGCAAAATCGTCGGACATCGTCCCCATTCCATGCACAAGCAACACGCCGAGCTTCTTATCCATGTTCGCCTCCTGTAGCCTGAATTTACTGCCGTCGTCCAACTCCAAGACATAAACAGCGACCAATGTGCGCACACAAATATAACTGGATAATCAGCCTGTGCAAGCAGGCCCGAAACAAGGCCCATGGTGCGGTCTGCACTAAAGGGGAGGCGCCAGAAAAAGACTTGTTATTCAGAAAGGAAAAAAGTAGTCTGCCGGGAGCAAGGATCCCTCTAAGGAGTCATTACATGAACCAAGTACTGAAACACCTCTTCCTGTTGCTTATGTTCGCCGTCTTGACTGTTCATCAGGCCGGCGCGGCGGACACCGCCCGGAAAGAGATCCCCCTTTCCGGCAAGGTCCTGGAGACCATGGACGGCGGAGGATACACCTACCTGCTGCTGCAAAACGGTCCGGAAAAGGTGTGGGTGGCGATACCTCTCACCAAGATCACGGTAGGTCAGCAGCTTACCCTCACCCCTGGCTTCGCCATGAAGAACTTCAACAGTAAGGCGCTGAACCGCAAATTCGACCAGGTCATCTTCTCGGCGGGGCCGAGCGATGCGAAGAAGATGCAACTGAGCCCGTCCGCCATAAAGGCGCTGCATCAGGGCGTTCCCGGTGCACCTGGCGGGCAGCAGGGGCAAGCGACCAAAGAAAAAGCAACCGCCCAGGCAGCCAAGCCAGTCTCTAAGAGCGAGAAAGTCACCAAGGCAAAGGGTGCCAATGCGTACACCATTGCTGAGGTGTTCGCCAAGAGTAAGAAACTTGAAAAGAAACGGGTGGTGGTCCGTGGCCGCGTCGTGAACGTCGCGGAGAGGATCATGAAGAAGAACTGGATTCACCTGGAGGACGGCACCGGCTCCAAGGCCAAGAAAACCGACAACCTCGTGGTGACTTCGAAAGAACTGCCCAAGGTGGGAGATGTGGTGACCATTACCGGCACCCTATACAACGACCTCGACTTCGGTTCGGGCTACCGTTACAAGGTCCTGATTCAGGACGCGACGCTGAAAAAGTAATTACCTGCAAAGACATCCCTTCTCCCGCTGAGCCACGCACCGTAGCGCTTCGGCCCGCAAAGGCGGGAGAAGGGGATGTTCCTGTCCCCTTCCCTATCCGCGCCTGCTTCTCACTTCTTCGTTGAACTTCTGCATGTTGCCGCTCAACTCTCCGGTCAAGGCATGATAGTCGTCTATCGCCCGTCCCAGTAGAAATTCCGCCTCGCTGCGCACATCCATGTGCACGTAGAGGTCGGTCTCGTGCGCCGGACTAGTTTCCCCGCGGACCGAGGCCCGTGCCGGTCGGAAAAGATTCAGCACGGAGCGCAAAGGAGTTTCCTTTTCACCGGCACCGAGCCGCAACAACTGCCCAAGTATCTCCTCTGCGGCACCTGCCAGAGTAATGACACTAAAGAGATCCTTCTTGGCGAAGTACAGAAGCAACGCCGTCTCCAACTGGCGCACCGCGATCTCCTGTTTGTGATGTTTCTCTATGTTCACTGTCCCCCCAATGTGCGGCGCAAGTACGGGCTGGCAAAGATCTTTAGTCGCACGCGTCCATGCGGCTATCTTCAAAATAAAAAGGGCCGCTCTCACAGGAGGCGGCCCTTTATTGTTACAGACAGGTTCGGCTTTGCAGCGGTCCTAGGCCTTGGTGACCACGACCTTCAGGTTGGCCGCAACTTCCGGGTGCAGCTTAACGATGGCGGTGAACTCGCCCAGATGCTTGATCGGCTCGTCAAGCACGATGCGCTTGCGATCGATTTCCACGCCGACTGCCTTCAGCTGCTCGGCCAGTTCCATGTTGGTGACTGCGCCGAAAAGCTTGTCGTCTGCACCGGCCTGGTGTGCCAGGTTGAGGGTGATTGCTTCGATCTTGGCGCAAAGCTGCTTGGCAGCTTCGAGAACCTTGTTCTTCTTGTATTCGAGGTGACGCTTCGCGTGCTCGAGAGCCTTGGCGTTCTTCTCGGTAGCCTCGATGGCGAACCCTTTCGGGAGCAGGTAGTTCCTTGCGTAGCCCGGGGCTACCTTGACGATGTCGCCGATGTGACCGAGGTTTTCAACGTTTTCCTTGAGAATCAACTTCATGTGTTGCCTCCTAGCCTGATTAGTTACAGGTTTTCCTGTTTATTGGGGGACCTGAAGTCCGCCCAGAGATCAAATATCCCTAGCGACGCGATCGCCAGCACCATCATGGGCTGGAAAACGAGGAGCAGGGTTGCCAACAACCTGATGAAGACCGGGACCGCCAGCTTCTGAAAGAAGAAGCTGATGATGGCGAGCCCCTGGGTCGAGTACAACGCACCCAGAACGATCAGTACGTTCAAGGCGGAGAGGTGCACTATGTTGTCAGGGACCAGCACGCAAAACCCGGCGGCTATAAGCAGCCATACGAGCGGCTCCGGGTTCTTGTACTTCTTGAAGTCACCGACCAGCAGCGGCATCCCCATGCGTGAAACGATGCCCGCGATGAGCAGAAGGTTCAAGCATGCGATGACCCCGTAGGCGACGGTGACCATGGCCGGGTAGATGGTTACCACCAACTGCCCCGCCTGGTGCATCGAGTCATTGAGCGCCTTCAGCTCATCGCCCTTAACACCCGCCTTCTCGTAGAGAAGCGCGGTCTGGTTGATGCTGTTTTGCACGCCCTTGGTGATCTTCGCCTGCAGGTCTGCGCCGGTAGCGAGCCCGTAAACGACGGCTGCGGCAAGCAGGACCGAGACGTTGACCGCCACAGCGTAGATCACCGAGCGGGCCCCACCCTTGCCACGGGCAAGGAACTCGGGGAGCGCAAGGGAAAGCACGCCCGCCTGCAAAAGGTAGATCGCGGTGGCCGCCGGATCGGCAATCGCCAGAAGAAGCGCACTGCTTCCGAGGACGACGCCGAGACCGGTCCCCCTCCCCCGCTTCAAAGCATAGAAAGCGGCAGGAGCGGGGGCGAAGAGGCCGGGGATCATGCCGACCACGGGGAGGTAGACGAAAGCAAGGAAGAGCGTTACCGTAGCAACGCTCCCCTTGATCACATCAAAAACCTTACCCTGCGGAGGGTTCACCGGTAGCGGCATTTACGCGGTCGCGTGGCTGCCTGCGATCGGGAGCAGCGCGATGTTCCTGGCACGCTTGATCGCCTCGGTGATTTCCCTCTGGTGCTTGGAGCAGTTACCGGAGATACGGCGCGGGATGATCTTGCCGCGCTCGGATACGAAGTAACGAAGGGTACGGGGATCCTTGTAATCGATGCTAACCTGCTTGTCTGCGCAGAAACGGCAGACCTTGCGACGCTGGAACGGACGCTTCTTCCTCGGCCCGCTGCTGGTTCTCTGGGGTGCTCTTTCGTCAGCCATCTTTTATTCCTCCACCGTAGTAGTCGTTTCGGCCGGAGCCTCGGTAGCGGCGGCAGCCACTTCCTCGGTCCCTTCCTCGGCGCTCTTAACCGGAGCGGCCGCCGGGGCAACCACTTCCTGCTCGAGTTTCACGCTCTGGTACCTGATCACCTTGTCGTCAAGACGCAGACGACGCTCAAGCTCTGCGATCAACGGGGCATCGGCGTCAAAACGGAGGTAAAAGTAACGGCCACGCGGGTTCTTGTTGATCGGGTAGGCAAGCTTCCTGGTGCCCCAGTCCTCAAGCCTCTTGAAATCGCCGTTCATGCTGGCGATGACGTCCTGTACCTTGGTGGAAAGAGCTTTGATCTCTTCGTCACCGAGGTCCGGCTGGACGATGTAAATCGTCTCGTACATCCTGCTCATTGTTAAGCCTCCTCACGGTTAATTTAGCCCCGGTCCAACCCGGAGCAAGGAGATACGGCCATGGGCCGTTCTGGTGAACGCTGCTTATTACTACAGTTTTCAAACTTTGACAAGCAAAAGATGGCGAAATGGGCGAATATTATTTACCCATCCCAGCGCACACTACACGTTGAACCTGAAGTGCATGACGTCACCGTCCTGCACCACGTACTCTTTCCCCTCAAGACGCATCAGGCCCTTCTCCTTGGCGCCTGATTCACCACCGGAGGCTATGAAGTCCTTGTAGGCGATAACTTCAGCGCGGATGAACCCTTTCTCGAAGTCGGAGTGGATCACGCCGGCCGCCCCGGGAGCCTTGGTCCCGCGGGTGATGGTCCAGGCACGCACTTCCTTCACCCCTGCGGTGAAATAGGTGATGAGGCCGAGAAGTTCGTAGCCCGAGCGGATCAGGCGGTCCAGGCCTGACTCGGCAAGTCCCATCTCCTCGAGAAAGGCCTGCTTCTCCTCGCCCTCCAGTTCGGAAATCTCCGCCTCGATGGAACCGCAGATGAACACGACGCCGTTGCCTTCCTTGGCCGCGAGTTGGCGCACCTCCTCGACGTAGGGGTGTTTCCCTTCCAGGTCGTCCTCGGCCACGTTGGCGACATAAAGAACAGGCTTCGCGGTCATCAGGTGCATATCGCGCAGGATCAGCCTCTCGTCCTCGTTCTCCGCGAGGTTGCGCGGGGAAAGCCCCTTTTCCAGGGTCGCCTTCACCTTCTGGCAGAACTCCACGTCTTCCTTCGCCTTCTTGTCGCCGCTTCTCGCCTGTTTTTCGGTGCGCAGCATGCGCTTTTCCACCGTATCCAGATCGGCGAGGGCAAGCTCGGTCTGGATCACCTCGATGTCACGCACCGGGGAAACGCTTCCGCTCACGTGGACCACGTTCTCGTTCTCAAAGCAGCGCACCACGTGCAGGATTGCGTCGACGGAACGGATGTGCCCCAGGAACTTGTTGCCGAGCCCCTCGCCCTGGCTCGCGCCCTTCACCAGTCCGGCTATGTCGAGGAATTCTATGGTGGTGGGAAGGATGCGCTCGGGGTGCACGATCTCGGCGAGCTTATCCATGCGCGGATCGGGAACGGAAACGATGCCGACGTTGGGGTCGATGGTGCAGAACGGGTAGTTGGCGGACTCGGCACCTGCCGAGGTGAGCGCGTTGAAGATGGTCGACTTCCCGACGTTGGGGAGACCTACGATGCCGCAGTTAAAGCCCATGATTTATCCTTTTAAGTCGTTACTTCGCGTTGAAGATGCTCATCGCCTTCGGCATACCTTCCTTCATCGCCATCTCGATGGCGTCCAGGGAGGTGTCCAGCACGTCCAGCAGTTCGTTCATCTCTTCCTTGGCGAAGTTGGTGAGCACGAAGTTCACCACGTCGCCGTGCAGCGGCCGTCCGATACCGACGCGCACACGGGCGAAGGAAGTGGAACCTAATTCCTGGGCCAGCGAGCGTAGCCCGTTGTGCCCGCCGTGACCGCCCCCTTCCTTGAGCCGCACCTTGCCGAAAGGGATGTCCAGGTCGTCATGGATCACGATGAGATCAGAGAGGGACAACTTGTAGAAGCGGAGCGCCTCGGCGACCGAGCGCCCGGAGAGGTTCATGAAGGTCTGCGGCTTGAGGAGATAGACACGCTCGCCCGCCCAGTTCCCGTCACCGGAAAGCCCGGAGAAGGCCTTCCTGGTGACGGAGATACCGGACTGGCTGGAGAGACGGTCTAAAACCATGAAACCCGCGTTGTGGCGGGTCCATGTGTACTTGGGCCCGGGGTTGCCGAGCCCTACGATCAGTTTTGCAGCCATAGCGGTCCTGGTTAGGCGGCAGTCTCTTCCTCAGCGGCGGCTTTGCGCCCGAGGATGCTGACCACCGGAGCCTTCGGATCGCTCAGGATGGCGGTGCCCACCGGAGCCTTGATATCACCCACGTGGACGGAGTGGCCGATGGCAAGCTCGACGACGTCGACGTTGATGTGCGACGGGATGTGAACCGGGAGGCACTCGACCTCAACTTCGTGCATTGCGAAATCGAGGAAGCCGCCCGCCTTGACGCCGGCCGGGGTGCCGACCAGGTTCAGTTTCACGTGCACCTTCACCTTGTCGGCGAGGTTGATCTTGTGCAGGTCTACGTGACGCGGGATGTTCTTCAGGGAGTCGCGCAGCAGGTCAGCCACGATGACGTTGGTGCCTTCCAGTGCGGGGACGCCCTGCAGGGTCAGGATGTGGTTGCGGCCGCCCTCGCCTGCGATGGCTTCGGAAAGCTCTCTCTGGCCCAGGGAGATGCAGACCGGCTCAAAACCTTTACCGTACACGACGGCCGGAACACGGCCGGCAGCGCGAAGACGACGGCAAATACCCTTGCCGGTTTTTTCTCTCAGTTCAACATTCAGCACCTGCTTACTCATACATCCTCCGATGTCAATCTTGGTATTTGATCTTCCAATGACAGTTTTATATTTGGTACTACACGAAAAGGGAGCTGACGGATTCGTCCTCGTGGATGCGGCGGATCGCCTCAGCCAGAAGGTCGGCCACGGACAACACTCTCAGTTTCTCGGTCTGTTCAGCCTTCTCCCCAAGCGGGACCGTGTCCGTGATGACCACTTTCTCGATGACGGAGTTGTTGATCCTCTCGATCGCCGGACCGGAGAGAACACCGTGGGTGGCGCAGGCATAGACGTTGGCGGCGCCGTGCTCCTTGAGCGCGAGGGCTGCCTGGGTCAAGGTCCCGGCGGTGTCGATCATGTCGTCAAGGATGATGGCGTTCTTCCCCTTGACGTCACCGATCAGGTGCATGACCTCCATGACGTTCGGACCGGTGCGGCGCTTGTCGATCACGGCGAGAGTGCAGCCAAGCCTCTTGGCGAAGGCCCTGGCGCGCTCGGTACCGCCGGCATCGGGGGAAACCATGACCAGGTTGTTCAGGTCGTCCGCGAAGCGGCTCTTCAGGTGGGCGAGGAGCACCGGCGCGGCGTAGAGATTGTCCACCGGGATATTGAAAAAGCCCTGGATCTGACCGGCGTGCAGGTCGATGGTCACCACCCTGTGGGCACCCGCCGTGGTGATCAGATCGGCCACCAGTTTGGAGCTGATCGGCGTCCTCGGCGCGGCCTTGCGGTCTTGCCGCGCATAGCCGTAGTACGGCATGACGGCGGTGATGGTATGGGCCGACGCCCTTTTAAGCGCGTCGATCATGATGAGCAGTTCCATGAGATTGTTGTTGGTCGGGCAGCAGGTCGACTGCACCACGTAAATATCCCGCCCACGAACGTTCTCGCCGATTTCGACCATGATCTCGCCATCGGAAAAGGTCCTCACCTTGGCCTTGCCAAGGGGCACCTTGAGGCAATCACAGATCTTCTCCGCCAGAACCGGATTCGAGTTACCGCTGAACACCCTGATCTTGTTTTCCATTAACGCACCGGCCCTCTCTGCTTCTTTTCTTTATAAATTAGCTGCGTGTGTACCAGCCGAAACCTCAGGAATCCACATCCCAAATCCAGGAAACGCTACTTAATACAATACTTGCCTTGTGAAGTCAACGGAAAACCTGCCTTCACCGAGGCCATCTTTGTGCCGGCACAACGGGTCAGCAGGCGACGCCCCCCGCCCCGACCCATGGGCGCACGACACAAAAAACTTGTTGCAGAACTGTATGTTGACAAAATCGGCTACAGTTTGTATGGATCATGGTCGATAAGGAACCTGCCTGACATTCTATAAGCATGCGAGGAGGGCTTCACCCATGAACCAGCGGCGTTTTCACCGGGTTAAACACACGGCACCCGGCGAACTGAAACATCTTGAAATGAAATATCGTTGCCGCATCGAAAACATATCGCTTCGCGGCGCGCTCATCAGTGCGGACGAATGTCTGATGGTTCCGCTCAACGAATCCTGCACCCTTTCCATCGAGGTCTCCCCCGGGGAAGCCCCCATGGTCATCACGGTCAGCGTGGTGCACTGCTTCTTCTCGATGATGGGTGTGAAGTTCACTGCCTTCGAGGGGAACGCTGAGCAGACCCTGCTCGAACTGATCAAAAGGATCACGACCGAGCCGGAAAAGCTTATGCAGGAATGGGAAAGCATTCAGCAGGAAAAGGCGGGACGCAAACAGCAGACCGTTGCCGGGCCTGCCGTCGCGATTTCTAACGAAGGAATCAGAGCTTGAAGCCTTACGGCTAGTGACTGCCGAAGCCGTCGGGACGTGAAGAGGAGGGAACGCGCCTTTCATAGGGAAGGCAGCTGTTAATATTCAGCACCTCCTCAGCAAGCGCCACACTCTTGTACCTCAACGAAACCTGTTCCAGTTTGTCCTTCAGCCGGACGAGAACGTCCAGACTCTCCGTACGTGCGTATTCGTTGTACAACTGCATCACTTCCATGAAAACGCAGTCGAGAGATTCCTCAATGGATGGGCGCACGTCACGAGGCTCTGCTTTTCTCTCATCCGCACCGGCATCAGCGTTCCGGCGTGCTTCCTCCCTGAAACGGCATAGCGCGAGCCTGTCGATCTTGTACTTGGCGTTGCCGATATCAAGGATACTTCTAACCATGCTCCCCCCCTCGTACTACACTTGTATAAAACAGAACAACAAAAGGCATCGCTTACAGTAGTAGAAGTTCGGCAGTGCTTCGGAAAACTTTAGTCATTTTCGCCCCTATCTGCTTGTGATCAGTAGGAAACACCCGACACAAGCAAAACCGCGCTTGACAGGGTACAGGCCTTGCGTTATCGTTCCTGCGAAAACCGCAACAGCACCGATAGACGACAATACTAAACCATCCGCGAGGATGGGACGGAAAGCCTACAGGGTCTCTCAGAGACAGCCGGGTCGCCGAAATATCACATAGATATTAGGCCCCGGCTTTTTTATTGCGCGGAGTTTGAGACAGAGACAGAGAAGTCCCTGCTTGAGCTCGGGATACAAAAGACGGGGCAAATACCACCCCGAAAGGAATCCGACATGCGCATGAAACCACCCTCAACCTCACTGGCTGCCTTAGCTCTTACCTGCTTCATGCTGGCAGCCCCTACGACAAGCCACTCCGGAACCGTCGGCGTTAACATCCAGCTTAACGGCTACCTCCCCGCCCCCCCAGGAGTACACATCTACTACGACTCCGGGCGTCCGTATTACGTAGAGAACCACCAGCGGGTTTACCTGAAGAAAAATGAGAAGGACCACCACGACCACGGCAAGAAGAAAGGACACAAAAAGCATCATCGTGACTAACAGCGGATCTCCAAACAAAAGGAGGACACCACAATGCGAAAGATCTTTGTTTCCTACCGTTATCTGCTCATCGCCCTTTGCACCGTCACCGCAGCCCTTTTGTACCTGGGAGGATGCGGCGGAGGCGGCAGCAGCAGCACCAGCAAGGGGACCCTCAAGCTTGCCATCACCGACCGTCAAAGCGACGAATTCCAGAACCTTTTCATATCCATCCGTGAAATAAGGCTCGTGCCCGCGGGGCATGAAAACGCCGCCGACAACGACCCCGCACTGCCCGTATTCGCAAGCTACACCACCGCCAGGTCGGTGGACGTGATGCAGTTGCGCTTCAGCCAGGAAACCTTGGGCGACCTCGCCCTCCCCGCCGGCACCTACAGCCAGATCCGCCTCATCCTTGATCCGAACCCGGGCGGCAACCAGGATCCGGTCAACTACCTCGTCCTGGCGAGTGATCCCAACACGAAGATCCCTCTAACCACGCCGAGCGGACAGCAATCCGGGCTCAAGATCCTCGGACCGATCGAGGTCAAGCCTGGCGTCATCAACGCCGTCATGATCGACTTCGACCCAAATACGGCCGTGGTGAAGCGCGGCAACACCGGACAGTACAACTTCAAGCCTACCGGGATAAGGCTCATCCAGATGGCGAACATGCTTGAGACCTTCGGTTCCATCGCAGGCAACGTCAGCAATCCGTCCGTCAACTGGAGCAGCGCCACCGTCTCCGTCAAGCGCCGCGGGACCATCAACGACACCAACCCGATTGCAGCGGGGCAGATCTTCGCGACCTATACCAGCGGCAAGTGGCAGGCGCCTTTCTCCGCCTTCGTTCCTGCCAACACCACCGACTACGGCTACAAGGCCTTCATAAGCGCGAACGGCTTCGCCCTGTACTCGTCGGCAGCGGTATCGGTCACCGCCGGTCACGAAACATCTCTGGGTGAGATCACCCTAACACCACAGTAATTGATCGTTATGTGCCCGGTCTGTCCCCAACAGGGGAGGACCGGGCACTACTCTTAATCAGGAGAACAGGCTGTATGCCTATTATTGAATGGAAGGACTGTTATTTGGTTGGCATACAAGAGATCGACCGTTATCACCAACACCTGGTGCAATATCTCAACAGAAGCTATGACCATTTCCGTGAAAACCACACGCTTGAACCGGGGGTACTGGAAATCCTGGTCGATTTCTCCATCCAGCAGTTCAACTGCGAGGAACGCTGGATGCAGCGAAGTTCGTACCCGAAACTCGCCGCGCACAAGGAAGAGCATCGGCACTTCCAAACCGAGATAGCCTTGCTGAAAAAAGGAAGTGGATTGGATACCAAGGGATGCGTCGACCTGCTCTGGTTTTTGTGCTCTTGGGTCACGAACCACATGCGCGAGAGCGATGCGGAGTTCGGCAGATTTCTCGATTCCCAGCCGCGACGGACCTGAACAGAGCTCATAAACGGGCAGAGCGCCCGTCACTGAGGATACAGCCGGGTTGCGATTCAAGACATTGCACCCGGCTTTTTTATGCCTGGATTAAAAGCTGCGCCCGAAGCTGGGCAGAGGCGTATCATTTACCTGTAGCATTTAGTGACAACAAAGGAGGATAGCATCCATGAGAACGATAAGACTGATTACCGCGGCGATCGTTGCCCTGCTGCTGGGGACGAGCATCACGCCGGCCTTCGCTGCCGGTGAGACGCGGAAAATAGAGGACTGCATAGAAGTGGTCAAGGCGATCAAGGCCATCCCAGAGCAAAGCATCCCCCCCGCACTCCTTCAGAACGCCCAGGGGATCATGGTGATTCCCGGAGTGATCAAGGTCGGGTTCGTGGTCGGCGGCAGGTACGGCACTGGAGTACTGACGGTTCGTGATGAAAAAGGGAACTGGAGCGATCCGGTCTTCATCAAGATTGCGGGCGGTAGCCTCGGCTGGCAGATCGGGGCGGAATCTACCGACCTCATCCTCGTTTTCAAGACCAAGAAGGGCGTGGAAGGCGCACTGAAAGGTAAATTCACCCTGGGCGCCGACGCATCAGTGGCGGCAGGTCCGGTAGGCCGCAGCGCCGAAGGGGCCACCGACGTCACCCTCAAGGCCGAGATCCTTTCCTACTCGAGGAGCCGAGGGCTCTTCGCCGGCATCGCCCTTAACGGCGCAGCCCTCATGATCGACGACGAAGCCAACGCCTCCTTCTACGGCAAAGACATCACCCCAAAAAGCATACTGTCCGGCCAGGGAGGCAAGCGCACCCCTGAGGTGACCGAACTGCTGCAACTGCTTTGATCCCTTCGGCTGCCCCCGCACGTCCGGGGGCAGCCGTTTTCCCCTCCTCTAAGTCTCTTCGCTGAATTCTTTTCACCCCCGGGATGACCTGTCCGCCCCTCTGGATAATTTATCCGAAGTCTTCGGTGTTGTGTCGAAGATCGCGGTGGTTCGTCCGGATACCTTGGTGATTCCTTGGAAAACGTTATGCGAATCGTCCGAAACTCGGGGTGATTCATCCGAACGTTTTGTGCATCGTCCGAAGACTTGGGTGATTCGGCCCCAAGGTTTAGGTGATTCGTCCCAAGTCTTCGGCGGTTCGCCCAAAGACTTGGGTGGTTCGTCCGAAGACTTGGGTGGTTCGTCCAAAGACTTGGGTGGTTCGTCCAAAGACTTGGGTGGTTCGTCCAAAGACTTGGGTGGTTCGTACAAAGACTTGGGTGGTTCGTCCGAAGACTTGGGTGGTTCGTCCGAAGACTTGGGTGGTTCGTCCGAAGACTTGGGTGGTTCGTCCAAGGACTTGGGTGGTTCGTCCGAAGACTTCTGCGAACTTGGGCGATTGAGGGGCGTGTAGGATTTTTTTTGCGACGGACTTGAGAATCGGGAAGGCCCAAGTAACATTACACCACCTTAATCAAAACAAAGGAGGTACCAAGCCGTGGGCAAAAATCGCAACGGTGGGGAAAGAGACGAGGATGTGATCCGTGCGACCGGTGAACTCGTCACCAACTTGGTCAAGGATCCGTCCATCCTGGAAAGGATGAACGCCTTGATGCCGGATCTCGAGAAGATTCAGAAGGCTCACGATCGGCATCGTAGCATATTCAGCGAGGTGCTGGGGGGAGCCTCTGAGAAGGAGGGTGAGCTCGCATCGGCGCGAAGCGACGCACTCAACATCGTCAGTTTATTGCATGGCATAGCGTTGCTGACAGGAAAATATGACCCCTCCATCCCGCAGAAACTTGATCTGGTGCAACAGCAGCCACCCATCACCAAACGCGGAGCCACTGGAGGCCTTGCCGCAACGGAAAACTTCAGGCTGGTGTACGAGGGGCAAAACATCGTGGCGCGGGGCTCTGCGGTAAAAGGGGCCAAGTGCTATGAAATCTGGATCTGCGAGGGTGATCCCCTCACGGAAAGCAATTGGAGGCACCTTATCACCTCCGGCTGTGTCAACCACATTGAAATTAACGGTCTCACGCCAGGCAAGCTGTACTACTTCAGGATCAGGGCCGTAGGCTCACACACCACAGGCCCCTGGTCAAACTTCATCAGCATGATGGCGATATAAAGGCACCAATACTTCATATTGAAAAGGGGCCCGACGTCAACCGTCCGACCCTTTTCGTTATTAGCCCTTTGTGCACAACCTATATGGGCTTGAGTTGAACTGCCCCACTCCCCGCTCACCCTCAATTCGAAGATGTCCCCCCTATTGTCCGATCAGGGCCAGGGCCCCGGGCACCAGAACTACATCTTCGTCCATCTGGTTCTCGTCTTAGCGCACCGTTGGGAAGGGTCAGGTAAAATAGATTACTGATGAGGGCTCTAGCTTCTCCGAGGCGCACCCCTAAAAAAGGTCACGAAATAAAAACGGGCACCTACCCGAAATGGTAGGTGCCCGTTTTTATTGGCTGGGGCGCCAGGGATCGAACCTGGGAATGACGGGATCAAAGTAACTTCTTGATATCTCTAGCATTCTCAACGCTATAACCATTAATACCTACAAACAATAGACCTTGTAACTCCTGTTTTTATCACCAAATGTGTACCAAATTGTGTACCAACATTCAACCTATTTGTCTTATAAATTCGATTACATCTGCTCATCAAGTACACTAACTGCGTGTACTAATTTAGCAGGGTTCAGGTGAGCATATCGTTCCGTCACCTGAATTGTGCTGTGACCAAGCCATTCCTTAACCGTATAGAGGTCAATTCCTCTGTCCAGCAGTCTGGTAGCGCATGTATGCCTGAGAGAATGCATGACAAACTCCTTGTCTTCATCCAGCAGCATCCTTTTCCTAGCCCAATTCCATGCCTTCTGTGCTTGGTCGATGTCGATAGTGAAGGGCTTTAGCCAATTACCCTCTTGCCGGGCCAATAGTATGCCCCCTACCCTCTTGGTCATGGGGATACTCCTGGGCTTGTCTCCCTTGTTGATCCAGATGCTAATGAGGTTGGTGTCAAAGTTAATGTCCTCGTACTTGAGGTTCAAGATCTCGCTTAACCTGCATCCGGTGTCAACTAAGACCTCTACCAAGTCAGCGGCTTCAGGGTAATAGCTCCTCTTCTTTCCATGATCCGTATCCCGTAGCAGAGATACAACCGTTAATTCCTCTTCCTTGGACAGTACCCGTATCCTTCCCTTGCTCTCCTTCTTGAGCTTGATATGTTCCCAAGGTTGTTGGTGATGGCGCAGCAGGGTCTTCATCGTTGCAAGATACCGGTTGATGGTAGCTCCCTTGATACCTGAATCCTCCAGTTTCTTCACCATGCGCTTGATGGTCTGGTCCTCGATCTTGCTGAGGGGTACATCTCCTATCAGGTCCATTGCACGTTCAGCTAAACGCTTGGCCTTGAAACCATCCTTGTTATCTTTCCACCTCTCGTCGTAGGTCTTCTGGATGGCGACACTAAGCAGCATCCTTGCTGCTCTCTCCCTTGGGGACAATGCACCGTCTACCATCATCCTCTTCTTTTCTACTGCTTCAACTAGTTTGGCTTCCTTCTTAGTGAACTTCCCGGTACTCCTACTGACTCGGACTCCATCAACAGTAAAGTTCATGTAATACACTGCTTTAGCTCCACGTTTGTAGACTGCCATGGTGATACCTCCTTGAATTTGGACATAAAAATAGGAGCTTGGTGGCTCCTTAGTTGACTGCTACTTGGACTAATGGGATTAATGAGCAACGGACTTGGTTATTCGGCTTCGAAATCTTCGATCTGACGGGTGTTTAGACTTAGGGGCAAGCAAGGATATGGGTTAGCCCAACAACTACTTAAATTGTGGTTAAAATTAGCTTGATTAAATCTTCACTTTCTTTATAGTGCGAGTTAATATTGTCAAGTGAGGTCTGCCATGTCGAGATGCACCTATATTGGCTCCTGTCCTTTTCCGAACGACAAGCTCCCTAAAATGCCTGTCACTACGAATTTTATGGTGGAGAACTACTGCTCTTGGGACTTCGCTAGATGCAGGGTCTATAGGAAAGCTGGGCAATATAGGGCTGAAAACATGTCGAACGATGAGACTTTTGAGGACCAGTTCTTATCAGGTAAGATACTGAACTGGCTAGTATGTGGCGGGATTGGCTGGTAGGGTATTACTGAGGTTGCTTACTTGAGGTTACCAAATGGTAAAGTGCGCGCTGGTCTGTTGCTGGGAGGCTAGCGATGTACTGGATCAGCTTGTATCCATTCTTCATGAGGGAGGTTAGTTCAGTTACCATTTTTAACATGGTCGGGTAGCTCAATGCTCTGGTGTCCAGTGAAGAGTACACGATTTGGTAAACCTTGTTCCCGCATGGTCCGCATATCACTGTCACCGCAGAGTCCGATGCAGCCTTAAATCCGGTAGGGGTCAACGTCCCATACTTGAGACCGTGTATCGTGTCTCCTTGCCTTAATGTCCTTCCGCAATATTCGCATTTCATATATGCCCCCTTTTACGTAATTGTTTAATAACCCTAGCTAAAATGACGTCGTAAAATTCAGTTAACCTGCTAACTCCGTCCTCCCTCAGGTAGACGGGTTTGCCAGCACGCTTGACAGCAGCACAGTCGCTGGTACGATTTAAAAATTGCCAACAGAACACCTGCATTGTTTTGAGCTTATACCATCGTTCGTGTGTGTGGGTATTGCCAAAGCCAGTAGCCTAAAGGAGGTATCTATATGCGAAAGAACCCTCTCTGGGTTTTAGTCATTTTAACCTTATCCTTTTTGGCCTTAAGTGTTCCAGCCATGGCAGAGCACACAAAAGGTGTGTTCAGTCAGATCCCGGCTTATTATGATGCCAAGCTTTTCACCATTACCTTTACTGAGCTTCCTTCTGGCGGAGAAGCAGCAGTCTTGAAACGTAACAAAAGCATCAACATCATATACCAGTCTGATCAAGCTGAGCAGTGCAACACGCCGGTCACAAGCGTCATTGATGCAATACCGGGGCCTGGCGAAGGTCCGGGCTTCAACCCTCTTTGGCAAGAGGTTCAGATTACTTACTTGGGCGGATGCGGGTCTGTAGTCCAGTTCAAGTCAGATGACGAAATCTTGTCGCAAGTCGGGATTACCATCGCACTGACTCCCACTACAGAAATATATACATGTTCAGTTGTAGGACCTGGACCGAAATAGAAAAGCGCACATACACACAATACGAGACCGGTCCTCATTTCGAGACCGGTTTTTTTATTACTGTCCCTCGGCGTTAGCACATCTCAGGAAGCAGAAGGTATCGAACACTTCATATGCAGAAGTGTAGCGGGTATTGGGCTTTAGGTAATCAGTGATGGTGTCGTTGACGGTCATGGTCTGGTATACGGCTTTGATGGACTTGAGTCTGATGCTTGGCTTAGATGCCGGTACTTCCTCGGGGCCAAACAGGGTGTCGATGGTCATAGTAGTTCCTCCATTAGTTTTAATGTCTGACGCTAACAACGTGAAATACTGACCTTAGATGCTCGCTCTTTCACTACGTGATTTTAGTCACTTATCCACCTCCTCACATTTGTTACAAGCTGATAGTAAAAAGTGCATACAGCCCCCCTTACCTTCGCCATTCAAATAAATATTGACATGCAATTACAGATAGATAGAGAAATGTGCAGAAAATGTGCAAGACGTAAAAGTGCCTATTCTTACGTCACAACCTAAAACGATATCCACAGGATTTGAGGACTTATCAACAGGGGGAGTGGAAAGGTGGATTGCGAGAGGCGTTATATCAAATAGTTAATGAGCTTCTGGGTGATGTCGATAGCTGGCACGTTCTCCCAGTTTGAGCCGAATAGGTCCTTGATCTCCTTTAGCGAATGCATAAAGTAGGAGTTGATGGGGAATGGCTCTGGTGACATGTAGGCGTTGAGCCCGATGATTCCATGCTCTCTGTTGACGGTGAGGACATACAGGGCAATGCTCTCGCCGAAGACATAGATTGTGTCCTTGGTCCCGGCGTACAGATGGTAGTTGTTCCCGTTGTGCTTCATGATGAGGCTGTTGATGTGGATGCCCTCTTTGTCCTGGTGGGTGTGTAACTTCAGTGTCGGGGTGATCGGTGTCATGCACATTGGTCTTCCTCCTTTGAAATAGAAAAGCCAGACACGTTATGGTCTGGCTCTGGGGTGATGATCCGTATGGTTCCGGCATTGCACTAGATGCAGCAGTCGTCTGGTGGCTAATAGTCCTCATAGACGGCCTGGCATGAGCCATACTTGAACTTGGACATAGAGATTTCCTCCTTACCTAGTGGATTAAGGGGTTAGTATGGATTCAACTAAGAAAAGGCTTTATAGAGCAGATATGGAGCTTGAGTAATGCTGTTTAGCTGGCACGTCAATGAGGATTCAGAGTTGTTGCTTTGGGAGGGGTAACTACTTTGAGGTATCTGCGCTGCTGGGGATATGTGGCGGGTTGATTATGCTGCGGGGGCATCGGTGCTGTCGTTTTCACCCTCCCTTCCGATGCTTAGTAGTCGCTGGCTTTCTGGCCTTGTACTGTGGCTTGTACAAGTAGGCTTTCACATTAGCCTTGAACACTCGTCGAGTTTTTGGACTGGCTGAGTCCTCCTGGCTAAGATTGATTCTTAAACTATTTCCCATCCAGCATCGTCATATACTCGCTATAATGTTCGCTATAGTGTTCTTTTATACAATTAGGACAAATGGAGTGGGTAAACTCAGCTTCGCTATGTTGAGAAATGTATGACTCAATCGACTTCCAGGACTTAGGATCTTCTTTGATATTACCATCGAGGTAAATGCTCTTACAATGCATACAAATTGGTAAAAATCCCTTAAGCACTTTAACCTCATTTTGTGACATTACCAATTCAGAAGTAGATCTCATACAAAACAAAGAGATTAGCCCAAAGTATATTACGATATGCATACACGAAACAATAATCATACAGATTTTATGAGGTAGGTTAATAGCCATAAAGCTACTCAACGGGAGTAAATGCTCGAAAAATGCGACAACTGGCAAGGCCATACATACCAGACCGGACGTTAACAACCAATATGGCAAGAATGACTTTGAAGAACTGAATAGTTTTGTTGTCCCAATTCGAGTGATACGAGCACTATGTAGAGAGAGATACCCTAAATACACTGAAACCAAAACAACACGAGCTGTCAAATTCGGGGCACCCATGGTGTAGTAAGAAAAGGTAGAACTGAATAAAACGAAAAGGGCAGCATCTAACCGATATGATGGTTCTTGATTAAAAAAGGCTTCCAGCCCCCTCTTCACTAATAACCATGAACACGTTAGAGAAAGGTTAGCTATAATAATTGAAACAAAGACCGGGACTAAGTCCCTCAAGCCCACCAGCAGACTCCCCACACTTGCAAGGAAGGCTGCAGCAGTCCAGTGACTGAAACCAGCATATGTCTTCTGGGTTGAAGCATAATGGATCATCAACAGACAAATAGCGAGGCTCAAGAGCGAGTCAAATAGTAATATTGTTCGCATATCAAATAGCTCGTTCATAACAGTTCCTAGACTAACCTAGCTATTAAGTGCATATCAGAAGCTCCATCAACTTAATTATATTTGAATCTACCAATCACATTCTATGCCGACCATTTCACTAAAGCATAACCGGAAAAACTCTTCAATGTTTTTCGAGTACTTTTTTTGCACAATTGCATAACCTCTTTAGATTATTACCGTTGTACTTCATGATGATAAGAAGCCAGCCCCTTGGTGGAACTGGCTCCTTGCCTTCTCGCTAATTTGTGGTTAAATGTCTACAAATCCACAGTATCATTTAATTACACACTGCCATTACGCACACATACGGGATCCAATCACCATATCGAGTACTGGATCACATTGCCTCGTTAGGCCATTTAGCGAGCCATACGCCTATACCTGCCCCCACCAGGAATCACCATAGTCAAAACCCCGTCCCCCTCCCTGACCAGAACTACACAGTATGTGCGGCCTTATCTCCCAGTTGCTATTTTTTCCAAGTAACGGAGGTGAACCTCATGGGAACTATTATTGACATATTGAAAATAAAGCCAAAAGAAATTGGGATTATCCATGGCAAATATCCTAATTGCATTGTGCTCAACCTGAACTTACATAACTACAACAATGTACAAAAGATAGTTATTGTTATTCCTGGGGAGGAAGAGAATAGTTATTACGATTTCCTATTAGAACATTGCATTGCCATGTCCTCGAAGGAATTTATATACAGGATAAATCACGAAAAAATATTTGCGGAGAGAATGATGGCAAGAGCAGCAAAGTTGGTCGAGGAGATAAGAGATAATAATACGTTATAGTGAATTTAAGGGACGGTTGATCATGCTATGGGCTCATCTATTTGTTCTCCTTCACCTCGTTTCCTGTTGAGTATGTAATCGCTGGCATGTTGCGCCTGTGCTGCTGCATGTATCAACAATGTCTTGTCGTTCTTGAGTGCCTTAAGCCATCCAGCTATATAGGCCGCCGAATTCCCTATGGTTCTTTGCTCGATACCAGCATAACCACACAGGAATGCTGCGCCCATCTCAGCTACCAGTTCTTCCTTGCTGTACTCGTGGCTACCGAAATAGGACGGTTCCAATATACCTTTACGCCCTACCCTACTTGCATGACCTGTGCTGTGGATCATCTCATGGAATGTGGTGCTGTAATAATCCTCTGATGACTCAAACGCTTCTGGTGTTGGTAGCTTTACGTAATCGAGCATGGGTGAGTAGCAAGCTTTGTTGCCACCGTGTCTGATATCTGGTGGTAGTGGCATACCGGCAATGATCTCCTGTGCTCGATGGATCGGTGAAAACTGGGGTCAGGCTTGCAATGTTGCAGTGTCAACCAACATTGCTGTCTACTTTACAACTTTGCAAGCCTGACCCTAGCTTCCCTAGCTTCCCACGGTTCTATAGTCTTTTGTAGATGTACTAGGGCTGTTATTGATGTTTCAATTAACTATTGAATTGCCTTGTTGAAATTACTCAAGACTTTGTATTTTATGTTTTGATTCGTTGCCTCAAGTATTTCCAGCTTAGCGCCCTTGTAGGCAATAGTCCTGGATTCAGACAGGTCATACTCCACGTTATTGTTAAATGCCGGCCTTGCCAAATTGTTAGAAAATTCTCTATACCCGATATTGATCTTATTTCCGACCTTACCACTATAGATCAAAGACTGCTGAAATGAATCTTGAGTAACTGAAAGTTTTTTTCTGCGTTCAAAACTATTACTATCTCCGCATACATAAGCATTGAAGACTGTCACTACACAAATTTCAGTATCACCTTTTTTTGTCATAATACTTGTCCAAGGATCAGCTAATCCCGACTTTACTACTCGCCCGGATTCGTCTCCACCTCCAGGATAGTAATACTCTGCTGTCTCATCTTCGCCTTGCTTTAAGTAATACCCAGGATACAAGGTATATGCCCAACTGGGATCAGCTTTTCTTGTAACATAAATAGCATCGTATTCTTGGTATTTCCCTTGGCGAACCATCGTATCCCCTACCTGGGTTGTATTCACTGAATCAATAGGAGGTTCACTAATTGCTGTTGTTACAGGCATGTAGTTGTACTTGGGAGCGGCACAAGCTGTTAGGAGCAAAACGGAGGCAAAACTAAAAACGCTAGTAAATCTCATATTATATCCCCTGCATTTAAAATATAAATTTCGGCTAACAAACCTACCTTAGATATCATCAAGAGTCAACGCCTTAATCCGCTATTGTGATGTCATGATTTGGCTTATATGCCATAGTCAAGCCTGCTTACCACCTCTAGCAGAACCTTAGCTTGATACCTCTTTCCGTACCTTCCTGTTGTGATGCTGTTGTTCGCGTGGCCCATCAGTTCAGAGATGAGGTTATCCTGTACTCCCAGCTGTTTCAGGTTGTCGGCGAATGAATGCCTCATGCTGTGCAGAGTTTTGAGGGGGTCAATAGTCACATGCCCCCGATTGAATCGCTGATACCACTTGCCTAATGAGTTGCTGTATCCGTTCACCTTGCACCACTTAAGATTCTCCCACAGCCGACTCCCATCCTGGCATCGCTCTACGTAGCTTAATAACCCCAGTTCAATCAAAGCAGGATGAACGGGAACAATGCGCTTACTCGACAGGTTCTTTAATTTTTTATCCTTGTAGTCGTTAACATCGAAGCACCATACCCCATCGACCTGGATGATGTCCTCTCGGTACAACTGGCAAGCCTCATCAAGCCTCATCCCCGACAACATACAGATCATTGGAACGTACAGCCTCTCTGGTTTGCTGCTATTCCTGGGGAGATTCCTTGAGATTACCCTCAGATCTTGGAGGTCATAGGCTTTCCGTTCCTCATCCGGTCTCCTGTGCTGCTTGATGTTCATCTCTGAAGCGGGGTTGTCTGTCCGGTGCCCCTCCTTTATGCAGTAACTCATTATCGAATAGAGCCTGGAGATGTGCTTATTCACAGAGGTGATGCTCATGGGGGTGGTCAACAGTTCACCGGAATCAATCCGCTGCAGGACTTCAAGGGGCGACTGCTCAGGATAGGATTTGCCCACATTGGGCGGGAGCTTCACCAGTTGCTCTCTGAAGTCTCTCACCTTCCCCCTGTCAATCGACGCCACGGCTACATCGCCAATAAGGTCAACTATGAGGCCAAAGACTCCTTTATTCTCCATCCTGGTCTTCGGTGTCCACTCCCGTTCCTTGTCCTTCAGGAAAGCCTTAACAACGGTGGCAAGCGATGTGCCCCCCACAACTGGTGTGACGTCCGCAGCACCCCCCTGAGCCGACTTATCGACACCATGAGACACTCCCCTGACCTTTCGGCCAAGAAGGTTCCGTAGTGACACCTGAGCCTGTTCTGGGGTGATGAACATTGACCGCAGCAAGGTTACTGTTTGACTGATCCCTTGAAGGTAAGGCAGAGCTGTTGCCTTAGCTATCCTGAGATCGGTAGTCTTGAGTGAACGGGTAATTTCTGTCTGAGGAATGATGCCGAGGAGGTCTAGAGGTGTTCTGACCCTGAGGTGATAGTGACCATTTCTGCTGATAAGATAGCTGGACATGGAAAAGCCTCGACCCCTTTTTGTGTGTAGCAAAATGCGCTACACAGAGAGGATCAAGGCTTTAAACTGTTGAATCAACAACAGTATTTGGTATTGGCTGGGGCGCCAGGGATCGAACCTGGGAATGACGGGATCAAAACCCGTTGCCTTACCGCTTGGCGACGCCCCAATATCTAAATCGTTTTCACAGCTACGGCGAACCAACCTCGTGCCGCGGCTATCTCCGTCGCGGCCTTCTGGGCGACCGCTTCGTCTTCGAAGATCCCGAAGACGGTGGCGCCGCTCCCCGACATGAGGGAACCGGCCGCTCCGGCTTCAAGCAGCATCGCCTTCAGCTCGTTCAGAAGCGGATGCTTCCCGCACGTGACCGGCTCCAGGTCGTTGGAAAGAAGCTCGGCAACTTCTGCGACGCTGCTGTATGAACCGCGAATTATAGAGTCGGCGGCTTTGGTTGTCAATATCAAATTTTGATACACCCAAGCCGTCGGAACATGAATTCCTGGATTCACCAGCACAACCCAGAGAGCAGGCATGGACTCCATAGCGGTCAGCTTTTCCCCGATACCCTCGGCGAGCGCTGTTTTCTTGAAGATGAAGAACGGGACGTCGGCCCCAAGCTTCACGCCGATTTCCATGAGGCGTTCGTCGGAAAGCTTCAGGCCGAGCAGTTCGTTCACACCCATGAGCACGGTGGCGGCATCGCTGCTTCCCCCTCCCAGGCCGGCCGCAACGGGAATCCGCTTGTTGATGGCGATGTCGATCCCGACGGCCTTGCCGGAGAGCTGCAAAAGCGCATCGGCCGCGCGCCAGGCGATGTTGCCCGGACCGTCCGGAACCCCTTTCTTGCCGCAGGTGACGCGTATCCCCGGCGCATCGTTAAGGGTGATGATGACCTCGTCACACAGGTCGACCCGCTGCATAACCATGCGCAGGTCGTGGTATCCGTCCGGCCGCTTCCCCAGCACGTCCAGCCGGTAGTTCACCTTGGCGGGTGCCAGCAGGTGCAGTTTTCCCACTGAAATACTCCTTCCCCCTTTACGGGTTTTTCTTTAGTGGTCCTTCATAACCTCGCTCAGCACGCAGGTCGCGTAGGCGCCGCGCGGCAGCGAGAAGTCGAACAGCAGGTCTTTTCCTTCCTCACGTACCGAAGCCGAGGAGAGCGGTACCCGGAGTGGGCGACGCTCGCCTTCCATGCACAGACCGCCGGAGAGGTTGAAGCTCTCCGGGGTGAGGCCCTCGGCCGCGAGGATCCGGGCTTCCAGATCCCCCTGGAGTCCCTGCGCCTCCATCATGGTGCACCCGAACATGGGGCCGGTTGGGGAGATCTCGAAAGAGAGAGCGCGCGGCGCCTCGACAGCGGCATCCTGAACGAGGAAGCAGGCGCCGTTTTCGTGCTTGAAGGCGACGTCCCCCACCTCGACCCGGTCGAAGGTCTCGAGCCGCTGTTCCAAAACTGCGTCGAACAGCGAGGACTGGAAAGCGGAGAGGTACAGACGCTTCATGCGCGGCTGCACCGCATGGAAAGCCCGCTCGAAGGCGTCCTGGCGCTGCAGCAGACGCGAGAGGAGCTCGCGCTCCACGCGGAAGTGGCCGGGGTAGAGTTCGAGGCTCCCGGCCAGGTCGCCGGCACGGTAGGCGCTTATCGCCTCGCGCCAACGCTCGTCGCTCACCTGTTCAGGGTCCCCTATCAGGATGTCGATGGCGGCCTTGAAATCCCGGCGCAGCATGGCGGCACCGATGTCATGGGTGTTTCCCTGCACGCCGTAGCGTTGTGCGCCGAAACGGTTGGGAACCCCGCGGCCGACGAGCACCTTCAAGGCGGCCTCGGCGTTTGCCAGCGCCCCCGGCGCCACGTCGCGTACTCTTATTTCGAACCGGTTCCCCTTCAGGTGCCCAAGGCGCAGTTTGTTGCCGTGTTTCACCGCGGCGAGCACCCTGATGCCGGGGATCTCGAGGGCGAGAACCTTCTCCGGGGCGACGCGCGGGATGGAGATGGTCTGCCTGGTTATGCCTACGGCGTCCTTCATGCCGGCGTAGCCGATGTCGCGTTCCTGTACGCCGAGGGCCTTGGAGAGGCGGCGCACGGCCTCGAGGGTGGTGATGCCACGCTTTTCAACGGTGGCGAAGCAGTGTTCCCCCTGCCCGCTCGGCTGATAAGCCGGGACCTCCTCGACGATGAAGTCTTCCGGGCTGTTCTTGATTATGCCGCCCGTTCCCGGCACCTCTGCGGTCAGATATCTCTGCACTACCCCTCCGTCATCCGTTTTCTCAACCGCAGCATCATACCCAGTAGAGATACCTGTTTCAACTGCTTTCGTCGTACTCAGTTCGTGAAGCGAGCGCCGGTGCCTCCAAGGTGCGACTTTATCGAGAATAACTACCAAGCTGCTACGGAAGCAACAAACCACACCCGGACGGCGGTAAAAAGGTCGAGCAAACGCTTTACCCGCTGATATACTTGTGGCGCATATCTCTTATATCTCATTCAAAGGGGAATGAAGCATGAGCAGCAAGGCCAATGCCAGAACAATCAGGGCCAATGAGCTTATTGAGAACCGCAAATGGCTCAAAGAGCAGATCACACCATTCTTCTTCAACTCGATGCAGGACGAGCCTGAGGCGCTGGCGCTCCTTGAGCGTGAGCTCCGTTCCCTGAAAACGAACCGGCGCCTGATCCTGGCCGACCGTGACAAGAGTCTGATTCTTGCCCGGGTCAACGAGCCGGGGTCGCTCTACGACTCGCTGCGTCATTTCCAAGACCGGGAGATATCCTATGCCATGATCACCCACTCCGACGGCCCTATGCCGGAGATGACGCAGGCGCTCGAGATCCAGCGTTTCGAGTTCGACCGCAAGGCCAACGACGACATAAAGGCGTGGCGAGAGGTACAGCTTCCCCTTCCCCTCACCCGCAAAGTGGCGACACAACTACGTCACAGCTATCCCGAGTTCGACATGAAGGAGTTCGACCGGCTCCTGAAGACACTCTGGCTCAACAACGAGAACTACGTGAGGATCTCCTCGCCCCTGCGTGTGGCCCAGGTGCTGCAGTTACAGCAAAAGGCGACCAGAAGCGGCGGTCTGTACCTGTACGTCGAGCCGACCCCGGACGCGAAGATCTCGCGGGTGCACTTCGCGGTGGCGAACCCGCCCCAGAAGGAATTCCTCCTGCAGCTCATGGAGGTGTTCAACCGGCTCGACCTGGGCGTGAACCGCGCCTACTGCCTCACCATATCGAACGGCGTCCACCCCTATTTTCTGGGGACCTTCCTCGTGAACCGGCGCTCCGGCGAGACGCTGGAGCCGGGATCGGAACTTTTCCGCAAGCTGCAGCAGGAGCTTTACAACACCCAGATCGTCTCGACGAAGAGCTACACCTACCGCGAGTTCGTGACCGCGGGGGTCATGACCGGCGAAGAAGCCTCGCTTGTCAACGCCTTCATCGCCTTCTGCCACACGAACCTAGCCCACAACCAGCCGGACCGTTTCGGCCTTGACGACGTGCAGAGCGCCTTCCATGCGCACCCGGAGATGTCGCTGCAAATGGTGAAGCTCTTCAAGGCCCGCTTCGATCCCGCCATCACCGAAAGCAGCCCGGTCTACGGTTCCGCCCTCCAGGAGACGCTGCAGGCGGTGAACGATTACAACACCGGGCATCGCTACCTGGACGAGGTGAGGCGCACCATCTATCGCTGCTGCCTCATCTTCATCACCCACACGCTGAAGACCAACTTCTTCGTCCTCGAGAAGCAGGCGATCGCCTTCCGCCTCTCCCCCACCTACCTGACCGAACTCGGGGCCGCCTTCACCGGCGATCTGCCGCAGGCGACCCCTTTCCGGGTCACCTTCTTCTTCAGCCGCTACGGCTTCGGTTACCACATAGGCTTTTCCGACATCGCCCGCGGCGGCTGGCGCACGGTGATTGCGAGAAACGGCGACGATTTCATCACCAACGCGAACACCATCTTCCGTGAGAACTTCGTCCTCGCGCACACCCAGCATCTTAAAAACAAGGACATCTACGAGGGGGGATCGAAACTCGTCCTCATCCTCGACGCCTCCGACCTCCAGAGGGGAAGCGAGCGCCAGATGGAGACGTGGCGCCTTTACAAGCTGCAGCACGGCGTGACCCACGCCTTCCTCGACATCTTCGTGACCGATAACGGGATCGCCCGCTCCCCTGCGGTGGTCGACTACTACCGCGAGGACGAACCGATCGAACTGGGCCCGGACGAGAACATGCACGACTCCATGATCGAGAACATCGCCCGCCTCTCCAAGCGGCGCGGCTACATCCTCGGCATCGGCATCATGTCGAGCAAGGAGGTCGGGATAAACCACAAGGAGTACGGCGTAACCTCAACCGGCGTGGTGAAGTTCGCCGAGATCACCATGGCGGAGCTCGGCATCGACATCTACCGCGACCGTTTCAGCGTGAAGTTCACCGGAGGCCCAAACGGCGACGTGGCGGGTAACGCCATGCGCATCATGCTGGAGCGCACCCCCAACGTGGCAATTAAGCTCATCCTGGACGGCACCGCCGCCCTGTGCGATCCCGAAGGCGCGGACCGCCGTGAGCTCTCCCGCATCGTATTGAAGCAGGACCTGGACGCCTTCGATCCGCAGGCACTGCACCCGGGCGGCTTTTTGCTCTACCGAAGCGGCAGCCGGCGCGAAGGGTTGCGCGAACTCTACCGCAAGGTTTCGAAGACGAACGACGGGCTGCGCGAGGAGTGGATCTCCACCGACGAGTTCTCAAGGGTGTACGCAAGCCTTCCCTTCACCGTGAAGACCGACCTATTCATCCCCGCGGGGGGACGCCCCGAGACCATCGACAAGGACAACTGGCAGAACTACTTCCTGCCAAACGGCGCCCCGTCTGCCGGAGCCATCGTCGAGGGGGCCAACTCGTTCATCACACCCGAGGCGCGCGTGCAGCTGCAGAAGAAAGGGGTCATCATCATGCGCGACGCCTCCGCCAACAAGTGCGGGGTGATCTCATCCTCCTACGAGATCATCGCGAACCTTCTTTTGAGCGAGGCGGAGTTCCTGGCCCACAAGGAGCGTTACGTGCAGGACGTCCTGGAGATCCTCGAGCAGCGGGCGGCGGACGAGGCGAAGCTGATCCTCAAGCGGCACCGCGAGCAGCCCGGGCTTTTATGCACCGAGATCTCCGATGCGCTGAGCGGCGAGATAAACGAGCACTACGCCACCATCTACCGTTTCTTCCAGAAACGCCCGCAGCTTTGCATGCAGCCCATCTACAAAAAGGCGATCCTCTCCCACCTCCCCAGGATGCTCAGGGAGGAACCCAAGTACGCGAAGAGGATCTCGCGCCTGCCGCAGAAGTACCTGTTCGCCATCCTCGCCGCCGAGATCGGCTCGTCGCTTGTCTACCGCGGCGACCGCGAGGCGGATTTCGAGGCGACACTAAAGGGGCACTTGGCGCGCATGGTCGGGAAGGAGCTTTAAAAATGCATTAAATACGAAGAGGGGGACCCTGCTGCAGGGTCCCCCTCTTTGCGTTCTGAGCAGGCGTACTACTTGACCTTGTAGTGCATGAAGTAGATCTGCTTCCCCTCGGCCATGAATTTGCGCATGTACTTGGAGAGGTGGTACTCGGGGAACTCGTGACGGTAGAGTTCGGGAGCGAACCGGTTCTCCAGCGCGGCGATTTCAGGGAGCGCGTTGGCGACGTCGATGCCGTAATCGTCGAAGTCGGTGGCGAAGTAGAAGTCGCCTCCCGGCACCATGTAGTCGAGCAGGAATTCAATGAACTCACGGTTCACCAAGCGCCGCTTGCGGTGGCGCTTCTTGGGCCAGGGATCGGGGCAGTTGATGTAGATGGCGGAGAGACTCCCCTTGGGGATGCGCTCGGTGACAAAAGCGCGGGCCTCGTCGCGCACCACGCGCACGTTGGTGATGCCGTTCCGATCCATGCGGCGGCAGGTCTTGTCGCACCCCTTGTTGTAGAAATCGATGGCTATGAAGTTGGTGTCGGGCTTATCGAGCGCGGTCTTCAGCATGAAGTCCCCCACGCCGCAGCCGATTTCCAGGGCCAGCTTGTTGTCGTTGCCAAAGATGCCCGGCCAGTTGGGCGGGTTCGGGAGGTCTTCGAGTTTCAGGTAGTTGGGTGAATCGATGTGGATGAAGGATTGCGTCATCGGAACCTCTTGCGTATTTTGTCGCGGGGAACATAGCACAAAAAGCACCGTCACGCAAAGGCGCAAAGGCACAAAGATAACAGATCGGAAAGGTGAGCATTGCCTAAGAGAAAAGGTGAACCAGCCCACCTGGCGCTGGACGCAATCCGGTTACGATCTACGTCTCGGTACCAGTCTGAACCCCGCCTCTCACAGTTATCCGAGGCTTTCCTTGCCATTTTTTCCATGGCATGTTAATTATATGCGGTTGAAATAAGGCATAAAAAGGAAAACAACAGCATGAAATTTAACGAGCTGAACCTGCCGGAGGTGGTCCTGAAGGGGATCGAGGAGACCGGCTTCACAGACTGCACACCGATCCAGGAAAAGGCGCTGCCGCTTGCCCTCTCGGGCAAGGACGTAGCGGGACAGGCCCAGACGGGCACCGGCAAGACCGCCACCTTCCTCATCTCCATCTTCACCCGCCTGCTAAACCAGCAGAAAACCGGCGCCGAGCATCATCCCCGCGCCCTGATCCTCGCCCCCACCCGCGAACTGGTGGTGCAGATCGAAAAAGACGCCCAGACGCTGGGCAAACACACCGGCTTCAACATCCAGGCGATCTACGGCGGCGTCGACTACATGAAGCAGCGCGACGCGCTGAAGGCCGGCGCCGACATCGTCATCGGCACCCCCGGGCGCCTCATCGACTACCTCAAGCAAAAGGTCTACTCCCTGAAGGACGTCGAGGCGCTCGTCATCGACGAGGCGGACCGCATGTTCGACATGGGGTTCATCGCGGACCTGCGCTTCATCCTGAGAAGGCTCCCCTCCTACGACAAGCGCCAGAACCTCCTCTTTTCCGCGACGCTCAACACCCGCGTGATGGAACTTGCCTACGAGTTCATGAACATGCCGGAGAAGGTCTCGGTGACACCCGAGCAGATGACCGCCGAGCGCGTCGAGCAGGTGCTCTATCACGTATCCCGCAAGGAAAAGTTCCCACTGCTTCTGGGGCTGCTGAGGAAGATGGGGATGGACCGGACCATGATCTTCGTGAACACGAAGCGCGAGGCCGAGTACCTGCAGGATCGTCTCAACGCCAACGAATTCCCCTGCCGGGTCATCTCGGGCGACGTCGAGCAGAGAAAGCGCATGAAGATCCTATCCGACTTCAAGGCGGGCCTCCTCCCGATCATGATCGCCACCGACGTCGCCTCCCGCGGCATCCACATCGAAGGTGTCTCCCACGTCGTCAACTACGACCTGCCGCAGGACTGCGAGGACTACGTGCACCGCATCGGGCGCACCGCGCGCGCAGGCGCCGAGGGGATGGCCATTTCGCTCGCGGACGAGGACGGCGCCTTTTTCATCGAAGCGATCCAGGAGTTCATCAAGCAGAAGATCCCCACCGAGTGGGCCGAAGACGACATGTTCGTCCACGACTACAAGAGGACGGCCAGGCCTCCTCGCCGCACCGATGACAAGCCCGGCGGCCGTGGCGGCAAGCCCGGCGAGCGCGGGGGTAAGCCCGGGCGCGGAGAGTCCCGCGGCAGGAGCAGATCCGGTTCCGAAAAGGAGAAACCGGAGCAGAAGGTGGCCAAGCCCGCAGCGGAGGAGAAAGCCCCGTCAGTCGATGCAGCCGCTACGGGGGATGCAGCAGCCAAAAAGAAGCGCCGTCGCCGCAAGCCGAAGGCGAAGACTGCGGAACAGCAACCCGAGCAGCCGTGACCGGAAAGGGACGTCCGCCGCGCAAATACTCCCAAGCGGGAAGGGTCCACGACGTCATCCGGCTCATCGAGGCGCGCCACGGCATCTCCGTCGCCGAACTCGCCGAGGAGGCCGGGGTCAACAAGCGCACCATCCACCGCGACCTGGTCGCCATACAGGAGGCGGGCTATCCGCTCATCTCCGACTGGCAGGACGGCGAGAAGGTGTACCGGTTCCTGACCCGCTTCAAGGACGTCCCCCCCATCAGCTTCACGCTCCAGGAGCTGATGACCCTGTCCCTGCTCCGCTCGCAACTCGACCCATTGAAGGGAACCCCCTTCATGGAAGACATGCAGAGCGTCTTCGGCAAGGTGAACTCGGTGCTGCCGCCGCGCCTTGCCGCCCACATGGAACGCATAGCCGAGGTCTCGCTCCCTCTTTTACAGGGGAAGCGGGACTACTCGCGCTGCGCCCACCACTTAAGAGAGATCCGCAACGCCCTCCTCTACCAGCAGAGCATCGTCATCTCCTACCGCTCACCCGGCCGCGCCGAGCCTTCCGACTACAAGGTCGATCCGTACACCCTGCTCTTCCAGAAGGGTGGCATTTACCTCCTGGGGTACGCGCAGCAGCGCGAGGCGCTGCGCACCTTCGCCATCGAGCGCATCTGCGGCGTCGAAACGCTGAAGGAGCGCTTCGAGATCCCGGAGGGGTACCGCCCCGGACAGGCGCTAGGCGAGGCCTTCGGGATCGTCGCAGAGTCTCCCATGGACGTGGTGGTCCGCTTCTCCGCCTCCATCGCCCACGCGATAAAAGACCGCATCTGGCACTCGTCGCAGAAGATAGAGGAACAGGCGGACGGATCGATCCTCCTTAGCTTTCATGCCGGCGGCAAGATGGAGATACTCTCCTGGCTTCTCTCCTACGGCGCGCACGCCGAACTCCTCTCCCCAGCCGAACTGCGGGAAGAACTGGCAGGCATGGCGCAAGCCACCGTTCTTCTCTACCGCGGCGCCTGATTCGACCAACGCATCCATGGCTTCGTATTGACTCTATGTAGCCAGCAGGATACACTCAATACATTATAGAAATCCGCAAAACGAAGCGGTTTGCCGATTGGCTCGACAACCTGTACGACGTCAGAGCGAAAGCTCGCATTCTCGTCAGGATCGAGCGACTCTCAGCCGGGAATGCCGGAGACGTCAAGCCGGTAGGTGAAGGAGTCTCGGAAATGCGGATCGACTATGGCCGTGGGTACCGGGTTTACTTCACGATGCGTGGCAGCAAGTTGATAATCCTTCTGGCCGGCGGCAACAAAGCGAGTCAGACCCGCGATATCAAGTTAGCGCTGCGCCTAGCAGACGAAATACAGGACAAGTGACATGCCAAAATCAACCACCACTCGTTACGATGTTGCTGAACACCTCCGGACACCAGAGGAAATGGCGGCTTATCTTGAAGCATGCCTGGAAGAGGCAAACGGAGATGCGGCGTTCATCGCCAAAGCGCTTGGCGACATAGCACGTGCGAAGGGAATGTCTCAGGTTGCAAGAGACGCAGGACTTTCCAGAGAAAGTCTGTACAAGGCGCTGTCGGGCGAACGCGTCCCGACGTTTGATACGATACTCAAAATTGTTGCAGCGCTAGGCCTCAAGTTACATGCGGAACCCCGCTGATGCAGCATAACTGTTTTTGACCGCCGGCTCTTCCTGCACCCCTCCCCCTCCCGCGTTGACAAGCTTTTTCGTTCCGTATATAAAAAGACCTTCAGATTCAGGAGGGCTTTTGATGGCTGACGCCGCTGCAACGACCAAACTCGCCGAACTCATCCTCAAACGTATCCGCACCCGCGGCGACATCACCTTCGCTTCATTCATGGAGTCCGCTCTTTACGAGCCGGACCTCGGCTACTACACCTCGCCGGGACGCAAGGTGGGCGCCGAGGGGGACTTCTACACCAGCATGAACGTTCACAGCGCCTTCGGCCGCCTCATCGCGCGCGAGATCGGGAGGTTCTTCGAACTGCTAGGCTCCCCCGCCTCCTTCACCGTGGCCGAGGCAGGTGCCGGCGGGGGACAGCTGGCCCAGGACATCCTCGATGCCGCCGCCGAGGAAAACCCTGCACTCTACGCCGCACTGACCTACCGCCTCATCGAGAAGGAGCCTTCCCTAAAGGAGGCCCAGGCCGCGCGCCTTGAGCGCCATGCGGAACATCTCGCCTGGAGCACCCCGGAGGAACTCGCCAAGGGAGAGCTTTCCTTCACCGGCTGCATCATCTCCAACGAACTCTTCGACGCCATGCCGGTGCACCTTGTCGAGATGACGGAATCCGGCCTCAAGGAGGTCTTCGTCTCGGCCGACGGAGACGGCTTCCGCGAAAAGCTCCTCGCGCCCTCCACCTCCGAGCTGGAAAACTACCTGAGACGCTTCGAAGTGAGGCTCATGCCGGGGCAGCGGGCGGAGATCAACCTCGCCGCGCCCGCCTGGATCGCCTCCGCCGCGAAGGCACTCGAACGCGGCTTCGTGCTCACCGTCGACTACGGCTATCTCGCCGAAGAACTCTACACGCCGCAGCGGCGCAACGGCACCCTGCTCTGCTACTACAAGCACTCCACCAACGAGGACCCGTACCGCCAGGTCGGCGAGCAGGACATCACCACCCACATCAACTTCAGCGCCCTCATCGAGGCAGGAAACGAGGCGGGTCTTGCGAGCGCCTGGTACGGCGAACAGTACCGCTTCCTGCTCGGCGTCGGGCTCATGGATGAACTGATGAAACTCGAGGCCCAGGCAAAGGACGAGCAGGAAAGCCTGAAGCACCGGCTCGCCATCAAGAAACTCATGCTCCCGGAGGGAGGGATGGGGGATACCTTCAAGGTCCTTATCCAGGCAAAGGGGGTGGAGAAGCCGCAACTTCTTTGCATGAGGAAATGGGGCATGGGACTGTGACCACCGCGCTCAAGGCGATCGTCTTTGACCTCGACGGGACCCTGTACCAAGAAGAGCGCCTGGGTGAGCAGGTGAACCAGAGCGCCATCGACTACGTGGCGGACCTCAAGGGTGTCCCGCCCGAAGAGGCGGAAAACCTGCTGCAGCAAACCCGCGCCCGGGACTGCGAAGGCGGCACCCTGAGCCGCGCCGTGGTTGCACTCGGCGGTACCTTGAAGGAGCTGCACCGCCGCTTCGCCGCCGACTGCACACCGGAAACGATGCTGAAGCCAGACCCGCGTGTACAGGAACTTTTGCGCGCACTCAAAAAGCGTTACCGGCTGCACCTCTACACCAACAACAACCGTGACCTTTCCGGGCGCATCATGGAACGGATCGGCATCACCGGTCTGATGGACCGGGTGTTCACCATCGAGGATTACTGGATCCCGAAGCCGGACCGCGCCATCATCACCGACATCCTCTCCCAAATCGGCTGCCTTCCTTCCGAGACGCTCTTTGTGGGCGACCGCTATGACGTCGATCTAGCCGTCCCCAAGACACTGGGGTGCGCCGTCCTTGAAACAAGGACCACTGAAGAGCTGCTGACACTGGCAGATCTGGTACACTGATACACCAGACTGCGAGACAGGTGACTATCTATGTCACCTGTGCTCCACCGAACAAGGAGCTGTCCATGGCAAACCGCATCGAAAAGGACACCATGGGGACGGTAGAGGTCCCCGAAGGCGCCTATTACGGCGCACAGACACAGAGAGCGATCAACAACTTCCCCATCTCCGGGCTCAAGCCGCACCGGGCGCTGGTCCGCGCGACCATCAGGATAAAGAAGTGCGCGGCGCAGGCCAACATGACCACGGGGAGGCTCGACCGCGAGCTCGGCGAGGCGATCGTAAAGGCGGCCGACGAGGCGCTTTCCGGCGCGCTGGCGGACCAGTTCGTCGTCGACCCCTTCCAGGCTGGCGCGGGCACCTCGCACAACATGAACGTGAACGAGGTGCTGGCAAACCGGGCGAACGAAATCCTGGGAGGAAAGCTCGGCGAGTATGGCAGGGTGAACGCGAACGACCACGTCAACATGGCGCAGTCCACCAACGACGTGTTCCCGACGGCCATGCGTCTTGCCGCCCTCGAACTCGCACAGGAACTGGACGGTGAGCTGAGACACCTCTCCGAGGCGCTTTCACGCAAGGGGATGGAGTTCGATCACATCCTGAAATCGGGACGCACCCACCTGCAGGACGCGGTGCCGATCCGCCTCGGGCAGGAGTTCTCGGCCTGGGGCATCGCCGTCGAGAACAACCGCGCCGGGATCGAGCGCGCCTTCCCCGGCTTAAGGGAGCTCGGCATCGGCGGCACCGCGGTCGGCACCGGCTTGAACGCGGAAGAGGCCTTCATCGACCTGATCGTCGAGGGGCTCGCGCGGGAAACCGGCGAGGAGCTCACCCGCGGGGAGAGCCTCGTTGAGCGGATGCAGAACATGGACCCGTTCGTGGCGCTTTCTTCCAGCGTGAAGGGGGCCGCGGTGAACGTGATCAAACTCGCCAACGACCTGAGGCTTCTCTCCTCGGGGCCGCGTACCGGTCTTGCCGAGATCAACCTCCCGGCCATGCAGCCCGGTTCCTCGATCATGCCGGGCAAGGTAAACCCGGTGCTCCCCGAGGTGACCAACATGGTCTGCTTCCAGGTGATGGGATGCGACCTGACCGTATCCCTCGCAGCGCAGGCCGGACAGCTGGAACTGAACGTGATGATGCCGGTGATCGCTTTCAACACGCTCTTCTCCATGGAGATCTTCAAAAACTGCCTGCACCAGCTGACGACGCTTTGCATCACCGGGATCAGCGCGAACGAAGAGCGCTGCCGCAGCTACCTCGATCAATCGGTCGGCCTCGCGACGGTGCTCGCGCCGAGCATCGGTTACGCGGCGGCGGCCGAGGTGGCCAAGGAGTCGGCCAAGACCGGCAACAGCATCCGCCAGGTGATCCTGGAGCGCGGCATCCTGACCGAGGAGGAGTTGGAAGAGGTACTCTCCCCCTACCCGCTCACTACGCCGGGCGTGCACGGCAAGGAGTAAGTACGTAGCCTCACTGGAGCTTTGCATTTATCACCAAAATCCTATAGACTCGTACCTGTTGTAAACCACAGAGAACTGGAGGAGTACATGACAGAAGAAGTTAAAGCCATTTTGGAAAACATCAGGCCGGCGCTTCAGGCGGACGGCGGCGATGTTGAACTCGTTGAAGTAACCGATGACGGCGTGGTGAAAGTGCGTCTGGTCGGCGCGTGCGGCCACTGCCCTATGTCCACCATGACTCTCAAGATGGGGATCGAGAGGACCATCAAGGAAAAGGTCCCGGGCATCAAGGAAGTCGTCTCCGTCTAGCGGGTTTTTCCCCTTAGCCGCAGCACCCGAAGCGCGGAAGTAATGCTCGACGTTATTTCCGCGCTTTTTCGCTTTCAGGTTCCCGATCTATGACCAGCGTGCGCCGCAAAAGAAAGCAGTTCCTGTTCCGGACCCCCAGGTTCTTCGATCTCTTTAAGAAGAACACCGAGGCGGTGTCGTTTCTGGGGAACCGCGCCACGCTGTACCGCTATGGTTCCGAATTCTTCCCCGCGCTATTGGAAGCGATTCCCCGGGCGAAAACGAGCATCGGCCTCGAGTTCTACGCCATAGCCGACGACGAGACCGGACGCCGCGTGGCGGACGCGCTGATCGAAGCGGCGGGCCGGGGGGTGCGGGTACACGTCCTTTACGACTACATCGGCTGTTTCGAAACACCGGCATCCTTCTTCAAGCGCCTCATGAAGAAGGGGGTGAACTGCGCCCCGTTCAACCCGCCCCCCTTTCGCCGCGGGATCGCCTGGTTCGACAAGCGCGATCACAGAAAGATCGTCATTATCGACGGATGGTGCGTCTTCACCGGCGGCATGAACATCGCCGACGTCTACTCGGGACTCGGCAAAAAAGAGACGAAGTGGCGCGACGTGGGGCTGAAGATCGAGGGTGAGGCGGGGCTCGAGCTGCTCCGGCTTTTCCGGGAGACCTGGACCGAGGAAACCGGCATCCCCCCGGTCGGCTGTGACCCGACGCCGATGCCGGAGATAACCGGCGACGCCAAGGTCATGGTGGTGAACGGCGGACCGCATCACAAGCGGAGCTTCATCAGGAGCGCCTTCCGCGTCGCCATCGCCGGCGCATCCGAGAGCGTCACCATCGCGAGCCCCTATTTCGTACCCGGCCCGCGCGTGATGCGCTCGCTACTGCGTGCCGCGGGGCGCGGCGTGGACGTGAAACTGCTCTTGCCGTACAAAAGCGACGTCCCCCTTGTGCGCCTGGTGAGCCGGACCTACTACGCGCAGCTTTTGAAAAACGGGATCGAGATCCACGAACTGGACAGTGCCGTGCTGCACGCGAAGGTGCTCTTAATCGACGGCGACTGGGTCATGGTCGGTTCGGCGAACATGGATTTTAGAAGCTTCCACCGCAACTACGAGCTGAACGTGGTGGTCGACAGCCGCGATTTCGGAAGCCAGGTCGCGGAAATGCTCGAAGCCGATTTTGCGGGCACGCGCCGCATCGTGCTGCACGAACACGAGAAGCGGGGCTGGCCCGTGCGGCTTCTGGAGCGGCTTTTCAGCCCGGTCGCCTGGTTTTTGTAGGCACTTAAAAGGCCGGCACATCAACAAAATCTGCAAGAGGCCAAGGAGGCTGAGCGCCACAGCTCATCCCCTTGGCCTTTGCCTGTTATCTACCCGGAGTTATCTACATGATCGACAAGGACACCCTCAAGCGGCTGGAATTCGACAAGATCCTCGATACCGCCGCCGCCTTTGCCCACTGCGAAGCCTCGCACCTGGGCGTATCTTCCGTCACCCCACTCTCCGATCGCCGCGCCATAGAGGAGCGCCTGGGACTCGTGGAGGAGATCCGCAGGCTCACGAGGCAAGGCATTTCGCTGAAGCTCGCCCCCTTCGAGGACATCACGCCGCAGGTGAAGGCGGTGCGTCCGAAAGGTGCGGTCATCGCCCCTATCGCGCTGCAGCGCTTCATCCCCACCCTGCGCGTCATGGCGGCGATATCGAAGCAGCTTGCCTTCAGAAACGACGTGCCGTTCCTTCTCGCCGCGGCGGGCTCCATCGGCGGTTTCCCCGATCTTCTGGAGCCCCTGGAGCATACGGTGAACGAGGAGGGGGAGATCCTCGACACCGCGTCGACGCTGCTCTCCGATATCCGTTCCAAAAAGAAGGGGCTTACCACGCGCATCAAGCGGCGCCTGGAGGAGATCGTGCGGGAGCGGCATACCGCGATCTTTTTGCAGGACGACTTCATCACCCAGAGGTCGGGGCGCTGGGTCATCCCGGTGCGCATGGACTCCAAGGGGATGGTGCCGGGTGTGGTGCACGACGTCTCGAACTCGGGCGAGACCGCCTTCATGGAGCCCTTGGAGATCATCGGCCTTGCCAATGAACTCGAGAACCTGGTGGCCGACGAGCGCGCCGAGGAGATCCGCATCGTGCGCCAGATCTGCGACTGGATCCGCGAGGATGCCGAGGAACTCCTCGAGCAGTTTCAGGCGCTGGTACGGCTCGATATCCTGAACTGCATCGCGACTTTGAGCGACAAATTAAGGTGCGAGACGCCGGTCATCGCCGAGACCCCGGGGATCCTGCTAAAGTCGGCGCGCCACCCGATTCTCACCCTGTTGGGAAAGGATGTGGTGCCGCTAGACCTGGAGCTCGCCTCCGACAACAGCGTCATGGTCGTCACCGGGCCGAACACGGGAGGCAAGACCATCGCCATCAAGACCGCCGGTCTTCTGAGCGTGATGGCGCTTTGCGGCATGCCGGTCCCGGCCAACCCCGGAACGGTGCTGCCGCTTGTGCAAAAGATCCTGGTCGACATCGGCGACGAGCAGTCCATCGAGGAAAGCCTTTCCACCTTCTCCGCCCACATCTCCAAGATATCGAGCATTCTACGGGGCGCCGACCGTGGCACCCTGATCCTTCTGGATGAACTTGGGACCGGCACGGAGCCGGGACAGGGGGCGGCGATCGCCTGCGCCGTGCTTAAGGAGCTGCATGACAAAGGGGCACTCGTCGTCGCCACCACGCACCTCACCGAGATCATCGGCTTCGTGCAGCGCGAGGAAGGGATGGTGAACGCCGCCATGGCCTTCGACCGCGACCGGCTCGCGCCGCTTTACCGGCTCGTGGTGGGAGAGCCGGGCGAGTCGCACGCGCTCGAGATCGCCAGCCGCTACGGTCTCCCCGAGCGGGTGGTGGCCTTCGCCCGCGGGATGATCGGCACCATGGAGGCGGATTTCCACGCGCTGTTGCGCGACCTCAAGGGGAAACGCGAGCTGTTGGAGCGGACCCTGTGCGAGCTCGACGAGCGTGAGGAGAAAGTGGCCGCGTCCGAGCGAAACCTCGTGGACCGGCGCGACGAGGCGGCGAAACTCGTGCAGGACGCCCGCGAGAAGGGGCTTTTGGAAGCACAGGAGATCATCGCAAAGGCGAGGCGGGAGGTCGCCTCCCTCTTGGACCAGGCGAAGAGGGAGAAGGCGCGCGAGGCGAAGGATAAGCTGGACCAGGCGGCGCGCGAGGTGGAGGAAGCACTCGACAGCCTCCACCCGGAGGAGAGCGTCGATCCCGACGCCATCGCCGTAGGCGACATCCTCTTCGTGAAGCCGCTCAACTGCGACGCCACCATCCTCTCCGTTGACCGTCGCGGCGATCGCGTGCGTGTGCGGGCCGGGAGCATGGAACTCGACGTCGCCATGGTTTCACTGTTAAAGCCCAAAGGAAAAGAGCCGAAGAAGGTACGGAAGCAGCGCGCCAAACAGGAAGCGGAGCAGACCGAGGCCGCAAGCAGCATAAACCTCCTCGGCATGCGGGTCGAAGAGGCAATCGGGGAACTGGAACCTTTCCTGAACCACGCCTCGCTCGAGCGGATGTCAGAGGTGCGCGTGGTGCATGGCAAGGGTACCGGCGCGCTCATGAAGGGAGTGCGGAACTTCCTTTCCGACCACCCCCTCGTCTCATCCTTCCGCACCGGCGAGCGTTTTGAGGGCGGCGACGGCGTGACCGTGGTGACGCTGCGCTAAAGACGACTCAAGTAGCACTGGAGGTCCCATGATCATCTCCATTATCGCGGCCATGTCGGACAACAGGGTGATCGGCGTCGACGGAAAGCTCCCGTGGGACATCCCCGCCGACCTTGCCCGTTTCCGCAACCTGACCATGGGGCATGCCGTCCTCATGGGGAGAAAGACCTTCGAATCGATAGGTCATCCCCTGGAGGGGCGCAGGAACATCGTAGTGAGCAGGACCATGGGGAAGACCGAAGGGATCATCGTGGCGCGCACGCTGCAGGAGGGGATCGCCGCGGCAGATGGTGACGAGGAGCTCTTCATCTGCGGGGGTGAAGCGGTGTTCAGGGAGGCGCTCCCCCTTTGCCAGCGGATCTACCTCACCGTGGTACACGACCGTTACGAGGGGGACGTGCACTTCCCGCAGCCCCCCTGCTCGTTCGCCGAGCTGCACCGCGAGGAGTTCACGGAAGGAACGCCACCGACCACCTTCCTGGTCATGGAAAAGGTGGACCGTTTCGAACAAGGGGGCGATGTCGAGGAGTTGCGCCAGAAGGGGATCGAGGCGCTGCACCGCCAGCTCTACTTCCTGGCGCGCTGCTGCTTCGGGCAGGCCCAGGCGATCGAGGACTCCCCGCAAACCGCCTCCGACCTCGCCTTCAGTCAGGCGAAGAGCGGAGGAGACCTCTCCGCGGCGCAAAAGCTCGCGGAAAATGCGCTAAGAGACGATCCCGATAACCTGCGCATCCGCCTGAACCTCGGTCGCATCCAGATCCTGAGCGGTGAAAAGGGGCAGGGGCTCGAGACGCTGCGCAAAGGGGTGCAGATGGGGGGCGGGCAGGAATTCCTCTCAGAACTCGCCCGGTGCGGCACCCGCGGGACCCCACCCATCAAGTCGCTCCCGAGAAGTCATCCCCTGAACCGCTACCTGGGGCTTTTGATGCACCGGCTTCGCGGGCAATAGCCGCCGCCCCCCTCCCAACCTCCCCCTTCCAGGGGGAGGAGTATGACCCCATTGACTCTCCCATCCACCGCATGTTACCTTCCGGGCGATGAAAAATACCGAGGCTGAAGGGATAGTGCTGCGCCTCACCGACTTCGGGGAGGCGGACCGCATCGTCACCCTGTTCACCCTGGAACATGGGAAGATGCAGGGGGTGGCGCGCGGGGCGAAGCGGAGCAAGAAACGCTTCGCCGGCGCCCTCGAGCCGTTCGCGCACCTGAAACTCCAACTGCACACCGGTACCGGCCTCGCCACCCTCTCCAGCGCGGACATCCTCGACGTCTTCTCCGGCATCCGGGCCGACCTGAATAGAATCGGCTGCGCCGCCTACGCCTGCGAACTCGTCGAACGCCTCACCCCGGAAGACGAGCCGAGCCCGCGCCTTTTCCGCCTGCTTTACTGCTACCTGGAACGGCTGAACGAAGCCCAGGCCTCCCCTTCGGACCGGCGTTTTTTCGCGGCGAACCTCCTCAAGATCCTCGGATACCAGCCCGATCTGCGCGTCCGCGGCGTGTCGGAAGAGACCGCCTTGCTCCTCGCCCGTGCCATGCAGACCGGACGCTTCGGCGCCGTAATCTTTCCCGAGCCCCTCCTGCGCGAGGCGGACCTCCTCCTGAACCCCGCCATCGACCTGCACCTGGATCGGGAACTTAAATCGCTCGCCTTCCTGAAGGAGTGCGGTGTCTGAGCGCAACCCGCCGTAATAGCGTGCGAAACCGCCACGACTAACCTGCCGCAAACCATTAATTTTGTTGACCCAAGCGTCGCTAACAGGTAGTATTCCGCCTTTGGGCCTAGCCGGCTCCGGCGCCTCCTTCCGGCCCAGCCGCCCGGGACGCACCGCTTTTGCTTTTTGTTTTTGAGGACCTGCATGAACCAAGCTGACATGAGAAAACTGCCGCCCCAGAGCATCGAAGCCGAGATGTCCATCCTGGGTGGCATCCTGGTGGACAACGAGGCGATAAACCGCGTGCTCGAGGTGCTCACCCCGGACGAGCTGTACCGGGAGAGCCACCGGAAGATCATGCGCGCCATGATCGAGCTTAACGAGCGAAACGAACCGTGTGACCTGATCACGCTCACCACGATCCTCCGCAAGAAGGGGGAGCTCGACGAGGTAGGGGGCGGCGCTTATCTCGCCACGCTGGTCGACTTCGTCCCGATGGCGGCGAACATCTCCTACTACTGCAAGATCGTGAAGGAGAAGTTCATCACGCGCAAGCTCATCACCGCGGCGACCGACATCGTGAGCCAGGGGTTCGAGGACAAAGTCGAGGTAGAGAGCCTCCTCGACACGGCGCAGAAGGTGATCTTCGAGATCGGCGAGAACAAGCTGAAGCCTTCCTACTACAAGGTCAGCGACATCCTAAAGGACACCATCAAGAACATCGAGCTTCTGTACGAGAAGAAGGAGCTCGTCACCGGCGTCCCGACCGGCTACACCGACCTCGACAAGCTGACCGCCGGTTTCCATGCCGGCGACCTCGTCATCATCGCGGGGCGCCCGGCTATGGGCAAGACCACCTTCGCCCTGAACGTCGCCCAGTACGCGTCGGTGGACGCGGACAAGAAGTACCCGGCCGCCATCTTCTCCCTGGAGATGCCCAAGGAGCAGCTGGTGGAGAGGCTTTTGTGCTCGGCCGCGCGCGTCGACCTCACCCGTTTGCGCTCCGGGCACCTGCAGGAGAACGACTGGCCCAAGCTGATCAAAGGGGCCGGCCTCTTGCACAACTCCAAGATCTTCATCGACGACACGCCTTCCATCTCGGTCATGGAGCTCCGCTCCAAGGCGCGGCGACTCAAGGCCGAGCACGATATCGGCATCATCGTGATCGACTACCTGCAGCTCATGCGCGGCGGCGCCAACAGCGAATCGAGGCAGCAGGAGATATCGGAGATATCCCGCTCGCTCAAGGGTCTCGCCAAGGAGCTTAGCATCCCGGTGATCGCCCTTTCGCAGCTGAACCGCGGCCTGGAGCAAAGAACCGACAAGCGCCCGATGATGAGCGACTTGAGGGAGTCGGGCGCCATCGAGCAGGACGCCGACATCATCATGTTCGTCTACCGTGGCGAGGTCTACGACAAGGAGAACGAGGACCTGAAGGGTAAGGCGGAGATCATCATCGGCAAGCACAGAAGCGGCCCGATCGGCACGGTCGATCTCGCCTTCCGCGGCGAGTTCACCCGCTTCGACAATCTAAGCAACAGGGAAGAATATTAGTCTTCAGCAGATTCCCTCCCCCGCCTGCGGGCCGAAGCCCTAAGGTGGGCGAAGGCCGGGATGGGGAGGATCAGGGAGTGGGAGCGGTCCGAAGCATCGATCCCCCCTCCTCGCCTCCCCCATCCGGGGAGGAGCATACTACGCAAGGAAAGGAAACCAAATGAGCAGATACCATGCAATGACCGAGGTACCGGCAACGGCCGGATTCAAGGAAGGGGACGTACTGTTTCTTTGCGGCGAACTGTTCGGTCGCGGCTACGCAAACGGCATCGTGGACGAGGCAAAGGCCAAGGGGATGACCATCATCGGCGCCACCGTGGGGCGGCGCGACGCGGACAACACGCTGCGCGCGCTCAACGCGGAGGAACTGGCGACGGCCGAGGAAAACCTCGGCGGCAAGATCATCAACATCCCGCTTGAGGCGGGCTTCGACATGGAGCCGGGCAAGGACGGCGTGGCGCCGGTGGACCGCTTCAAGGGGGTCAAGCCGGACGACTTCGCTTCGGTCAAGCTCGATCCTTCCGAGATCGCCTATTCCAAGCAAAAAGGGACCGAGCGTTTCTGCAAAAATCTCGCGGCCGTCGTCGCCGACCTCGAGAAGATGCTTCCCGCAGGGTGTAACCTGCTCGTGGTGCACACCATGGCCGGCGGCATCCCGCGCGCCCGCGTCTTCATGCCGATCCTGAACAAGCTCTTCAAGGGACAGGGCGACCGCTTCCTCTCCTCCGAGTCGTTCTGGAACTCCGACATGGGGAAACTGTGCGACGCGAGCTTCAACGAGGTGACCGCGGATACCTTCCGCTACCTGATCGACGCGACCGCGGGTCTCAGGGAGAAGTTCCCGGTGACGTACGCGGCGTACGGCTACCACGGCACCGCGGTGCTCATCGACGGCGTCAGCACCTGGCAGTCCTACACCCCGTACCTGCAGGGGTGGGCCAAGATCCGCCTTGAGGACATCGCCATCGAGGCGTGGGAGAAGGGGGTCAAGGCGACCGTGTACAACTGTCCGGAAATACTCACCAACTCGAGCGCCCTTTTCCTCGGCGTCGAGAACTCGCTCTATCCCCTCATGGGCGCGCTCAGAAAGGAAGGAGTCGATTCGGTCGTCGCGGAGTGCCAGTCCCTGCTGTGCGAGGGTACTACCGTCGACCAGCTGCTGGAGATAGCCAACACCTACCTCACCTCCGAGCTCGTCACCAGCACCCGCGATTTCGACAGCTGGCCGCAGCACAACAGCCCCGCGCAGCAGGAGTACATGCTGAACACCTCGGCGGAGCTGATCGGCATGAACGCCGACCCGAAGGAGATCGTCTGCGCCGTCCTCTCACGCGCCGTGTTCACCGGCGTGGGCGCGCTCATGTTCAACAGCTCTTGGGAGCCGAAGGCGCCGGTCTTCTGGCTGAACCACGACATGATTGCCAAGGTCCTGGCGAAAAAGTAATTTGGACACGGGCTGTTTTCAGCTCGGGCCGGCTTCCCCGTTTGGCAAAGTGGGATTGGGGGGATTTGACTCGGCGGCTTAAGTGGATGCTTGAGCTAACCGCGGCTAAATCCCCCCTGCCCCCCTTCGCAAAGGGGGGAACGCTGGGGCTCATACAGTGCTGCGTGGACAGCTATACTCCATGTCCCAAGGCATCGAAAAACCTTCAACGCAAGACTGCACCTTTCAAATTCCCCTGTACTTGAACAAGGAGCACCCGTGGCGCACAAGGTCCTGCTGGTCGACGATGTAAGCATGTTCCTGGAACTCGAGAAGGACTTCCTTTCCCTCTCGGCAGTCGACATCTCCACAGCCAGAAACGGCGAGGACGCCCTGCGCATCTGCCGTCAGGAACATCCGGACCTGGTGGTCATCGACCTGCACATGCCTATCATGAACGGCGCCGAGTGCTGCCGCGCCATAAAAAAAGACCCCCATCTCTCCAGTCCGGTGATTCTCATCGCCTCTGAAGGGAAGGAGGCCGATCGTCAGCTCTGCCTCGAGGCAGGTTGCGACGATGTGCTCACCAAACCGCTGGATCGCATGATTTTCCTTGAGGCGGCCCGCAACCTGCTACCTGCCGTGGACCGCCGCGACAGGAGGGGGAGCTGCCGCATCAACGTCAAGTTCCGCGCCTTCAACCTCACCCTCTCCGGCTACTGCATCAACCTGAGCCAAAACGGCCTATACCTCGCAGCCGACGTGGACCTAGAGCTCGACACCATGCTGGAGCTGATCTTCGTTCTTCCCGAGCCGGTGGGGACCATCGTCCAGGCCAAGGGACGCGTCGCCTGGCTCAACACCACGAAAGCCCGCAAGAAATCCACTATCGACGAGGGGTTCGGCATCCAGTTCGTCGACATCTCCGAAATCGACCGGCAGCGGATCGACAACTACGTCAGCACGCTGCCGCCTACCGCACGAGCTTAGAAAGCTTCTTGAACTCCTCGGTGCCCGCCACCCGCAAAAGCTGGAAGAGGACCGATTCCGTCGAGGTCATCACCGCACCGGCCTGGGTCATGGTCTGCAGCGCGGTCTCCCAGTTCTGCTTTTTGCGGCTCATCACCGCGTCCACGACGAGGTGCACCACGTAGCCGCGCGACAAAAGCTCGAGCGCTGTCTGCAGCACGCAAACGTGCGTCTCCATCCCGGTCAGGATGATCTGGCGCCTGCCGTTTTTCTCCAGCGTCTCAAGAAACCCCTCCCCGCCGCAGCAGGAAAAGGTCATCTTCTCCAGGCTCGGGGTGCAGAGCTTCTCCTTCAGTGAGGGAACGGTCTCCCCCAGCCCCTTCACGTACTGCTCTGTGGCAAGGGCAGGAATCCCCAGTTCGGCCGCCGCATCGAGCAGGATCGAGATGTTGCCCGTCAGTTTCCCAAGCACCTTCTCGTCCATGGCGCGGCAGAGCTTGTCCTGTACGTCCACGACTACGAGTTGTGCGCTCTCTTTCTCCAGAAAGAATCTCTCCATCAGGGTCACGGCAGCCTCCTTTAAGCGGGTTGAGGTTACTCTTTATTGCTAATCCTTGCGCAGTTCGATACCGAGCTCAGTGATCTTCTTTCTCAGGGTGTTGCGGTTGATGCCGAGGATATCGGCGGCCTTCACCTGGTTGCCGCGTGTCTTCTCCAGCACGAAACGGATCAGCGGGCGCTCCACCTGCTCCAGCACCATGGCGTGCACGTCGCCGCTCTCCATCTTCTCCATGTTGGTAAAGCAGGTGCGCAGCTTCAGATCGACGATCCCCTCAAGGGACAGCTCTTCCCCCTTCCCTTCGCTCGGACGGCTCCTGAGCCCCGGGAAATCGGAGGCGACCAGCAGCGGGTCCGGCGACAGGATCACGGCCCTCTTGATGGTGTTTTCCAGCTCGCGGATGTTGCCGGGCCAGTTGTAGCCGGTGAGAAGCTTCACGGCGTCGGCGGAACAGCGCTTGAGCGGCGCCTCCAGCTCGGCGCAGATCTTGTTCAGGAAGTACTGCACGAGGAGCGGGATGTCCTCCTTACGGTCGCGCAGCGGCACGAGTTGGATCGGGATCACGTTGAGGCGGTAGTAGAGGTCTTCGCGGAACTGCTTGTTCCGGACGCTCTCCTCCAGATCCTGGTTGGTCGCCGCCACGACGCGCACGTCTACCGGGATGCTCTGGTTGCCGCCGGTCCTGGTGATCTCGCGCTCCTGCAACACCCTGAGGATCTTCGCCTGCAGGTCGATGGGCATGTCCCCGATCTCGTCGAGGAAGATGGTCCCGCCGTTGGCCTGTTCGAACTTGCCTAGTTTGCGCTCGGTCGCGCCGGTGAAGGCCCCTTTCTCGAAACCGAAGAGCTCGCTCTCCAAAAGCTCCTTCGGGATCGCGGCGCAGTTGAGCGGCACGAACGGCTTGCCCAGCCGCTTAGAGTTGTAGTGGATGGCGCGGGCGATGAGCTCCTTGCCGGTCCCCGATTCACCCTGCACCAGCACGGTGACGTCGGAGGGGGCCACCTTGCCGATGGTCTTGTACACCTCGCGCATGGCGGGGGAGTTGCCAATGATGGTCTTCTCGAGCTGGTAGCGGTCCGCGAGCTCTTCCTTCAGGAGGGAGACCTGGGAGGTCATCTCGCGGGCCCGGCTCACCTTCTCCACCACCGCGTCGACGACGCTCAGGTCGAAGGGCTTGGTTAGGTAGTCATAGGCGCCGCGCTTCATCGCCTCGACGGCGTTTTTCATGCTCGCTTCCGCGGTCATGATGACCACCATGAGGTCGGCGCGCTCCTCCTTGACCCGGTCCAAAAGCTCGAGGCCGGTCACGCCCGGCATCTTGATGTCGATGAGCGCCAGGTCGTAGTTGTTGTCCTTGATGAGCTTGAGCGCCTCGTTGCCGTCTTTTGCGAGCTCGACGTTGAAGCCTTTCTTTTTCAGGGCCTTGGAAAGGACCCAGCGCATGCTCTCTTCGTCATCAGCCACGAGGATGTTATTAATGGACATGGAAACTCCTAAAGACCGTTCAACGTTCAACGTTCCACGTTCTAGGTGAAAACTCGAAGCAGCGCTGCTTCTAACCAGACGCACACAAGAAACGTAAAGCGGGTCGAAAGTGAAAAAGTCATTTCACGCTCCCCGTCAAAAGCGACATTGCTCTCAACGTGGAACGTAAAACGCGGAAGTAGAATTAACGTCTCAGCCTTCTGTCAACGTTGAACGTTGAACGTTGAACGTTTTCATTGAATGAGCGGCAGCATCACGGTGAAGACGGTGCCACGCGCGGGGTCGGAATCGACACGGATCATGCCCCGATGCTCGGAGACGATTTTCTGGCAGATGGCAAGTCCGAGACCGGTCCCCTGCGACTTCGTGGTAAAAAACGGGGTGAACATGTCCTTCAGGACGTCCGGCGGAATCCCGGGGCCGTTGTCGGAGATGTCGATGGCGACCATGCGCGCACGCCGCTCTCCCTTCTGGGTCATGGCGTAGTCGGCAAGGACACGGCTCGTTACCTTTACCACGCCACCGGTTCCGACAGCCTCCATCGCGTTCTTGATCAGGTTCAAGAAGAGCTGGGTAAGCAGGGACTCGTCGCCCAGAATCGGGGGGATGCTCGGGTCGAAATACTGCTGCAGGTAGAGTTCCTTCCCCTCGCAGGCGTTTTTCTGCAGCAGCACGATATCGGAGAGCACCCTATGCAGGTTCACCTTCCCGAGCTTGAGCCGCCCAGGCGAGGCAAGCCCCAGGAGCTCCTCGACGATCAGGTTGACGCGATGCACTTCCTTCAACATGACCCGCACGTATTCGCGCAGGTCCTCGTTGTCGGGAAACTCCATCTCCAAGAGCTGGGCCGCCCCCTTGATCCCGCCGAGGGGGTTCTTGATCTCGTGGGCAAGTCCCGCGGCCAGGGCCCCGAGGGAGGAAAGACGGTCCGCCTGGCGCACCGCGCTCTCCAGCTCCCGCACGTTGGTCAGGTCACGCAAAAGAACGACCGTGCCGATCCTCTCGCCGCAGGAACTCAATAGCGGGGAGGTGCTCGTGCCTACCGGGGTCACCCTCCCGGAGCGCTTCAGCACTATGTTCTCGTGGTCGGCGACGGACATCCCGGTCGCGACCGTCTTCGCCACCAGTTCGTTCAGGGCGGCGTCATCCTTGAAGATATCGCTGAACAGGTTCCCCATGGCCTGGCGCTTCGAGACGCCGGCCAGCTCCTCCGCAGCGGGGTTCATGAGGGTCACCGCGCCGGTGTTGTCCAGCACGATAACGCCGTCGCCCACACTGTCGACCACGTTCGCGTAATAGTTCTCCAGCCGCTCAGCCATTAAAGAACTCCTCCATCGCCCCGACAAGTTCGGCAGCACTTTCGATCCGGTTCACCGCAGCACGAAACTGCGCGGCGCCCGGAAGCCCCTTGGAGTACCACGACAGATGCTTGCGCATCTCCATCAGGGCCACTCTGCCCCCTGCGAACTCGGCGAAGAGTTCAAAGTGCCTACGGGCCAGCGCGAGACGTTCCGCCACCGTCGGCGGCACCGGCTCCTCACCTGCCAAAAGGGCCAGCGCCTCGCGGAAGAGCCACGGGTTTCCCATGGCACCGCGAGCCACCATGACCGCATCGCAGCCGGTCTTATCAAGCATGCGGACCACATCGTCCGCGCTGAAGAGGTCGCCGCTGCCGATCACCGGGATGGTAACGGCGCTCTTAAGCTCGCCGATCTTGTCCCAGTTGGCTGTTCCCTCGAACATCTGGGCCCGGCTTCTAGGATGGAGGGTGATGGCGTCGCAACCCTCTTCCTGGGCGATCCTGCCAACCTCGAGGAAGGTGTCATCGCCGCAGACCCAGCCGGTGCGGATCTTGATGGTGAAGGGAAGCGCGGTCGCCTTGCGCACGCTTTTTACGATGCGCGCCACCTTGAGCGGGTCCTTCATGAGCGCGCTGCCGGCACCGGTACCGACGACCTTCTTGACCGGACACCCCATGTTGATGTCGATCAGCTCGCCGTACCCCTCGACCAGACGCGCGGCCTCGGCCAGCATCTCCGGTTCGTCCCCGAAGAGCTGCATCCCGATGGGACGGTCTTCGGGTGTGGTCTTCAACAGCTCGAAACTCTTTTGCCCTTCACGGGTCAGGCCGTTCACGCTCACCATCTCGGTGAAGGTGAGCGAAGCCCCCTCCCCGCGCGCGATGATGCGCATGGGAAGGTTGGTGATACCGGCCATTGGGGCCAGAAATACCCGATTCTTCAAGGTAAGGGAGCCGATGGCCACCGTCTTTTGCATATCTTAAAACTTCCTTGTCTGCCTAAAAATTGTGCATACTAACAACTAAGAATTTAAAACGCAAGGGTTTTTTATGACGGGCGTATACGGAAAAACGAGGATTGAGCGGCCGAAAATGGAAAAGGATTTGGCTAGGGTCAGGGTGTGCCAACAAGAGCAAATCCCCCCGCGAACGCTGCATTTAAATAAAACAACGTACTTACTCACTTCCTTGAGGGAATCAACTGTGGGACAAAAGCAAATCCCCCCGTCCCCCTTTCGCAAAGGGGGGAGCGTCAGGGCCTAAGTGCAGCGTTTCGTAGGCAGCTGCACTTCGCGTTCCCCAGAACTTCCTGACGGACCTTCGCAAAGGGGGGAATGTTCAGCCGCGTGCGCCGCTCAGCGCATCCTCGATACCGGAGAGCCCTTCGAGCGCCCCGCAGGGAAGAGAGAGGTGAGGTCTTTGGATCTGCGGCTCGCGCGGGTTGATGCGGATGACGCGTGCGCCGGAAAGCGCGCCGATCCGCTCGCTCGCGGCGCGTACGGTGGGGATCGCGGTACCGGCGCCCAGTTCCACGACGACGATGCGCTTTCCCGACTGGCTGGAGAGAAACTGACGGAAGCGCTCCTCTTGGCGTCTCGTGCGCTCCCCTACCCAGGCGTAGTCGCCGAACATGAGGATGTTCGGGCGCGCGGCGCTGCCGCAGCGGGGGCAAAGCGGGACGTGGTCCGAACGCATGGTCGCTTCGTCGATGCGGAAGGTCTCGCGGTTGTCCCAGATGCGCTCCGAGCAGGGACGGGTGCACTGCAGGTGGTGGATGGAGCCGTGGAATTCCAGGATGCTCTCTTCGGCAAAGCCCGCCTTCTGGAACTGCCCGTCCACGTTGGAGGTGGCAACGAAGAAATCGAGCCGGTAACGTGCGGCCCATTCGAGGAGCAGTGTGAACCCGGTGTGGGGAATGGTATCCCGATAGAGATTGGTGCGGTGCCCGTAAAAGCCCCATCCGAAGGCGGGATCGTGTTCGAAGTGATCGGGGTTGGCGGCGTCAACGAAACTGATGCCGAGCCTTTCGTAAAGTGGGTAGGCGCGCCAGAAGCCGGTGTCCCCCCGGAAATCAGGGAGGCCGGAATCGACTCCCATGCCGGCCCCGGCGGTTACCACCAAGGCCTGGGCGGCGGCGAGCAGCGCGGCACCCTCACTAAAGGCTGCGGCGAGATCGCCTCTCACGGCTAGATCCCCACCTTTACGATTACCGGTTTCAGTACCCGCACCAGCTCAGCGGGAGGCATGGAGACCAGGAAACCGCGGTGTCCACCGTTTATATAGATAAGCGGCAGCTCGAGGATCGTCTCTTCGACGTAGACCGGCATCTGCTTTCTGGTTCCGAAGGGGGAGGTCCCCCCTACCATGTACCCGGAATGGCGATTGGCGGTGTCGGGGGTGCACGGAGCGACACTCTTGGCGCCGATGGCGCGCGCCAGCTCCTTGGTCGAGACCTGGCGGTCGCCGTGCATCAGCACCACCAGCGGGGCCTTGCTCTCGTCTTCCATGATGAGGGTCTTAATGACGCAGTGTTCCTCAACGCCCAGCTCACGCGCCGAGACGGCGGTGCCCCCCTTCTCCTCGTATTGATACGGGTGCTCGCCGAATGACACTCCAGCCTGTCGCAAAACCCTGATGGCGGCGGTCACCGGCGACTTCACCTTGGCCATTTGATTCTCCTTCAGCAGATTTGATAGCTTTATTAAAAAAGTCGCTTGCCAGTTCCTAACATACCGGCTATAGATTAATAGCACGTCTGCGCCATCTTAACAACGGGCTAACCAGGGTAACTTACTATGGGAAATGAAACGCGAGCGGCCAAAGTATTAGTCATGGACGACGACGAAATGGTGAGATTCGTCGCGGGCGAAACTCTCAAACGTTACGGTTTCGAAGTCGAGTTCGCGAATGACGGAGCGCAGGCCGTGGAACTGTACCGCGAACGGCACCAGTCAGGGGACGCCTTCGCAGCCGTCATCCTGGACCTCAATATTCCCGGTGGCATGGGTGGGCAGGAGGCGATGAAACTCCTGCTGGATATCGACCCGGACGCCAAGGGATACGTCTCAAGCGGCCGCACCGATGATCCGGTGATGATGAATTACCAGACCTTCGGCTTCAGCGGCACCATCGAAAAGCCCTACTTCTACCTGAACAAGCAACTCATGGAAGAGTTCAGCAAGAGCCTGCGCGGCGCCGAGTAATAGATGTCCGGACTTGCGAACTACCGTGCCCTGGTCGCGCGCGTGGACGAGTTGTGCGACCGCACCTTCTCCGCCCTTGGCGACCACATCGCCTGTCGTGCCGGATGCGACGCCTGCTGCCGCCATCTCTCCATCTTCGCCGTCGAGGCCGCAGCACTCAGAGAGGCGCTCCGTGAACTTCCCCCGGAGAAAGCCGCGCTGATCCGCTCGAAGGCAGCGCACTCGGACGAGAGCTCCCCCTGCCCGCTACTCCACGACGGTCTCTGCCTTCTCTATCATGCACGCCCGATCATCTGCCGCACCCACGGTCTGCCGCTTCTGCTCGAACGCGAAGGCGAGAGGTCGGTCGACTTCTGTCCAGAAAACTTCCAGGGGCTTCCCAGCATCCCGGGGAGTGCGGTCATCGACCTGGAACGGCTGAACACCATGCTCGCCACGGTCAACGCTCTATTTTTACAGGAACATCCGGGCCCGGAACGGCTCACCCTTGCCGAAGCGCTGACTATCCCCGATTGACTTTTCACCAAAGTTAGGCATATATGGCCGGGACGAAGATGCGCCGCGCGCGTTGCCGCGCATATATCATTTGTGCTGTAAAAGGAGAGGCAACAGGAATGAAGGTAAGCTACAAGACTTCCGGGAGCTGCGCTTCCCGCATAGACATAGAGATCGAAGACGGCGTCATCGTCTCGACCCGCTTCGTGGACGGATGCGCCGGCAACACCCAGGCGGTGGCCGCACTCGTTCGCGGCATGGCGGTGACCGAGGCCATCGAGCGCCTCAAGGGGATCGCCTGCCAGGGCGATACATCCTGTCCGGATCAACTCGCCCGGGCACTGGAGCAGGCACAATGCAGCACCATCCCTTCCTAAACGGGGGTCCTATGGAAATCTTCGGCGGATTCATGATGATGATGAGCATCATCGGCTTCTTCCTGGTCGTGATCTGGTTCATCCTCCCCTTCGTGATCTTCAACATCAAGGGACGGGTGGACCGCGCCGTCGCCATGCTCGAAGATATGGACCGGCGCCTGAAATCGATCGAGCAGTCCGTCAGGGAGACCCGCGAGGTGACCATCGAGAAGGAAGAGGATTCGATCAACCGGCAACTGTAGCAGCTAAGGGACCGACACCTCCGCTTCCCACGTCCCCCCATCCCAACCCTCCCCCTCCGGGGCTTCGCCCGAAGGTGGGGGAGGGAGCATAGCGGCTTCGGCAGTAACTCCTCACCGCCCATTGCCCGCACCAGGCGTGCCGCGACCGGCTCAACGCTCCACTTCCGCCTCCTTAAGAAACAGTCATATCGCTTGCCAACCCCCGCTTTTTTCATTATTATGGGCCGCTATACGTTCGCCCGCAGAGTAGAGAAGTCTAATCTGCTGCGCGATTTTGCAAGGAGATTCCATGGGTTTACTGGAAGGGAAAAAGGCGCTCATCTTCGGGGTCGCCAATGACAAGAGCATCGCCTGGGCCACGGCGGAGGCGATGCACCGCGAGGGAGCCGAGATAGCCCTCGCCTACGCGGGCGAGGCGGTCGCCAAGAGGGTGATGCCGCTCGCGGAAAAATTGGACTGCAAACTGGTTCTTCCCTGCGACGTGCGCAGCGACGAGGAACTTTCCCGGCTGTTCGGCGAGATCCGCGAGGCATGGGGAGGGCTCGACATCCTGGTCCACTCCGTCGCCTTCGCAAACAAAGAGGAACTGAAAGGCTCCTTCCTTAACACCACCCGCGAGGGCTTCCAAACCGCACTCGACATCAGCACCTACTCGCTGATCGCCATGGCGCGCGAAGCGGCTCCGCTCATGCAGGGGCGCGACGGCAGCATCGTCGCCATGACCTACTACGGCGCGCAGAAGGTTTTCCCGAGCTACAACGTCATGGGGGTCGCCAAAGCGGCCCTCGAGGCTACGGTGCGCTACCTCGCCGAGGCGATGGGCCCGGACGGCACCAGGGTGAACGGGGTCTCCGCCGGTCCCCTGAGGACGCTCGCCTCCGCCGGCATCGGCGGTTTCGGCCAAATCGCCGGTCACGTGGCGGACAAGGCGCCGCTTAGGCGCAACATCTCCCAGGAGGAGGTCGGCAACTCCGTCCTCTACCTCGCCAGCCCGCTCGCAAGCGGGGTCACCGGCGAGATCCATTTCGTCGACTGCGGCTACAACATCATCGGAATGTAGCGGAGGCGCGCCATCAAAGGACTGCACGGTAATCTGACAGGACTAAAAGCAAGCCAGGTTAAGAGGCTGGAGAGGCTGTACCGCCGCCGGGTCAAGCCAGGCGAGGTGATCTCGTTGGAGCTTGCCCGCGAGCTTTCCGACATCTCGCTGGAAATCCGGCGTCAATTGGGCGTCCTCATCAGCCGTATCGGCGAGGTCGCCTACGTAGTGATCGGGGACGAGCGGGGCATCATGATCCCGGCCCTCGACGAGTACCCGCTCGGCAGGAGGCTTCTGCGCGGGGTGCGCCTCGTGCACACGCACCTAAAGGGTGAGACGCTCACCGACGACGACCTCACCGACCTCTCGCTTTTACGCCTGGACCTGATCGCCGCGCTGCAGCTCACCCAGAACGCGGACCGCTTCTCCATCCAGACCGCGGCGCTCACCCCGCCCAACGGCGGCACCCTCCCCTACCATGTCGAGGCCTCGGTCCCCTTCCAGAAGTTCGACCTCGAATTCCGCAGCTTCGTGGAGACCCTCGAACAGACCATGGAGCGCGGCCTCAAGGAAGGGAAGGTGGTGGGGACCGGCGAGGAGCGCGGCATCCTCATCTCGGTCACCCAGCGCCCGCTCGAGGAGGCGGTCGATTCCGTAGAGGAGCTGAAGGAGCTCGCCCGCACCGCCGGGGTCGGCGTCCTCGACACCGTCATCCAGCGTCCCAAGGAGTTCAACCCGCGCTACCTCTTAGGCGAGGGGAAGATCCGCGAGGTGGTGATCAAGGCGCTGCAGTTCGGCGCGACCATGCTCGTCTTCGACCAGGAGCTCTCCCCCACCCAGGTACGTTCCATCTCGGAGCTCACCGAACTGAAAGTCATCGACCGCAGCCAGCTCATCCTCGACATCTTCGCCCGGCGCGCCACAACGCAGGACGGCAAGGTCCAGGTGGAACTCGCCCAGTTAAAGTACCTCATGCCGCGCCTCTCCGGGCGCGGCGTGCAGATGTCGCGGCTCATGGGGGGGATCGGCGGGCGCGGCCCCGGCGAGACCAAGCTGGAGATCGACCGCCGCCGCATCCGCGACCGGATAGCGCACCTCGAGCGCGAGCTGAAGGAGCTCTCGAACGGGCGCTACCAGCGGCGCCAGAAGCGGGTGAAAGCCGGGATCCCCATCATCTCCATCGTGGGGTACACGAACGCGGGCAAGTCTACCCTGCTGAACACGATGACCAAGAGCGAGGTATTCACCGAGGACCTCCTCTTCGCCACCCTAGACACCTCCTCGCGACGCCTGCGCTTCCCTATGGACCGCGAGGTGATCATCACCGACACGGTCGGCTTCATAAGAAGCCTCCCGAAGTCGCTCATGGGGGCCTTCAAGGCGACCCTGGAGGAGTTGAAGGACGCGGATCTTCTCATCCATCTCGTGGACTGCTCCAACCCGCGCATGGAGGAGCAGATCAACCAGGTGAACACCATCCTGGCCGAGCTGGAGTTGAGCCAGAAGCCGATGCTGCTCGTCTTCAACAAGATGGACCTCCTCCCCGAGCTGAAGAAGGGAGATCCCCTCGCCTTCATGAAGGTGCGGCAGCTAACGCGCAAGTACGGCGCTATCACCATAAGCGCCGCGGACCGCAAGAGCCTCGAGCCGCTCATGAAGGAGTTGCAGCACCGTTTCTGGCATGACGTCGAGGACTACCAGGCGCCCGGGCAGCACGACGAGGAGACCGAGGAGTAGCCCCAAGCGCAGCGTCGCAAATTCCGAAGGAGAACCGCTCTTTATATGGACCAGCAAGCGATCATCTACGCCCTCGACCTCCTGGGGACCGTCGCCTTCGCCGCCTCCGGCGCACTTGCCGGCGTGCGCCGCGGCATGGACCTCCTGGGCGTCATCGTCTTAGGCATCGTCACCGCCACCGGTGGCGGCGTCATCCGCGACGTGCTGTTGAACGACACTCCCCCCTTCTGCTTCAAAAACGAGCTCTATCTCTACCTCGCCGTCGCCGCCTCGGTGATCGTTTTCATGACCCCCACAAGCTTCGAGAAGATGAACCGCGCCATGCTCCTTCTGGACGCACTCGGTCTCGGCACCTTCCTCGTCATCGGCACCTCCAAGGCGCTCCATTTCAACCTGGGGCTCATGGGGGCGATCATCATGGGGGTCATGACCGCAACCTGCGGGGGGCTCGTGCGCGACACCCTGAGCAACGAGATCCCGCTCATCCTACAGCGCGAGATCTATGCTTCGGCCTGCGTGGTGGGCGGCGCCCTCTTCTATTTCCTGCACCACACCGCAGTCCCCACCCCTATCAACCTGACCGTCTCCGCCCTCACCGTGATCGCCATCAGGGTCACCGCCATCGTCAAGGGGTGGCAGTTGCCGCGCGGACAGGCGTTCTAGCCGGTGGCGAAGCGAAGCGCCGGACTGATCATGTACCGATTCCGCGAAGGAAAAGCGGAAGTGCTGCTCGTCCACCCCGGCGGCCCCTTCTGGGCGAAAAAGGACGCCGGCGCCTGGTGCATCCCCAAAGGTGAGTACCCGGAAGGAGAAGACCCTCTCGAGGCGGCGCGACGTGAATTCCTCGAGGAAACCGGGCTCGAGGCGACCGGCCCCTTTCTTGAACTTGCCGAGATCAGGCAGGCGGGGGGAAAGCTGGTGCAGGCATGGGCTTTCACCGGCGACTGCGATCCGGAACTCATCGTCAGCAACACCTTCACCATGGAGTGGCCGCCCCGCTCCGGAAAAGAAGCCACCTTCCCGGAAGTCGACCGCGCCGCGTGGTTCGATTTCGCCGCCGCAAGAGAGAAGATCCTCCCCAGCCAGCTCCCTCTGATCGACCAGCTCGCCACCCTCATCTGACCCCATTTCTGTTCAAGTCCTGCAGTCGCTCTCATAAAACAAGAACCTTCTGAGATAAAACCGAACATCTTCATCGCTTGCACATTTTTCCTTACTTATTTTGTCGTATACACTTAAGCCGCCGACAATACTGACGATAGGTTATACAGCTCGTCACTTAAAGAGTTTCCTTTGCCAAAGCTCACCCGGTCGGGTTTTATACCTGACAGCGCAAATACACGAAAAAGTAAAACAGGAGAAAGGTATGAAGATCCAGGACATGAAGATCGGTGTACGACTGAGCGTCGGTTTTGGCATTATCCTTCTGCTGCTCCTTGCCATCGGTGCCATCAGCGTCTTCGGGATGCTCAGAATGGACCGCGGCATGGAGACCATCGTGAAGAGGGACTATGCCAAGATCAAGCTGGCCAACGAGGCCTCTAAGAACGTAACCGCCATCGTCTCAAGCATCCAGAGCATGGTCCTGGCTTCGGACCAGGACTCGCGGCGCGAGGAAAACAAGAAGATCGAGGTGACGCGGCAACAATACAAGACCGCCATGGACCAGCTCGAGAAGCTGGAGCAGACCGACCAGGGAAAGGCGCTGATCGCTAAGGCGAAACAGTCCCTCGACAACGCGCGCAAGGCGAACAACCAGGCCATCGACCTCGCCATGGCTGGGGACAGCTCCCGCGCGGCTGCCGTCTTCGACAAGGAGGGGGCACCTCTTTGCGCGGCGATCCAGACCGCCTTCGACGGACTTGTAAAATACCAGGAACAGGGAATAGACGATCGCTACCTGGCGGCGGTAAAGGTCTCCTCCAACGCTCGCACCTTCGCCGTTTCGCTCGCCTTCCTCGCCATCGCAATCGGCAGCGTGATCGCCTTCTGCATCACCCGCAGCATAAGCCGCCCGATAAGCGCCCTGTCGGCCTGCGCCGACCGCCTTGCACTCGGTGACGTCGAGGTGGTAATCGATACCGAGGGCAAAGACGAGATCGCTACCCTGGCGCGCTCCTTTAGGAACATGGCGGACAACATAAAAGAGGCGTCCATGGCCGCCGAGCGGGTGGCGCACGGCGACCTCACCGTCCAGGTCAGCCAGAAGTCGGAGCACGACCTGATGGGCAAGAACCTCTCCGTCATGATCGCCACCATCGGAAGGATGAGCGGGGCGATGAACGAGCTGATCCAGTCGATACGCGAAGGAAAACTCGCGGCGCGCGGCGACGCGGATCAGTTCCAGGGGGCATGGGGGGAGCTGATCGCGGGGCAGAACCGGCTCATAGAGGCGTTCGTCCAGCCGATCGACGTCACCTCCCGTAACCTCGAGCGCATCTCCAAGGGGGATATCCCAGAGAAGATCACCGAGACCTACTACGGCGACTTCAACGACATCAAGAACAGCCTGAACCTCCTGATCGACGCGAACAACGACGCCACCAGGCTCGCCCGCGAGATCGCCGACGGCAACCTTCTCCTCGAGGTGAAGCAGCGTTCGGAGAACGACGGACTGATGCAGGCGCTTTCCAACATGGTGCAGAGCCTGACCCGGGTGGTGCGCGACGTGAAACATGCCGCCGACAACGTGACCACCGGCAGCCAGGAGTTGAGCGCCACCTCGGAGCAGATGTCGCAGGGGGCAAGCGAGCAGGCGGCGAGCGCCGAGGAGGCGAGCGCCTCGATGGAGCAGATGACCTCGAACATCCGCCAGAACGCCGACAACTCGATGCAGACCGAGAAGATAGCGGTGAAATCTGCGGGCGACGCGAGCGAAAGCGGCAAGGCGGTGGCGAGAACGGTGGCGGCCATGAAGGAGATCGCTTCGAAGACATCGATCATAGAGGAGATCGCGCGTCAGACGAACCTGCTCGCGCTGAACGCGGCCATCGAGGCGGCGCGCGCCGGCGAACACGGCAAGGGTTTCGCGGTGGTGGCAAGCGAGGTGAGAAAGCTCGCGGAGCGAAGCCAAAAGGCGGCCGGGGAGATCGGCGATCTGTCGCTCACCTCGGTGGAGGTGGCCGAACACGCCGGGAACCTGTTGCAGGCGCTCGTTCCCGACATCCACAGGACCGCGGAACTGGTACAGGAGATCTCGGCTGCGTGCAAGGAGCAGGACTCCGGAGCGGAGCAGATCAACCGCGCCATACAGCAACTGGACCAGGTAATCCAGCAAAACGCCGGCGCCTCCGAGGAGATGGCGTCGACGGCGGAAGAACTCGCCTCCCAGGCGGAACAGCTGCAGACTACCATCGCCTTCTTCAATGTGGGAGCAGGTGGAGAACAGCAGGTCAGGAGGCCGGCGGCCGCGAAGCAGCAGGCGTTGCGGAAGGAGAACACCCAGAAACTCACGCACGCAGGCGTCCAGGTGCGGGAGTACCCGGGGGTAAGCCTCGACATGGCGGCCAACGAGAGTCTGCTGCAGGCGGGCTTCGAGAGATACTAGGGTAGCGTCTGCGAGAGATCATCGCCAGATGAGAACAAAGAAAAGGCGGCCGCGAGGCCGCCTTTTCTTGTTCAATCGTTCGGAACGGTCGGAGTGATAGTCACCGTCCCGGGCTCCCCCTCGCGGCCGTCGACGCTGCTTGAAAGCTCCAGGAAAAGTCCGGCGACGCTCAGGTTGGTGGTGAGGTGCCGGGTGATGCGCGAGGTGCGGAAAACCGACCTGCCGCGGGCACGGGCTAGGTAGATGACGAGTTGATCGGCCAGATGCGGGTCGATAGGCGCCCCGTTTTCGTGGTGTGCCAGAAACTCCAGCGCGGCCTCGCTCCCCACCTGTTCAGCCGGTTTGCCCCGCTCGCCGAGCGCGGTGAAACCGGCGGTGCCACGCTCGTACTCCCCCTTGATGAAGAGGAAGGTCCCTTGGCCAAACACCTGCGGTTCGATCACCTCGATGGCCATGGGAATGCCCCTCTCCACCTTCCCGCGCATGACCAAAAGCGCAGACTGAAGCTGCCGCTCCGCGATGCTCCTGGGAAGGTTTCCGACCGCGGAGACGATGCGGATGCCGGTGAGTTTTCCCCTTTCCATCGCGGTCATGGGAGCCGGTACCGTCTCCGGCTCGATGGCGCAGCCGATCCGCCCTCCCCCTTTTGGATAAAAGCCGAAGGAGCGGGAAAGAGGCTCGCCCTGCACGCCGAGCGTCTCGATGCATGGCCAGAATATCTCCGAGAAATAGTGCCAGGAGGGGCTGAATGGGACGTGAGTGCCGCCGGTCACCATGACGCGGCTTGTCTTTCGTGCCGAGGCAAGCGGCGGGATCAAGGTCTGCAACACCAGGGTAGCCGCTCCTGCCGTCCCGATGTCGAAGCTGTATTCGCCCGGCGCGATGCCGTCGGGAAGGAAGCTGAGTTCGGGAGAGCCTAGGCGGTCACCGGCTACGTTGGCCGAGGCGATGCGCGCCGCCGCCTGTACCGCCATCAGGTGCTGGCGCATGAGGCCGGACTTCTCGCGGTTCTTCCTGACGTTGAAGATGCGAAAACCCTGGCCGGTGAGACAGGCAAGGCTCAGCGCGCTCCTGAGCACCTGCCCTCCCCCTTCGCCCATACTCCCGTCGATCTCGATCATCACGCACCCTTTTCAGTAAAGGTTCAAAAAGCAAATCCCCCCTGTCCCCCCTTCGCAAAGGGGGAACGTTTGGCCGGCTCACTGCTTCGAGGCAACACTCACGCGCTTCACCGGCATTTCCCAAAGCCCCTCAGTAAAGGAACATCGGCTTGCCGAGCACATGCCGCACCTTGGGGCGATACTCCGTCGTGTCGTACAGCTCCGCCACGTCCACCCGCTTCTCCCCCTGCATGATGGTGCTGATCGGGATGTGCCGGTAGGTCCCCCCCTGCATGGCGACCATGCGCCCGGACATCCCCTCGCCGATAAGATCCATGGTCATGTTGGCGTAGTTGTACGCGACCATGAGGTCGAGCGAGTCCGGCGCTCCGCTGCGCATGAGATAAGAGAGCTGCTGGTAGATGATATGGGAGCCGGTGAGCTTTTTCACCGCCTCGCTCATGACGACGCCGATCCCGCCGAGCTTTTTGTGACCGTAGGCGTCCTCCTGGCCGTACTCGACGATCTGCCCCCCCACCATTGACGCCCCTTCCGAGATGGTCACCATGGCGTAGTTGCTCCGGTTCCCCTGCTTGTCTTCCTGCAAAAGCGCGGAGAGCCGCTCGACATCGAAGGGGACCTCGGAGATGAGCGCGCGGTCCACGCCGGCCAGGTACGCCGAGATGAGCGAAGTCTCCCCGGAATTGCGCCCGAATAGCTCGACCACCGCGATGCGCTCGTGGGAACCGGCGCTCGTGCGCAGGTTGTGAATGAAGTTGACGCTCCTGGTCACCGCGGTGGAAAACCCGATGCAGTAGTCGGTGCCGAAGACGTCGTTGTCCATGGTCTTCGGTATCGCCACGATGGGAACCCCCTCGCGGTTAAGCCGTTCTGCGTAGCTCAGGGTGTCGTCCCCCCCGATCGGGATCAGCGCATCAATCCCCAGGTGCTCCAGGTTTTTCAGGATGTGGGGGGTGAAATCGTGGTGGCCGGGTGCGGCGGGGTCGAAATCGGCACCGCGCAAGAAAGTGGGGACGTCGGCCGTCGCCACCTTGCCGGGGTTTGTGCGGCTCGTATGCAGGAAGGTGCCACCGGTGCGGTCGACGGTGCGCACCTCTTGGCGGTCAAGCGGGAGGATCGTATTTTCCCACGACTCCGGGTCGTCGCGGTCGTAGGCCAAAAGGCCGCCCCAGCCGCGCCGGATGCCGATGACACGGTACCCCTTCTCCGAAGCCCGGGTCACCAGGGTCTTCAGCGCCGGGTTTAGTCCCGGCACGTCGCCGCCGCCGGTCAGTACGCCTAACGTCTTCTGCCTTTCTCCCATGGCACGCTCCTTTAATGATATCGGTTAAAAAACCTTCACATTTTACCGGAGCGACTTTTCTTTTCAAGGAAGTACGTGCTGACGGCGGCGAGCCCGTCAGGTGGTGAGGTAGTAGGTGATCTCGTTGTGCCCGACCAGGAGTTCGAGTCCGAGCAGGGATGGTACATCGCATGGGGTGGCGCCGTAGCGCACGAGGAGGTCCATGGCGTGGCGGGTGCACTCAGGGGTAAAAAAGAGCTCCAAAGCCCCTTCCGACTCCCGGCGGAAAAGGGCCATGGTGCGCGGACCGCCCGCGGCGCGGAAGGCCGCCGTGAAATCTTCCTTCACCCGGGCGAGCACCCCGGCGGCAGCCTCATCAGGAAGAAGCGTCAGCAGGTACCAGTTCATGCGGCGTCCCCTTTGCGCCCGGCGGGAGGGGCCACGTAACCGGCACAGGTGCCGACCAGTTTCTCGTGTATGGCGTCCATCATCTCACTCTCGTCGGTCACCCCGGCGGCGGCACCCAGGTTCAGGGCAAGCGGGAGCAGTCCCATGAGAACGGTGCGCAGGTTTCCGCAGCCGCGCGAGCCGCCAAGGACGTCGGATAGCTTGCGCTGCAGCCCGCGGCCGATGACGAACCCGTTCAGACCGGCCATCTTCGCCGTCGCGTTGCAGCAGTCGCACGTCGGGGACTTGCGGAACTCGGCCCACGCCGAGAGTATCTTCAGGGTCGCCACCTCGACCTTCACCTCGATGACCAGGTCGTGGAAGCGGTCTTTCATGGTCGCGGCAAGCAGCGCCGTGCCGTCATTATGTTTGAGCAAGCGGTAGGAGATGTCCCGCTGGAAATCCTCCATGGGGTTGAGTTGCATGTTTTCTGCCCTTTACATGTGAGTAATTTGGCTGCCGGAAGCACTCCGGCGCCGTCCGGGAGTTTCGCTGCTTGGGCGGTAGAAGTCAAGGGAAACGTGGTATTGGGCGAAGCGAGGAGCAAGGCGTCAGGAGAGGTTGTCCAGGATGGCGCGGGAGATGATGAGGCGCTGGATCTCGCTCGTCCCCTCGTAGATCGAGGTGACCCGGACGTCGCGGGCGTAGCGCTCGACCGGAAAGTCGCCCAGGTAGCCGTAGCCGCCGAGCATCTGTACCGCTTTGTAGCAGGCCCGGTTGGCGGCTTCGGTGGCGTAGAGCTTCGCCATGGACGCTTCCTTTGCGAAACTCTTTCCCGCCTCCTTACGGTAGGCGGCCTGCATGAGCAGAAGGCGCGCGGCCTCGAGTTCCGTGTAGGCGTCGGCGATCATGAAGCGGATTCCCTCGAATTTGGAGATCTTCTGGCCGAACTGGGACCTTTGCGCGGCGTACGAGGTGGCAAAGTCCATCGCGGCGAGGCCGATGCCGAGGGCGAGCGACCCGATTCCGATGCGCCCGCCGGCAAGTTCCCCCACCGCCACCTTGAAGCCCCGGTTCAGCTCGCCCATCAGGGCGGACGCCGGTATCCTGCACGCCTCGAAGGTGACGCTGCAGGTCGCCGAGGCACGCTGGCCGCTTTTATCCTCTTCCCTCCCGATGACAAGCCCAGCCGTCCCCGGTTCCACGAGGAAGCAACTGATCCCCTCCCCCCTGGGTGCATCCCGGTCGGTGACCGCCCAAACCACGAAGATGCCGGCGTAGGGGGCGCTGGTGATGAACGCCTTGGTGCCGTCGAGGACGAAGTGGTCGCCGTCGCGGCGCGCCGTGGTTATCATCGCGGCAGGGTCGGACCCTGCGCCGGGCTCGGTGAGGGCGAAGCTCGCGGCGATGCAGTCGCCGGAGCAGATGCAGGGGATGTAGCGCTCCTTCTGCTCCTGCGAGCCGATCGCCTCGATCACCTCGCAGACCATGTTGTTGACCGAAACGGTGACCGCGGTCGAGGCGCAGGCACGGGCGATCTCGGTCATGGCAACGGAAAAGGCGACGGCGCCCGCCTCGGAACCGCCATAAGCCGCCGAAACGTCCAGCCCCATGAAGCCAAGTTGCGCGAGTTTTTTCAGGTTGGCAATGAAGGCGGCGCGGTCCCCCTCACGATCGAGCCTGGCCGCCAGCGGCGCCAGTTCGGCGGCGGCGAAGCTGCGCGCCGTGTCGCGGATGAGCCGCTGTTCTTCGGTGAGCTCGATAAACATGGTGGAGACTCCGTTGACGGGAAAGATCTAGTAGCGGTAGAAGCCCCGACCCGATTTCCGCCCCAGGTATCCCGCGTCGACCATCTGCACGAGCAGGGGACAGGGGCGGTATTTCGGGTCCTTGAAGCCGTCGTAGAGGACGTTGCCGATTGCGAGCACGGTATCGAGCCCGATGAAGTCGGCAAGTTGCAGCGGCCCCATCGGCTGGTTGGTACCGAGCTTCATGCCGCGGTCGATGTCCTCCGCCGAAGCGATCCCCTCGTAAAGCGCGAACGCCGCCTCGTTGATCATCGGGATAAGGATGCGGTTCACGATGAAGCCGGGGTAGTCCTTGGAGGTCGCCATCTCCTTCCCCAGAAAGGCGACCGCCTCCGCGACGGCGTGAAAAGTCTCCTCGCTGGTGGCGATGCCGCGGATCACCTCGACCAGGGTCATGACCGGCACGGGGTTCATGAAGTGCATGCCGATGACGCGGTCCGGCCGCGCGGTCGCCGCGGCGATTCTTGTGATGGAGATGGAGGAGGTGTTGGAGGCTAGGATGGCGTGCTCGGGGGCGATGCCGTCCAGAGTGCGGAAGAGTTCCAACTTGAGCGGCTCGTTTTCGGTGGCCGCTTCGACGATCAGTTCGCAGGCGCCGAACTCATCCAGCGAGGAAGCGACCGTGATGCGTGCCAGGATTTCGTCGATGCCGGCGTCGAAGACGATCCCCTTCTTCGCCTGGCGCTCGAGGTTCTGGGCGATGGTGGCAAGCCCCCTGGCCGCCTGCGCCTGGGAGGGATCGTAGGCGATGACCCGGCAGCCGTTTTGGGCGAAGACGTGCGCAATGCCACCTCCCATCTGGCCGATGCCTGCCACCCCCACTGTCTTGAACATGCTCCCCTCCGCTCCTACACCCGCTCGAAGATCGCGGCCACCGCCTCGCCGCCGCCGATGCAGAGCGAGGCGAGCCCGTAACGCTTGCCGCTAGCTTGCAGCTCGCGCACCAGGGTCGCCGCGAGCCTCCCGCCGCTTGCCCCGATGGGATGCCCAAGGGCACAGGCACCGCCGTTCACGTTCACCTTTTTCATGTCGAGCCCAAGCTCGCGGATCGCGATCAACGGCACGGCGGCAAATGCCTCGTTGATCTCGAAAAGATCTATCTCGTCCGGGTCGATTCCGGCCCGCGCGCAAACCGCCTTGATGGCGCCTACCGGCGCGTCGGTGTACTGGTCGGGATGCATGCTGCAGGTGGCATACGCGACGAGACGCGCCTTCGGTCTCAACCGGTAACGCTCGACCGCCTCGGTACCGGCCAGGAGCGCAAAGGCCGCACCATCGTTGATGGTCGAGGCGTTCCCGGCGGTGATGGTGGCGCCGTCACGGCCGAAGGCGGGTTTGAGGTCGGCGATCGTCGCTATGTCGACCCGAAACGGCTCCTCGTCCTCGCTCACCGTTTCCCTGCCGTGGCCGTGCTTTCCCTTCTTCACCACCGGGACGATCTCGTCGGCGAAGATCCCTTCGGAAACAGCCTCCTGGGCAAGCTGGTAGGAGCGGAGCGCGAACTCGTCCTGCACCTCGCGCCCGAGGGCGTGCCGCTTGACCGCCTCCTCGGCGATCTCCCCCATGTGACGCCCCGAGTAGGGGTCCTGGAGGCCATCGTACAGCATCAAATCGAGCAGTTGCCCGTGCCCCATCCGGTAACCGTAACGGGCCTTCTTGAGGGCGAAGGGGGCCTGCGACATGCTCTCCATGCCACCGGCGATGGCCACCTCTGCGTCGCCTAGCATGATGGAGCCGGCCGCCAGCATGATCGCCTTCAGACCGCTGCCGCACACCTTGTTGATGGTCATGGCGTGGGTGCTGTCGGGAATCCCCGCCCGGCGCATCGCCTGACGTGCCGGGGCCTGTCCGCACCCGCCGGCGAGGACTTGCCCCGCGATGACCTCGTCCACGGCCGCGGGCTCCAGAGCGCTCCGTTCGAGAAGCGCCTGCATTACCGTCCCCGCCAAGGCATGCGCCTCCAGCTCGGAGAGGACTCCTCCGAAGGAGCCGAACGGCGTCCTCAACGCCTCGACGACAAACACATCTCTCATGCCTCCTCCTTCAGAGTCAGCCGCTCTGTATCCGGCGGGCGCTTTACAGTCACAGGAGAAATAAATCTACAATGTTTTTGCGGTAATGCCAGCGCCCCAAACAGGAAAGGGAAGATGTGGACGCAAATGCGGGTAAAGCAGCAAAACTCAAGTAGTCATTATCTTCCGTCACATAACGTCCACATCCCCTCTCCCGCTGGGAGAGGGGAAGGGTGAGGGCGTCGGCAGGTGCAGTTTCACACTTCGGGGCAACGCCCTCACCCGCCCTTTGGGCACCCTCTTCCGAGGGGAGAGGGAGACTAAGAGAAGATCGCGAGTGATCAAAAGAAAAAGGGCAACGCTGTGACTGTTGCCCTTTCCCGTCTCTTTACCCGTGACAAGCTCAGAGGTAGACGATGTCGTCCGGCAGGTCGCTAAGCTTCTCCCCCCCGTTTTCAGTGACTGCAAAGGTGTTCTCTATACCGATCACCCCCTTGCCGGGGAAGACGAACTTCGGTTCTATGGCGAGGGTCTGTCCCACCTGCAGCGGCACCTTGAACCCCTGGGCGAGCACCGGGAACTCATCCAGCTCGAGCCCCACGCCGTGGCCGACAAAGCGCGCGTTCTCGCCCGGTGCCCCCATGAAATGCTCGGCGAGCCCCGCGTCGGTAGCCATCTCCAGGGCCTTCAGGAAGAGTTCCTCGCAGACGGCGCCGGGCTTCAGGTTTTGTGCCAGGTAATCCTGGATGGCGATGGCGACCCCGAAGGCGTGCTCCAGCTCCGGATCGAGCTTACCGATCACGAAAAAGCGGGTCATGTCGATGATGTAGCCGTTGAAGACCGCGGTGTAGTCGATCAGGATGGGCGCATCGGCGGGGATGAGAGCGGCAGACGCGCCGTGGGGCGAGGCGGCTGACATCCCCTGGCCGGTGACGGCGCCGTCGAAGAAGCCGGTATCGCCGGCCGTTGCGGAGGAGACGGCCAGCCCCTGGAAGAGCTCCTGGTTGAAGGCGCGCATCCTTACGTACCCCTCCCCGCCCGCCTTTCGCAGCCGGTACTCGAATTCGGCGGCGAGATCCACCTCGCGCATCCCTTCCTTTAAAAACTGCGGCACGGCGCGGAAGACCTGCCCGAGTTCGACGCCGCAGTGCCGGATCTGCTCCAGCTCCCAGGCCGACTTAACGGAGCGTATCTCGCGGTTCACCGCGGAAATGTCCACGAACTCGCGTCCCGGAAGCAGCTTCTGGTAGTACTGGTACTGCTGCACCGGCGCCACGTCGAAGGTGAAACCGATCTTCTTCACCTCCTCGCCGAACGCGCCGGGAAATTCCTTGCTGGAGGGAAAGGGCCTCGTGTCTTCGATGCAGCTCTCGGCCTTGGCCCGTATGTAGCTCTTGCGCACGAAAAGGCGCGGCTCACCCGAAGCGGGAACCCAGAGGGTCGAGTTCTGCCTGGTGCCGGAAAAGTAATAGACGTCGATCGGGTAGATGAAGAGCGCCCCGTCCATCCCTTTTTCCTGCAACTTAAGCTGCAGCCGCCCTATCCTTGTCAGCGCTTCCTGCTGTGTCAGCATGCCTGTCCCCCGTTGTGGTTTTGCTGGTCTCCCAGCGTGAAGAAGAAGGTCGCCCCCTCTCCCGGCTGCGCCTCGGCCCAGATCTGGCCGCCGTGACGCTGGATGACGCGCTGCACGCTCGCCAGGCCGATGCCGGTTCCCTTGAAGTCGTCGGCATCATGCAGGCGCTGGAAGGGCTTGAAAAGCTGCGCGGCCTTGCTCATGTCGAACCCCGCGCCGTTGTCGCGTATGAAGAATACGTCCTTCCCCTGCGAGCGATCAACGCCGATCTCGATGCAGCTTTGCTCCTGCTTCGCCGAATACTTCCATGCGTTGCCGAGAAGGTTGTCGAGCACCACGCGGAGCAGCTGGGAATCGGCCTGTGCCGTCATCGCCGGCTCCACCAGGCAGCTGATGCGCCGCTGCGGGTCGGACAGCCTCAACTCGGCCAGGATTTCTTCGGCAAGGCCGGTCACGTCGACCGTTTCGCGCTGCAGCGTGCCGCAGTAGCGGCGTGAGAAGTTGAGCAGTGTGTCGATCAGGTGGTTCATCTTGATGCTGCCGTTCAGGATCTCCTGAACGTAGTCGCGACACTGCGGGTCGAGGTTCCCGCCGAAGAGCTCGAGGATGATCTGGCTGTAGCCGTTGATGGCGGTCAAAGGGCGCCTGAGATCGTGTGAAACGGTGTAGTTGAAGGCCTCCAGCTCCTCGTTGGCGGTCTCCAGCTCGAGGGCGCGCGCGGATAAGTGCGTGTGCAGCACCTCGATCTCCTCCGCGGTCTGCTTTCTGCGGGTGACGTCGGAGATCATGGCGAAGGAACCGCCGAACACCCCTTTGCCGTCATGGATCGGCTTCGCGGAGACGCTGGCCCATACCCTGGAGCCGTCCTTGCGCACGAAGATGGTCTCGTAGTGTTCCGCCACCCCCTGCTCCCGGCTCTTCTGGCGCGCTGCGGTCTCGTCGTGCAGCGCCTCGTCGACAAACTCGAGGAAGGGGTGACCGATCACCTCGGGCACCTCGCGCCCGAGCATGTCGGCAAACTGCTGATTGATATAGGTGAGCCGGCCGTTGCAATCGGCAGCGACGATCGCCTCCTGCGAGGTCTCGACGATCATCCGGAAGCGCGCCTCATTATCCTTGAGCGCTTTTTTCGCCTTCTTCCACTCGGTGACATCCGTCATAACCGCCAGCGACCACACGATCTCCCCGGCGGCGTCGCGCTCGGCCGAAGCGGAGAGCAGCACCTCGATGATGTCGCCACTCTTGCTGACCACCTGGTACTCCACATTGCGGCAAGACCCGGTACGGAAGAATTCCGGCAACACCTCTTCCAGTGCGTAGCGCCGCGACTCGGGGGTGAGGAAGTCGCTCGAGCGACGCCCGAGGACCTCGTCACGGGAATACCCCAGCACCTCGGTCCAGTGGTTGCTGACGTCGAGCAGGAGACCGTTTCTGTCGATCGAATGCAGCATCACCGGCGTCTCGTTGTATAGGTGACGAAAGCGCCGCTCGCTGTCGGACAGGCGTTTCAGCTCGCTTTTTTGCTCATCGCAAAGCCGGCGCAATCCCGCGTTCTCCGCCTGCAGTCTGGCAAGCTCGGTGCGAAGGTTTTCTGTCATTACGTCCTCTTGCATGTCCGCTCCATGAGGCGCCTGCGCCCCCCGTGAGACGTTGTTTACGATGTATACGGGGAGCTTGTCAACTGAATTCCGATTGCAAGAAACTACACCAGCCTATGTGGCAAACGTTTGATACCATTAAACTTATGCCGACGTCATCATATTTCCGACCTACAGCGCAACGCCCCCTTTATTTCCGCGGCAAAGTCTGTTATGGTACCCACGCCCTTTACGTATACGTAAAATACCGGGAGGAGAAAAACACCGTGTCCAACTCAACCGTACTGAAGGCCTGTGAGCAGACCGAGATAGATTTGAGCGGCGCCGAGGGTTGGGTCCCCTTCGACGCGCCTGCACTGGTAGGGGATTCGCTTCGTTTCGTTTCCGGCGACGCCAGGGGAGACCGTTTCCGGGCCCGCTACTACCGCGATGCGGAGAAACACCTGCACGCCCGCTTCTGGCTAGGCCCCGAAGCGGAGGGACCGCCGGGACACGCCCACGGCGGTGCGGTCGCCGCCATCATGGACGAGGCACTGGGGCTTGCCGCATGGGCGGCCGGGTACCCGATCGTCGTTGGGAACCTGAACGTGAGTTTCCGCAACATGCTCCCGCTGAAAAAGGTGGTGACCGTGGAGAGCCGCGTCGTATCCGTGGAAGGGAGAAAGATCATGGTGCACGGCCGCATCTTTCGCGGCGACACCACCTACGCCGAGGCCCAGTGCCTGTGCATCACCATCCCCGGGAAGTAGCCATCTAAGCGGCGGCGCGAACGCGCCGCCGTCCCTCGTTGCACCGCTGAATCACTCTCAGCGTTTCTTTGTCTGCCACTACTCCTATACCTGCCGCGCAACGGATGCTCACAGCTTCTACCCTCCTCCGTCACAACCGCACAGAACGATCATTCTACCTTCCTTTTCGCAGATCTCCATATTGTTTCTCCTATTCAATTCCCCCACAGATAACCGATGAATTGTCCATGGATGTCCCGTCTATGACAATGCGTGTTCCACAGCCAGTTTCACCGTTAGGCTTTTAAGGGAGAGATGACATGAAGATCAAAAGTTTCAAAGATTGGAGTATCGCGGCCAAGGTTCTGAGCATATCGCTCGCCACCGTCGTGATAATAGCTGCGGTCAACTTCTTCTACCTGTTACCCGCACTGGACCAAAGGATCCTGGCCGAAAGGGAGGATACGTTGCGGTCGGTTGTGGACATCCCGGTCGAAATCATAGCGGAGTACGACCAGAGGGTGCAAAAGGGCGAATTCACACTGGAGGAAGGGCAAAAGCGGGCGAAGGACCGCATCAGGCAGATGCGCTATGCTGACAACGAGTACTTCTGGATCAACGATCTGAACGCGGCCATGATCATGCACCCGATCAAGCCGGAGCTCGACGGCAAGGACCAAAGCGGCTCGAAGGATTCGAGCGGGAAGGCGATCTTCGTAGAGATGGCGAACGTAGCTAAGAGCAAGGGGGCCGGCATCGTCGAGTACCTCTGGCCCAAACCCGGCTCGACGATCCCGGTGCAGAAGCTCTCCTACGTGAAACTTTACAAGCCCTGGGGATGGGTCGTCGGCAGCGGCCTCTACATGGACGACCTGCAACAGGTGATCAACGACATGCGCTGGAAAATGACGATCATCACCCTGGCGATCGCGGCCGCGGTGCTGCTCCTCGGTTACCTGGTCGCTTCGAGGATCAGCAAGAACATCAGACAGGTGATCGCGGCAGCAAACGACCTCGCCCAAGGGGACGTGGAAGCGTCCATAGCGGTCAACAGCAAGGACGAAACCGGCGAGCTTGCCGAAGCGTTTAAAAAGATGGTCGGCAACATAGCCGAGGCGGCCAGGGCTGCCGAGAGCATCGCCGCAGGTGATCTTTCCATTCAGTTACAGGCCAAGTCCGAAAAGGACATTCTGGCGAAAAACCTTAACGTCACCATCGCAGCGGTCCAGGCGATGGCCGTCGACGCGAACATGCTCGCAAAAGCGGCCGTCGACGGCAGGCTCCTCGAGCGCGCCGACGCAAGCAAACACCGCGGTGAGTATCGCAGGATCATCGAAGGTGTGAACGCCACCATAGCACGTCTCGTCGGTCTTCTGGACACCATGCCCGCCCCGGCCATGATCATCGATCGTGACTTCACCGTCATGTACATGAACGAGGTGGGTGCGAAGGTCGGCGGTAAGACCCAGGCACAGGTGGTCGGCACCAAATGTCACGACCACTTCAAGACCGGTGACTGCAAGACGGACCAATGCGCGTGCGGACGTGCGATGCAGGGTGGCAATGCGGCGAGCAGCGAGACCGACGCACACCCGTCTGCCGGTCTCGATCTCGACATCGCGTACACCGGGCTGCCGCTGCACGGCGAGGACGGCAAGATCATCGGCGCCTTCGAGGTGGTGACCGACCAGACCGCCGTGAAGCAGGCTGCGCGTCTGGCTAAGAAGATCAGCGATTACCAGGAGGAGGAAACGAGGAAACTGGTGCACGGCCTGGAGAAGCTCTCGAAGGGTGAGGTCGACTTCACCATCGCGACCGCACAGGGCGACGCGGATACCGGCGGAGCCAAAGAGATCTTCGATGCGCTGGCCGGTGCGGTGAACCACTGTGCCGAAGTCATCAAGACCCTTAACGGCGACACGGTCGATCTGGCACAGGCCGCGACCGAGGGGAGGCTCACCGCCCGCGCCGATGCCGGTAAGCATCAGGGTGCCTACCGCGAGATCATCCAGGGGGTGAACGATTCCCTGACCACAATGGTCGGCTTTATGGACAACATGCCGGCTCCCGCCATGATCATCGACAAGGACTTCAACGTACTTTACATGAACCAGCTGGGCGCCAAGGTAGGAGGGAAAACCCAGGAGCAGGTACTAGGCACCAAGTGCTACGACCACTTCAAAACCTCTGACTGTAAGAGCGCTAACTGTGCCTGCGCGCAGGCCATGACTACCGCGCTCGATGCGACCCGCGAGACCGACGCCCACCCCGGCGGGTTAGATCTCGACATAAGCTACACAGGCGTTCCGATCAAGGACAAGGAAGGGAAGGTGATCGGGGCGTTCGAGGTGGTGACCGACCTCACCTCGGTGAAACAGGCGGCGCGCCAGGCGAAAAAGATCGCCGATTACCAGGACAAGGAGACGCAGAAACTAGTCGACGGGCTGGCAAAACTCGCCAAGGGTGACGTGAACGTCGCCCTCACCACCGAGCCCGCCGACAGCGACACCTCAGAGGTAAAGCACACCTTCGATACCATCGCGGCCGCGGTGAACAGCTCGGCCAAGGCGAACCGCGACATCGCCGAGGTGGCGCAAAAAATCGCCGCCGGCGACCTCACGCTGAAGCTCACCGAGCGCTCGCCCGAGGACGAACTGCTGATCGCCCTGAAGGCGATGTTGGACAAGCTGAACCTCGTGGTTACCGACGTGAAGGGAGCCGCCGACAACGTCGCATCCGGCAGCCAGGAACTCTCCTCCAGCTCGGAACAGATGTCACAGGGGGCGAGCGAGCAGGCCGCCGCCGCGGAGGAGGTCTCCTCCTCCATGGAAGAGATGACCTCCAACATAAGACAGAACGCGGACAACGCGCTGCAGACCGAGAAGATAGCCTCCAAGTCGGCCAAAGACGCCAAGGAGGGGGGCGAAGCGGTAACCCATACCGTGAGCGCCATGAAGGAGATCGCAGGGAAGATCTCCATCATCGAGGAGATCGCGCGGCAGACGAACCTTCTCGCGCTGAATGCCGCCATCGAGGCGGCGCGCGCCGGCGAGCACGGCAAAGGGTTCGCCGTTGTGGCGAGCGAGGTGAGAAAACTCGCCGAACGGAGTCAGAAGGCGGCGGCGGAGATCTCCGACCTCTCCTCGAGCAGCGTTGAGATCGCGGAGCGCGCAGGAGACATGTTGAACCGGATGGTGCCCGACATCCAGAAGACCGCGGAGCTGGTCATGGAGATCTCGGCGGCATGCCGTGAGCAGGACACCGGCGCAGAACAGATCAACAAGGCGATCCAGCAGCTCGACCAGGTCATCCAGCAAAACGCCTCGGCCGCCGAAGAGATGTCCTCCACCGCGGAGGAACTTTCCAGCCAGGCCGAGCAGTTGCAGGACGTCATCGGCTTCTTCAAGGTGGAAGGTGGTGAGCATGCAGCACCCAAGGCGCCCAAGCCGAAGGTGAAGCAGGTGCAAACGAAGAAATCGCTTACCCAGTCGGCCAAGATCCTCCCCGCCGCAGCAAGGCGCAAGGCAGCCGGCGCCGGGCTCTCCCTCGAGATGGAACATGAGGACCCGGACTTCGAAAGGTTCTAGGTGAAGCTCAGCTTCGCCCAACAAGGGCAGCACCGGGAACTATTCCGATGCTGCCCTTATTTTTTGCTTTAGAAGCCCCCCCCTGTGCCGATACAAATCAAACCGGCCAGACACTTCCGAAAGGAGCCCTGCAGCAGGGGCATTGAGAGTTCAATGGAAAAGACCCCCTTCTTGCTCTTCCTCTGTATCGCAATAATCGCCCTATTTGCAGCAAACCCAGGCTTCAGAAAGGATAAAGAAGCAAACAGCTGTGAGATCTCCTGTTACCAGTATGGTCAACTGCACTCGGCGTTGAGCCTCTTCCCGGAGATTGCAGACACAGCCAGACGCGATCTGACTGGGGAGTACGTCAGCATCTCGCAATACAACGAGATCATGCGCAAGGTGGACCTCGCCAAACTGAAGCAGGCAAGAAGGATGTCTGCTCAGACAGAGTTGGCATTGACTGAGAAACGCCTCGCAAAAAATTGATAGTTTTTTATTGAATATTTTTAACTATACGTTATTATTTTGTCTGAGTGCGTCCCCCAAAGACCGTACTTCATGCAGTGCCGCTTACTTCGACCTTCGAGGTCCTAAATCCACACACCCAAAGGAGACGTCATGAGCATCAAGATCCGCAGCATCATCCTCGCAGCAACGGCGATAGCCGCGTTCGCAGCCCCGGTACTGGCAGAAAGCACCAACTGCACGGTGACCGCGCCCGAAATCCGCCTGCGCAAGAGCCCCAGCAAGAAGGCAAAAGTGGTGGCGGTCCTCAAGAAGGAAACCAAGGTAAGCGCAGAGAAGTGCTCAGGAGGCTGGGTAAAGGTTTCCTCCGAGGACGGCAAGTTGGCAGGCTACGTCGGAGGCTGGGCCCTTGCCGCGGCTCCCGTCATGGTGGCGTCCCTCGAACCGGTCGCGGTCTCCGCACCCGCCCCGGCCGCCGAACCGGTAAAGGAAGTCCCTTCCAACGAAAAGCTCGCCATGCAGATCACCGACCTGCGCCTGAAGATGCTCACCGTTGAGAGGGACGTGGCGATGATGCGCAAGGACATCAAAAAGATCAAGGTAGCCATGAAGCACAAAAAGTAAGGCAGCGGGGGACCGGGTACGGTCCCCCTTCCTCCCCCGGCTCCATCCCTTTCTCCCCCTCACTTTCCCCGACTGAATAACTAAAGATTGATCTCCCGCGGCCGATAAGGTGGCAATCGACCACTCAAGGCACAGGAGATAGCATGAAACGTTTCACCTCGAAGCGGTTATCCACCAAGTTTTTCGGCGCCATGATCGTCCTCAATCTCCTCACCACGACGGCCTTCACGGTACACACCTATTATGCGGAGAAGAAGGAGATCCTGGGGGACATCGACCGGGAACTGCGCACCTGCGTCGAAGGCGTGCGCATGGTCGCGGATGGATACCACGCCAGGATGGCAACCACCCCACCTACCCCCGCCGAGTTCCAGGCACTGAGCGACCGTCTCACCACCTACGCAAACGGGGCCGGCCTCAACTACATCTACACGATGGTGAAAAAGGACGGCAAGATCGTGTTCTCCTCCTCCAGTTACACGCGCGAGGAAAAGGAAAAGGGAGAACAGAGCAAGCTCTTTGATACCTATGAGGACGCAAGCGCGGGACTAAAGGCGGCATTTGACGACGGCAAGCCGCACTACGACCAGTATTCCGACAAGTGGGGCGTCTTCCGTTCCCTGTTCGTCCCGGCGCGCGGTGCGGACGGCACCGAGTACGTGATGGGGGCGGACATCTCGATGAAGCGCATCGATTCGGCCCTGCGCGGTGTGCTGGTGAACTGCCTGGTGATCGCGCTCATCGTGTTCGTGATAGGCGGGGCGGTCATGCTGGTATTGGTGCGGTCGGTGCAGCGGACCGTCGGCGAGTTGGCCCGCGGCGTCAACCTGATCGCGAAGGGAAACCTCGGGACGTACATCGACCACGAAGGTGACGACGAGCTCGGCATGCTGGCCCACGACATGAACCGCATGGCAGCCCAACTAAAGGACGTGGTAGCCGAGGTGAGAAATTCGGCCGAGGAGGTGGCGATGGCCTCGAGCCGGCTATCGGACACCGCGGCGGTGATGGCGGACGGCGCGGACAAGGTGCATGGACAGATCGGCTCGGTCGCCACGGCAGGCGAGGAGATGGCAACGACCTCCGGCGAGATCGCGTACAACTGCGCCGGGGCCGCGGAGCTCGCACGCCGGGCGAACACGACCGCCTCGTCGGGTGCGGGGGTTGTCGCCGGCGCCATCGAGGCGATGCAGCATATCGCGGAGCGTGTAAAGGAATCTGCGCAGACGGTTGGCGGGCTCGGGGTGCGCTCGGAGCAGATCGGCGAGATCCTCGGAACCATCGAGGACATCGCCGACCAGACGAACCTCCTGGCGCTGAACGCCGCCATCGAGGCGGCGCGTGCCGGCGAACAGGGACGCGGCTTCGCAGTGGTTGCCGACGAGGTGCGCGCTCTTGCCGAGCGCACCACCCGCGCCACGAAGGAAATCGCGGAGATGATCAAGGTGATCCAGCAGGAAACGAGGACCGCGGTGAGCTCGATGGAGGCCGGGGTGGCCGAGGTGGAGAAAGGAAGCGCCGAGGCCGGGAAGTCGCAGCAGGCCTTGCGCGAGATCATGGAGTGCATCGGTGAGGTGACCCAGCAGATCAACCAGGTGGCCACCGCGGCGGAAGAGCAAACTGCGACCACGCGCGAGATATCCGGCAACATGCAGCAGATCACCTACGTGGTGCAGCAGACGACCCAGGCAGCCCACGACTCGGCGGAAGCGGCGGAACAACTGAGCCAGAATGCCACGCAACTGCAGTCGAGGGTCCGGCAGTTCCAGACCGACTGACCCCTAATCTCACCCTATCCGCCCCATCTGCCGACCTTCTTTCCCGGCCGGCGTTCAGCGCCGCGTCGGGCGGAGGTCGGCAGCAGCGCGAGGTAGATGGTCACGCAGGCGGCGACGGATAGGAGCACGATTCTCAGCCAGATTCGGTCCACGAACAGGAAGGTGGTAACGGGAAACGAGATCCAGATCGCGCCGATGGCGAGGCACTTGGCGCGCAGCGGGATCGAGCCGTGCAGCAGGTACTCCTTTAGCATCGGCCCGAAGTGCTTGTGTTCCACAAGCCAGGTATGGAATCGTTCGGAACTGCGTGAAAAGCATATGACCGCGACCAGCAGGAAGGGGATACTCGGGACCAGTGGAAGAAAAAGCCCGACAACGCCACCGGCGAGGGAGAGAAGCCCGGTGCCGATGAGCAGGTAACGCAGCCACTCGCTCTTGACCAGCCTGATCTTCAGATGACGGTGTTTCATCCGACGTGCGTGCCCCCCGCTCCAAGCTTTGCATTTCATCCAGACTAATTGTAAGCGATCCCATCTCGTTTTAACATCCGGAATCCCCGATCGGCGGCCGCAACTTATCCTGGAGCCCCAGCCGTACCGCCGCAGGGGGCGCAGCGCGCAGGTCTCCCCCACCATTTCCGCCAAAGCTACCCGCCGCATCCACCTTCCGCCCGCCATAATGAAAACTGCGGAGTTGACTCCTCATGGGACGTTCTGCGAGAATCACCAGATGGACGTTTTCGCGATCATAGCAGAGAGAAGGATCAGGGAAGCCATGGAGCGCGGCGAGTTCAACAACCTCGCGGGGCACGGTAAGCCTTTGGTGATGGAGGACCTCTCCGCCGTCCCGGAGGAGCTGCGCATGGCTTACAAGGTGCTGAAGAACGCCGGTTGCGTCCCTCCGGAAGTCGAACTCAGCAACGAGGTCGCTTCACTTAGAAGACTCGTCCTGGAAATGGAGGAGAGCGAGGAACGGATGAAGAAGGTGCGGGAGCTGAACTTCAAGCTCATGAAGCTCGAGATGACCCGTAAGCGTCCGCTTTCGCTCGATCTCTTGCCGGAGTACCAGGGTAAGCTCCTCGACCGGCTCGGGGATGGCTGAACCATCGAAGTATCCATATAATCCTTGAAATGATGCATCCCATCCGGTATGGTGCCCGTGACCAACCAACCACAACCGATACGCAAAGGAAATTGCATGGAAAAACTTGACGAGGCGCTGGTCAACCTGCGCCAGAACTTAAGGGACGGCAAGAAGCAGTCCGAGTTTTACGACCTCTTCCTGAACTCTGCTTTTTTCGTCCCCATCCTCAAAGATAATGAACAGGCGGAAAAGGCCGGCGGGGTACTGCCGCTTATCACCGAGGCGGACGGCAAGGACTACCTGATGCTTTTCAGCACCCTGGAGCGCCTCCAGGCCTGGGACGCCGAGACGCCGCACATAGAGGTCCCCGGCCACCTGCTCGCACTGAGCACCACCCCTCCACTGCACTGGGCCCTGAACGTCGGCACCGAATATTCCAAGGAGTTCCACCCCGAGGAGATCGCCTGGCTCAGGGACTCCGTCGAACGCTGCAACACCGAGGCCGCCGAGGCTGCCGGGGTACGCCAATCCTGATGAAAGTTAAGGGCGGGGTCCCGTCCTTAGAAGAAGATCACATGAACCAGACCATCCATCTCATATATTTCTCCCCGACCGGGACCACGCGCAAAACGGTGACCTCAATCGCGCAAGGGCTCGGTACGGGGAAGGTCGTCCATCACGATCTCACCCGGGTACGGGAAGGGATCGAACTCGCCCTGGACGAAGGAATCGCCGTCATCGGCTTCCCGGTCTACGCCGGGAGGGTGCCCGAGCTCTTCCTGCAGCGCATCGAGCGGCTGCAGGGCGCGGGCGTGCCCGTCATCATCGCCGCCGTTTACGGCAACCGGGCCTTCGAGGATGCCCTCCTCGAGATGGCCGACGTCTGCCGCGCCAAGGGCTTCAGCGTATCAGCCGCAGGAGCATTCATCGGCGAACACTCCTATGCAACCAACTCCCAACCGGTCGCCTTGGGGCGCCCGGACCGCGACGACCTTGACCGGGCCGTCGAGTTCGGCACCCTTGCCTCACGCGCCGCGGCCGATCCCTCACGGCATGAACCGCAAGTCCCCGGAGCTTTTCCGTACAAGGAAAGACCGCCGCTAGGCGGTGCTGCTCCCGATACCGATGAAGGTCTCTGCACCCTCTGCGGCGCCTGCGCCGAGGTTTGCCCGACCTTCGTCATAGAGGTAGGCGATGCCGTCAGGACCAACGCGGCCGCCTGCATCAAGTGCTGCGCCTGCACAAGGGTCTGTCCCGCCGGTGCACGGACCATGAACCACCCGTCGGTTGCGGAGAGGCGACAGATGCTTGTCGACAATTGTTCGCGCCGCAAGGAACCGGAATTTTTCCTGTAACCACAAGCAAGGGGACAGGCACTTCGGAGCCAGTCCCCTTATGATCCCATCCCTTACGCCTTCCACCTCGCCCGCTTTGCTCATCACCCGCCCATCTGTTTGATTTACTCCCAACTGGTGCGATAATCATCCCTTGCTGCCCACTCTGCACCAGAGCCAGATACAGAGACACCGGCATCCAGGCCGCACTGTCTCGACACATCTGCGGCGGGGATTTCTTTGAAACAGCGCGGATACTCATACAGCATTCCTCTCGCGTTGATCGTTGCCATTGCAGCGGTGTGGCTATTGGTAAACGTATCAAGTGATGACTCACTCGCTCGACTGCGCCATGCCGGGACCATCCGGATCGGTTATGCAGTGGAAGCTCCCTACGCCTTCGTCACCCAAGACGGCACGGTGACCGGGGAATCACCAGAAATTGCGAGACACATCGCCAAGGCCATCGGTATTGACCAGATTACCTGGCGCCAGGCCGAGTTCGGGTCCCTTATTGCCGAGTTGGAAGCCGGCCGCATCGACGTCGTGGCAGCAGGCATGTTCATCACGCCGGAAAGAAAAATGCAGGTTGCCTTTTCCACGCCAACCTTCCAGGTAAGGCCGGGGCTTTTGGTTCCTGCCGGCAATCCCCTCCGACTCCACTCCTACAAGGAGCTTGCAACACATGACGTAACCGTCGCCGTCCTCAGCGGTTCGGTTGAAGAAAACACCTTGCGCCGCCTTGGCGTTTCCGCAGGAAGGCTCCTTGCCGTTCCCGATACACGCACCGGTCTTGCCGCAGTTACGTCGGGCCTCGCCGCAGGGATGGCAATTTCATCTCCTACGGCACGGTGGCTCGCCATGCACTCCAAGGAGCAGGTCGAAGCGGCAGAGGCGCCCGCAACGGTGGATAGCGAATCGCTTGGCCTTGGCGCCTTCGCCTTCAGGAAAGAGGACCGGGAGTTGCTGGAGGCCTGGAACAGGGCGCTTGACGGTTATATCGGCACCAAAGAACATCTCGCCCTGGTCTCACGCTTTGGTTTCACCGCGGATGAACTCCCCACCACGACAAAGGGAAAATCGGAGCCGAGGCCATGACGGCCGCACCTCTGCATCAGCGCATCCGCTCCCATTCTTGGCTGTCGGTCGGGAGCGCCGTCCTCCTCTCCATCCTCGTCTGCACCACCGTGTACTGGCTCGACCTTCAACAACGACACACCCTGCGCGCCGCCCTGACCGAGGTGGAAGACCTGCGCGAGGCCCGCATCGACCTCTGCAAGGGGTTTCTGCACCTGACGCTCGCCGGTCAGCCCGGTTCCTCCTTCGGTCAAGCAGAGGGGCTTGCCCTGCTGCGCCAGTCCATCTCGTCCCTCGACCGCGCCGCCATGCGGCTCGGCGCCGACCAGAATGATGCCGCCGCTTCTTTCAACGACAGCGTCAGCAGGTTTGAGACCCTCCTGGCAAGGTGGCAAAAAGGAGGAACGGCACGTGCCGCCGATGAGGTGGCGCTGCGGGTCTCGTTCCAGCAACTGGAGCTGCAGGCAAACGAAATAGATACCCTTTCGCAGAAAAGGCTTAGGAGGATATCGCAGCAACTGGACCGCCGCTTCGGCTGGACGATTTTTGCCGCGGCGCTTTTTTTGTCCGCCCTTTGCGGCGTGGTGTACCAAGCTGGACGGGCGCGGGATCGTCTCTACGCCTCCTCGCGCGAGAGCGAGAACCGCTTCCGCACGATCTTCGAGAGGACGACGTCGGGTTACTCGTTGTCGACGACTGACGAGGTGCTGCTGATGGTGAATGACGCGTTCGCCCAGATGCTCGGCTACGAGCCGGAGGAACTGCCGGGACACCCGCTGTCGAGCTTCATGCATGCGGACGACTTCGCACAGTTCCTGGAACAGAGACGGCTGACCGTGAACGGTAAACAGGAGTCATTCCGGTTTGAAGCCCGCTACCTGCATCGAGACGGTGCGGTCGTCTGGGGCATCGGAAGTTCCAGCTTGCTCAGGGACGCCGCCGGTGCGCCGCTCTATTTCATCACAAGCGTCATGGACATGACTGAACGCAGAAAAGCCGAGCTCGCCCTCAGGGAAAGCGAGAGCAGACTGCGCTTCGCCTTGGAGGGGACCAACGACGGGCTGTGGGACATCGATATGGTGACCGGCGCAACGTACCTGAGCCCCAGAGGGTGGGAGATCCTGGGTTACGCCCCCGGAGAGGGAGAGCTTTTACGACCGGTGTGGACCGACCTGCTGCACCCCGACGATCTCCCACGCACCCGTGAGCTCTTGCAGGCGCATATGGAAGGCGAAACCGAGATCTTCGAAATGGAGCAGCGCCTTCTCACGAAGTCAGGCGACTGGAAATGGGTGCTCACCAGGGGGAAGGTGGTGTTGCGTAACGAGATGAACGCCGCGCTGCGGATGACCGGAACCCACACCGACCTTACCATCCAGAAGAAGCTGGAAGAGCAAATCCTGCAGGCACAGAAAATGGAGGCAATCGGCCGGCTGGCGGGCGGCATCGCCCATGATTTCAACAATATGCTGCTTGTCATCATGGGGTTTGCAGAAATGTCGTTGCACGAACTGGGCGACGACAAGCATACGGTATCGGGCATGCTGAACGAGATAGTCAAGGCAGCCGAGCGTTCGGCGAACCTGACCCAGCAACTCCTGGCGTTTGCCCGGCGGCAGAAAGTTTCCCCGAAGGTGGTCGACCTCAACGATCAGATAGGCGACACCATCGCGATGCTAAAGCGCCTGATCGGCGAAGAGACCGAACTGGTGTGGCTCCCGCAAAAAGAAGTATGGCCGGTGCTCATGGACCCGTCGCAGTTGAACCAGCTCCTTGCCAACCTCTGTGTCAACGCGAGGGATGCTATAGCGGGCTCGGGCAAAGTGGTCATAGAAACCGCCAACATCTCCCTCGACCGGACCTACTGCCAGGAACACCCTGACTTTCATCCCGGCGATTACGTGAGTCTCACGGTTACCGACAACGGGTGTGGAATGGAAAAGGAGACGGTCGAGAAGATCTTTGAACCGTTCTTCACGACGAAGGGGCCGGGTATGGGAACGGGGCTTGGGCTCTCCACCGTCTACGGCATAGTCAAGCAGAACCAGGGGACCATCCACGTGTACAGCGAACCGGGCCAAGGTACAAGTTTCGCCATTTATCTGCCGCGCCATGGCGGAGAAAATATGCCGGTCGAAGCAGAAGCAAGCGAGGAGCCCCAGCAGGGGAACGAGGAGACGATTCTCGTAGTGGAAGATGAGCCAGAGATCCTGCGGATGACAACCGACATGCTCAAACTGCAGGGATACCGCACTCTCGCAGCTTCATCCCCTGAGGAGGCGCTCAAGGCCGCCGAGCAGCACCCGGGAGAGATCGACCTTCTGTTAACCGACGTCATCATGCCAGGTATGAACGGCCGGGCCCTTGCCGACCGGTTGCTCACCGCGCGGCCCGGTTTGAAATGCCTTTACATGTCCGGATACACCGCCGATGCGATCTCTCAGCACGGCGTTCTCGACCCCGATGTGAAGTACATCCAGAAACCGTTCAATATGAAGGCGCTGGCCCGCAAGGTAAGAGAAGTCCTGAGCCAACCGTAGCCTTACCAACGAAAAAAGGCAGCCTCATCGGCTGCCTCTCCTCGATCCTAACTCAAGTCGCACTTATCGCGGCCGCGGCACCACGACCGCTTTAACCCCTGCCCTCTCCAGTTCACCTGCACTTCTCGCAGCGGCTTCCTCGCTTTCGAAAGAACCGGCGCTAAGTTGCAAGGTCGGGACCTGAACCGACAGCTGCCTCAGCTCCGTGGTGATGCCGAAGCGGGCCAGGCGCACCTGTTCCTCGATGGCGCTCGACTTGTCGAAGTAAGAGCCCGCGTAGAGGTTGAATTTCCCCCGGCGATCCTGAAGGATGAAACAGTCCCCCTTCGCCTTGCGCAGCTTCTGTATCATATGGTCCGCCGCCTTCTTCTCGGTGTACTCGGCGACGTGGATCCGGCTCATGTGTTCTTTTTTCTTGGGACCAGGCACTACAACCGGCACCATCCCTGCTTTCCTGATCTTCTTCTTTATCTCGATCATGTCCCTTTTGAGGACGAAAGAGCCGAAATCGAGGGTGTATGCCGCAACAGCCGACTCGGGCCCAGCAACAGCCACAGGTGCGGCCACGGCAACAGGAGGTGCTGTAGGAGGCTCGGGAATTGCTGCCAAGACAGGGTCCTCCATGGGAACTGCAGGGGGTGCAGCCTTTGCTGCTTCCGCCTGAGCCATGGCCTCAGCCTTCGCCTTCTCAGCTTTTGCCTGCTCTATCCTTGCCTGCTCTGCCTTTGCTACCGCCTCGGCTTTTGCTGCCGCTTCGGCTTTCTCTTTTTCGATTCTCGCCTGTTCAGCCTTAGCAGCCGCTTCAGCCTTGGCAGCCGCTTCAGCCTTGGCAGCCGCTTCAGCCTTGGCAGCCGCTTCAGCCTTGGCAGCCGCTTCAGCCTTGGCCGTCGCTTCAGCCTTAGCCTTCTCGGCTTTTTCCTGCTCGATTCTTGCCTGTTCAGCTTTTGCGGCTGACTCAGCCTTCGCTGCAGCTTCGGCTTTCTCTTTCTCGATTCTCGCCTGTTCAGCCTTGGCCGCTGCTTCAGCCTTAGTCGCAGCCTCAGCCTTAGCTTTCTCCGCTTTGGCCTGTTCGATCCTTGCCTGCTCTGCCTTTGCAGTCGCCTCAGCTTTTGCTGCAGCTTCGGTTTTCTCTTTCTCTACTCTCGCCTGTTCAGCCTTGGCCGCTGCGTCAGCCTTAGCGGCAGCCTCGGCCTTAGCCATCTCAGCTTTAGCCTGCTCGATCCTTGCATGTTCTGCCTTTGCAGTCGCCTCAGCTTTAGCCGCCGCTTCGGCTTTCTCTTTCTCTACTCTCGCCTGTTCAGCCTTGGCCGCTGCGTCAGCCTTAGCGGCAGCCTCGGCCTTAGCCATCTCAGCTTTAGCCTGCTCGATCCTTGCCTGTTCCGCCTTTGCGGCAGCCTCTGCTTTAGCCGCCGCTTCGGCTTTCTCTTTCTCTATTCTCGCCTGCTCAGCCTTGGCCGCTGCTTCAGCATTGGCCGCAGCCTCGGCCTTAGCCTGCTCAGCTTTGGCTTGTTCGATCCTTGCCTTTTCTGCCTTTGCGGCAGCCTCTGCTTTAGCCGCCGCTTCGGCTTTCTCTTTCTCTATTCTCGCCTGCTCAGCCTTGGCCGCTGCTTCAGCTTTGGCCGCAGCCTCGGCCTTAGCCTTCTCAGCTTTAGCCTGCTCGATCCTTGCCTGTTCTGCCTTTGCGGCAGCCTCTGCTTTTGGCGCCGCTTCGGCCTTGGATTTCTCAGCCTTTGCCTGCTCCGCCTTGGCAGCCACTTCGGCCCTGGCTTTCTCGTACCTGGCCTGTTCCGCTTTGGCCATCGCGGCTTTTGCGGCGGCCTCAGCTTTGGCTTCAGCCTCAGCCCTTGCGTTATCGTCCCTTCTCTGTTCCGCCGACACAAGACCGCCAACTCCCAGAAGTGCCCCCTCGACTGGTGCTTTCAAGGAAGAAACGGCAACGGCTTCGGGAACAGCCGGAACAGCTAATTTAGCCGCGCCGGCAGCCGATGGCTGTACTTTGGCCACAGGCTTCGGAGCTTCCTGCGGTTCCGCAAGCCTGGGCGGCTCCTGCTGCGCCCTCTCTTGAACGATCTTCAAGACGTCAGGATCGAGTTTTTCGGCAGCCTTCGGGTAATCCTTCAGCAGCGTGTTAACGGTGCGGACGGCCTTCTCTTCGCGTGAAGTCGCCGTGTAGCATTTCACCAGCATTAGGAGTACCTCCTCGCGCTGGGGCGTCTTCGGGTATTTCTTCAGGATCCTTTCCAGCCAGGTCGAGGCGTAGTAGTACCCCTTTTCCTGATAGTGGTTCTTCGCCTGGGCAAACATCGCCGCTTCATCTGTTTCAGAAAAGGCAGCGGAAGGGAAAGTCAAACATGCCAGCACAACAGCCATTAAAAGAATGCGAACAACGCTCATTCAAGACCTCACCTTGCAATAAATTCTCTGGATATGCCCGAGTCTTAGACTGAAACCGGAAACCGCCATGAATTGGCGAAAGATTAATTTAGCGAAGAAATAAAGTCAAAGAATATTTATAAGGATTCTATGACAGAAGAGGTGTGGCGCCTCCAGCCTGCACCATGAAATTTCTCAAGGTGACACCTCGGTTTCTTCCTGTAGAATCATCCGGTATGAGAGATATCGACTGCTGGCATGAAGAGGAGTTTCGCCGCCTGGTGACGGAGAAGGTGGTGCGGCTACTGGATGGCACTCCGACAGAAGCCTCCCTGGCTGCCGCCGTTTCGTGCTGCGCCGAGGGCGCCGAAGCGATCTGCAGCGACCGCCCCATGGCCTGCACCGCGGGCTGTCCCTACTGCTGCGTCTTGAACGTCGCCGTGTTGCTTCCGGAGGCGATGCGCATCGCACAAAGACTGGCAGAACAGACTGCTCCGAGGGAACTGGACGAACTGCGCAAACGGCTTGCACAGCACCGCTCATGGACGCGATGGATGGACGACGAAGAGCGGATACTGAAGAGGATGTCCTGCCCGCTGCTGGATCAGTACGGCGCCTGCAGCGTTCACCCGGTACGCCCGCTCGCCTGCCGCGCCATAACGTCTCTGGACAGCGAAAGCTGTCGCGAAGCATTCGCCCCGGTGGTAAGTGACGAAGACCGCCTGGTGCCTACCGACTTATTACGCAAGGCGGCTTATGATGCCGCCTTCACCTCGCTTGCCGCGGGACTTCTTTCATGCGGTCTTGACGACCGCAGCATCGAGCTTGGAACCGGGGTCATTGCCTTTCTCGAACACCCGGAGTACCGGGAGCTGTTTCTAGGCGGAGGAAAGCTCCCGGAAGACCTGTGGCGATAAAAAAAGGGATCAGCCTTTCCGGCTGATCCCTTCTCGTTTCCTTGCATATCCTGACGGCTAACCGCGCGGGTCCTTAGGGTACCCGAGTCCCTTCCAGTCGATGCGTCCGTTCTCGCCGTGGCAGTGCCGGCACCTGATCGCCTTTTCCTTCGGCACCACCATGTGGTTCAGCGACCAGACCGTGGTTGTTTCCACCCAGCCGTACTTCCCGCTGTAGGGAAGCCCGGCCGCCTTCATCCCCGCCTCGATCGCCTTGTTCCAGTCGAAAGTAGCGGAATATGCCGTCTCGCTGTCGGCAGGGCCGAAGATGTTGGGGACGGCTATGATACGGTTTTCCAGGTCATAAGGCTGTTTCGCCTTCAGCACCTTGAACGGGAAGATCTTCGACTGCGGATCGGAGCGGTCGCCGCGAGGGGCGGAAAGCCGCACCACCTTGCCGGGATCGATCTTGTCACCCATGAAGACCCGCTCCACCGTCCCGTTGTACCACATGTAGGTCGGCACGAGGTCCTTGCCGAGCACCAGCTCGCCGCGCGCCTTGTCGTAGATCTTGAGCGGGTCTGCCCCCTCGGCGGCGCTCTTACCCGCGGCCGACCAGTCCCACGACAACACCGTCGGGCTTCCCTTGGCGTAGGTCGGGATGTGGCAGGTCTGGCAGGCGACGCGCCTCATGTGTATGTTCAGGATCCTGATGGCGTGGACGTCACCCTTGTGACAGTCGGTGCACCCCATGGCGCGGGGACCGGAGCCGGGCGAAACGGAAATTGCCTCCCCCTTAACGTCGTGGTCAGGCGCTTTGTGGCAGGACTCGCAGGTGAGCCCCTTTGCCCCCATGTGCACGTCGTAGTCGCCGCTCGGATTGGCAAGGGTCGAGTCGAGGTCGCCGTGCTTGTAGTTGTCACCGCCGCCGCTGTAGAAGTGGCAGGCGCCGCAAGCCGCACGCGAGGGGCGCTCTATGGAACGCGCCGCGGCGAGGAGGTCGACAGGCTCCCACACCTTTCCCGGCGGGAATTCCTTTTTCTCTCCCTGGTAGACCGGGTGTCCCGATCCCAGCGGGAACTTCTTGTAGGCGCCGTTCGTCTCGTGACAGACGAGACAATCTATATTGTCGGTGTTGCCGAAATCGAAGGTGTTGTCCTTCCACCCGTAACCGGCGTGGCAACTGGTGCATGCGGAAAGGTTGGACGGGACGGCGAGACAGAAGGAATTGCCCAGGGCGTTCTTCTTGCCGAAGTCGACGGTCTTGCCGTTGATCGTCTGCTTCTTGCCCCAGTTCCAGTGCACCGTCTGCATGATCTGTTTGGTCAGCTTGTCATGGCAACCGGCGCAGGTCTTGGTCACCTCGGGGCCGCTTTTGAAAGGTTCGGAGAAGAACCGATGCGTCCCTTTCAACGAGGCATCCGAGGTGGAAGCACAGACCAGCACCAGAAGCAGCAGCAGGTATTTCCTCATGATGTATTGGACCCCGCGATCAGTATGATTGGCGACCCGCCCGCCCGAGGCATGCGGACGGTAAAGAACCGGGAACACATTATATTTGATGCCGGACGTAGTCAATGACAAATTGCGCCACAACGGTCATAAGCCGCAGAAGTGCCTTCCCTTGTGACTGGCTTGCCGGTCCGGCATCTGACAACGCATAAGGCCTTCCCCCTCTTTAAGCTGCACATCGCGCCGAAGATGTTAAAATGTTCAACTTGTCGGACAACGGCACCTTGTTACCAGTCATAGACAGATAATAGGAGAAACAAGTTATGGCGGTGCTTGCTACAGTGTTAGGTCACCCGAGAATAGGCATAGCGCGGGATCTGAAAAAGGCGCTCGAGGCGTACTGGAGCGGCGCCACTCCGGCGGAGTCGCTCCTGGCAACGTCCCAGGAGATCCGCAGCCGTCACTGGCACTACATGAAGGAAGCGGGGCTCGACCAGATTCCGTGCAACGACTTCTCCCTTTACGACCACATGCTGGACATGGCGGTAACGGTCGGAGCGGTCCCGCCGCGCTTTGCCGGAATCGCCACGCCACTGAACCGCTACTTTGCCATGGCGCGCGGCATCCAGGACCGCGGCGCCGGGATCGACCTTTCCCCCCTCGAGATGACCAAGTGGTTCGACACGAACTACCATTACATCGTCCCGGAACTGGAACCGAACCAGGCATTCAGGCTGGATCCCACCAAGATCATGGCGGAGCTCGCCGAGGCGCAGGCGCTCGGCATCGCGGTACGCCCCGTCATCCCTGGACCGGTTACCTTCCTGAAGCTCTCCAAGTTCGCGGGAGACGCCCCCGCCGGAAGCGACACGCTCGACCTTCTGGAGCGCCTCCTGCCTGTGTACGAGGAGCTCTTCGCGCTGCTTGCCGGTCACGGGGTCTCTTGGCTTCAGTTGGACGAGCCCGGCCTCTGCTTCGACCTGGACGGCAAAAGCCGGGAAGCCTATCGTTCCGCCCTCACCCGGTTCGGCGCCTGCCCGAAACGACCGGTGCTGCTGATCGCCACCTACTTCGGCTCGATCGGTGACAACCTCTCACTGGTCACGGCATCGGGATGCGAGGCGCTGCACATCGATCTCGTCCGCGCCCCGGCCGAACTCGATGCCGTGCTTGCCGCGCTCCCTACGCAGATGAAACTCTCCCTTGGCGTGGTGGACGGCCGCAACGTCTGGCGCTGCGACCTGGAGCAGGCGCACCGGACGGTCCGGCAGGCCGTAACGAAGCTTGGAAGCGAGCGCGTCATGGTCGCCACCTCATGCTCGCTCCTTCACGTTCCGGTCGATCTGGACGCGGAAATGAAGCTCGACCCGGAGCTCAAGAGCTGGATGGCCTTCGCGGCGCAGAAGGTGGCCGAGGTCAGGGCCCTGGCCGACGCGGCGGAAGGCGAAAAACCGGATGACGCTTTCTGGGGACAGGCCTCGTCGGCGCTGGCAAGAAGGCGCGCGGCCGCGGCGACCTCCAACCCGGAAGTCAGGCGCCGGGCCGAACAGCTGACCCAGGGGATGCTGCGGCGCACTTCTTCGTTCCCCGCTAGAATCGCCCGTCAGAAGGAACATTTCGGCCTGCCGCTTCTCCCCACCACCACCATAGGCTCCTTCCCGCAGTCAAAGCAGGTGCGTGAAGCGCGGTCCAAGTGGCGCAGCGGCTCACTCGACGGTGAAGGGTACGACGCCTTCATGAAGGAAGAGATCAGGCTTTGCGTCGAGAAGCAGGAAAAGCTCGGCCTCGACGTGCTGGTACACGGTGAGTTCGAACGCACCGACATGGTGGAATACTTCGGAGAGCAGTTGGAAGGTTTCGCCTTCACACAAAACGGCTGGGTGCAGAGCTACGGCTCGCGCTGCGTGAAGCCGCCGGTGCTCTTCGGAGACGTGGCGCGCCCCCGCCCGATGACCGTCGACTGGAGCCGCTACGCCCAATCACTGAGCGAGCGACCGGTGAAAGGGATGCTCACCGGCCCGGTCACCATACTGCAGTGGTCCTTCGTGCGCAACGACCAGCCCCGCTCGGAAACCTGCCGGCAGATCGCTTTGGCGCTGCGCGACGAGGTGGCCGACCTGGAACAGGCGGGGATCGCGATGATCCAGGTGGACGAGCCTGCCATCCGGGAAGGGCTGCCGCTTAGGCGCGGTGAGTGGTCCGCATACCTTGGGTGGGCTGTGGAGGCGTTCCGTCTCGCCACCTCCGGGGTGAGGGACGAGACCCAGATCCACACCCACATGTGCTACTCGGAGTTCGGCGACATCCTCGCCTCCATCGTGGCCATGGATGCCGACGTCCTATCCATCGAGTCATCCCGCTCCCGCATGGAGCTTCTGGGGAATTTCCGGCAGCAGGGGTATCCCAACGACGTGGGCCCCGGCATCTACGACATCCACTCCCCGCGCGTCCCGTCCATCGAGGAGATGGTCGCGCTGCTGGAGCTCGCCTGCGAGGTCCTTCCCGTGGAACGGCTCTGGGTAAACCCGGATTGCGGCCTGAAGACCCGAGGCTGGCCAGAGATCGAGGCGTCACTTGCCAACATGGTGGATGCCGCACGGCAGGTGCGCTTGCGGCACGCGACCGGCTAGCAGCGTAACCACGCCCGCACCTTTAACGCAAAGAGGGATCGCCGTCATGGCTGATCCCTCTCGTTTTTCCGCTTTAGTCAAAGCCGCCCTTGCGGCTTCTCACCTGGCGCTTATCAGGCAGCCTTGCGCCCCGCACGTTTTTTCACCTTGCCGACAGCCTCAACGGCGACTTTGGGCGCAACCGACGGAACCGGTTTGAATGAGCCCGCCTCCGCCGGCGTCAATTTCTCGTAATGGGAGCATGCGATCTTTCTGACCACCCCGTCGTTGAAATGAATGGAGACCCACTTCGCCGTGACCTCGACTACCTTGCCAGAGCCCCACTCGACAGCGACACAATGATTCACGACATCCCCGCGCTTGATCGACATCTCTTCCCCCTTTTTGTCTGCAGCATGAAAGGCAACTTACGGCCACGGGGCAGCACCCAATCAACGATTACCCGACTGCATGGTCCCCCCCCATTCCCCACGGACATTTCGGGAGGCATCGTACCACTTGAGTTGTGACGGCAGACGGATACGCCAGGTTCAGGAGTGGCCAGGAAAGTCGAATCGGCGGTTGAGCCGGGAGGGCGGTGCGGAGAGGCTTGTAACAAAAGTGGCCCCTGGCTTTAACCATTGGGGCCACTTCCTTTGTGCATAGGCTTGATCGTGCTGTTAAACCCTTTGCACGTTGGCGGCCTGAAGACCTTTCGGCCCCTTCACGACGTCGAACGTCACGCTATCGCCTTCAGCCAGGGATTTGAACCCGTCGCCGCTGATCGCGGAGAAGTGACAGAAAACATCGTCACCGTTCTCCTGCTCCAGAAAACCAAACCCCTTGCTGTCGTTAAACCATTTTACAGTACCGTTTGCCATGTGATTCTTTCTCCAAGTGTTGCTGATTGTGTTCGGCAACGTGCCGAATTTAACGGTCACCGTAACAGCTATGGGTAAGTTAAGCAAGCTATTTAATACATGTGTTTCAGAAATAAATTCGTCAACGGTAGCTTATTTTAAGCTTTTGCACACAAAATCACAAAGAGTAATATGGACTTAACCATGCATAATGTCCTATGCAAACGGCAACTTGTGAGACAAATAAATGATCCGAATCTGAAAAAATTGAAACTGCTTGCTATTTGAATGACGGTAATTCAGTATGACCGGACGGCTTAATTCAAAAGCCGTGCGGGAAAAAACGTTATCCGCACGGCACGAAACGCATCTTTTTTGTGAAGGAGCGCCCATGGCACATACTAATTTCAAGTTTCAGAAGCGTCAAAAAGAATTGGACCGGAAAAAGAAACAGGACGAAAAGGCGCTGCGCAAGCAGCAAAAGGACACCGATCCTGAGGCCGAGGCTGAAGCTGAAGATTCGCCCATGGCGGACACCGAGATCACGGCGTAACGAAGCACCTTCTGGAGATGTCAATGGGTGAACTGTTTTGGAAGGTTCAGGCGGCAGTCTTTTACTGTCTCACCTTGGTCGGCGCGCTGATACCGGTTGCGGCAACCGAACGTGGGGGAGCCGTGGTCGGGTCGGTCATCTGGCGAATTTTACCCAAGCGCCGGGACATCGTTCAGGACAACCTGAAAGAGGCACTTGGTTACCTCGGTGCCCACCCTCTCTGGTGCGTTCCCGGCAGCGGGACAGCCCCACTCGCCGCGCAGACTTACGGCAACCTCGGCACGTCGCTTATCGAGGTCTGCAAGCTCTACCACGGTCGCGGCGAGCACCTCATCGCCGACATCGAACTTAGGGGGCTTGAGCACTACGAAGCGGCGAGGGCGAGAAACAAAGGGGTCATCTGCTTCAGCGGACACTGCGGGAACTGGGAGTTGATGGCCCTCGCTTTGGGGCGCCTATTGGGCGACGGCGCCGTAGTGGCAAAGCGCCAGAACAACCCTCACTTCAACCGCATGGTAGAACGGATGCGCATGAGCTACAACAGCCGCGTGATCTACAAGAAGGGGGCCTTCCGGGGCATCCTTTCCGCTTTGCGTTCCGGCGATATGGTGGGGATCCTCGCGGATCAGGCTGCCTCGCACGAAGACGGCGTGCTGGTGAGCGTGATGGGGCGCAAGGCCTGGGCCTCCAAGGCTCCGGTGTTACTGGCCCGCAAAAGCGGCGCCCCGCTGCTCCCCGTCTTCATACACCGAGAGGGAGACCACCACGTGATCACCTTTTACCCTGAGCACACCTTCAGCGGAGACATGAGCGACTGCGGCATCCAGAAGGAAACGCAGGCGCTGTCGCACTACGTGGAGAATTTCGTGGCCGCGCACCCGGCGCAATGGTATTGGATGCACCGGCGCTGGAAGCGGGCCGGACAGGCTTGGGTCTGATCCGAACGCAAAGAAGGGACCAACCCGCAGGCTGGTCCCTTCTTCGTTCATGCCTCCATGGAGGTTATATCCTCTTCTACTGTCCGCCCTTCACCGTGTACAGCGTCCATGGCCCGCGCGTTGAGATCTGCACAACGGTCTCCTCGTCGACCCAGGCGTTGTGGACCGTCTTCGGTTTGATTGAGAAGTAACTCCCCGCCGGGAGCAGGACCGGGTTTTCCTGCGTCGTGCCCATGGCCAGCTTGATGTTCCCGGAAATCACCGTCACCCTCTCGACGTTGTCATGGAAATGCGGTGCTATCCGCGTCCCCGCCGGCAGCTTGATCCTCGCCACGAAGAATCCCCGTTTGGAGAGGTCCCCCTCCAGCACGGCCATCTGCGCGCCCGGAATGGCCGGGGGACCTGCCTGCCACTGTATGTCGTTCGGTACCACGATGATCGTTTTTACCGCCGACTGCGCCATCTTCTTCTCGTGCGCGGCACCGCTTCCGGCCAGCGAAAAGAAGATCACCATCATAAGTAACATCATCCTTTTCATGTTGTCCTCCTATTGCCTCCTAAACAGCCTTATACCGCTGATTTTTCTCCTACATGCCACCATTTTACCTACCGCGGCTCCCATCACGCCACACAAAACGACATGAGCAAGGCTTGCGGGCGGCTCCGTCCGAAAAAAATTCTTTACACGACCCACAAATATGAATAAAATTCGTCAGGAAAGGTGTAAACAAGAATGTTCGACGAAATAGACATCCACATACTGGAAATCCTTCAGGAGAAGGCGAGGATTCCCAACGCCGAAGTCGCAAGGCAGGTCGGCATGGCGCCATCGGCGGTGCTGGAGCGCATCCGCAAGCTGGAGGAGCGCGGCATCATCGAGGGGTACGAGGTGCGGCTGAACCCGGCCTGCTTCCACCAGGGGCTCTCCGCTTTCGTGCAGGTGGAAAGCGACGGCGCGGCGACGGCACAGGCACTCGCCGAGATCACCTCGGTCCAGGAGGTGCACCAGGTGGTAGGTCCGGACGGGTTCCTCGTCAAGCTGAGAACCGCCGATCACACCACCCTCGCCAGGATACTCGGGGAGATCAGAGCCCTCGAGGGGGTCAGGTCGATCAGAACACAGGTGGTCCTGGAAACGGTGAAGGAGACCAGGCGGGTGGATCTTACCGAACACAACGGCAACGGCCGTCACTGATATATCGAACGCAACAGAAACCATCTAAAAACTGCGAAGGAGAATCCCGATCATGCCGATGTCCGCTTCTTTCAAAGACCGCCTGTTTCCCAGGCTCCCCGAGATCGACAAGCACTTCAACACCCCGTTCCACATCTACGATGAAAAAGGTATCAGGGAAACCGGCGCAGGCCTCGTCAAGGCCTTCTCCAGCATCCCCGGTTTCCGCGAGTTCTTCGCGGTCAAGGCGCTCCCGAACCGCGAGATCCTGAAGCTCATGAAAGAAATGGGCTTCGGCTTCGACTGCAGTTCGATCCCGGAAGTGATCCTCGCTCGTGAACTGGGCGCAAAGCCCGAGGACATCATGTTCACCTCCAACAACACGAGCCGTGAGGAGTTCGACTTCGCGGCCAAGGACGGCGGCTGCATCCTGAACCTCGACGACATCTCCCTCGTGGACAAGGTGCCGGTCTTCCCCGAGCTCATCTGCTTCCGCTACAACCCGGGCCCGCGCCGCACCGGCAACGTCATCATCGGCAACCCCGAGGAGGCGAAATACGGCGTCTCCCACGAGCAGGTGGTCGAGGCGTACCGTAAGGCCAAAGAGCGCGGCGCCACCCGTTTCGGCCTGCACACCATGGTCGCCTCCAACGAACTCGACTACACCTATATCGTCGAGACGGCGCGTATGGTGCTCGAGGTGGCAGAAGAGGTCGAGGCGGCCCTCGGCATCACCTTCGAGTTCGTGAACATCGGCGGCGGCTTCGGCATCCCCTACCGCCCGGACCAGAAGGCGCTCGACCTGAACACCATGTCCGGCGAGATCACCGCGCTCTTCAACGCATTCCGCGAGCGCCACGGCCACGCACCCGCGATGTTCATGGAGAGCGGCCGTTTCATGACCGGCCCGCACGGCGTCCTGGTCTCCACCGCCATCAACAGCAAGGACACCTACAGAAAGTACATCGGCCTCGACGCCTGCATGTCCTCGCTCATGCGCCCGGCGCTCTACGGCTCCTACCACCACATCGACGTCCTCGGCAAAGACGGCGTTGAGCGCAGCGAGGTCTACGACGTGGTCGGCTCGCTGTGCGAGAACAACGACAAGTTCGCCATCCAGCGCGAGCTTCCCCCGATCGAGGACGGCGACCTGGTGGTGATCCACGACTCCGGCGCCCACGGTCACGCCATGGGCTTCCAGTACAACGGTCGTCTCCGCCCGAAGGAGCTCATGCTGCGCGCCGACGGCAGCGTCGAGCTGATCCGCCGCGCCGAGACCCTGGAGGACTACTTCGCCACCTATAACTTCGAGCCGAGCGTGCTGAAGCCGTAGGCTTCCTGATGCGCTGACAGAAGGGGTCCATCTCCGGAAACAACAAAGGCACCCGCCATCGTGGGTGCCTTTTTCATTGCTGCTCGTAAATAACATCCGTCTCTTGCGCCGGGGCATTTGCGAGCCTGGAGGATCCCACTCCCCCTTGCAGCTCCCCCCAAAGCCCCTTCCATCAAGCGAGGGAGCCGTATTAAGAGATTGACCGATCCGCCGCCCGCAGGAACGCCTCGGCCTCCGCCGCGGGCATCGGTCTTGCGTACAGGTACCCCTGCACCTCGTCGCAGCGGCACGCGCGGAGCTTCGCTTCCTCCTCCTTCGACTCGACCCCTTCAGCGATCACGGTGACCCCCATGCTGTGACCTATGGCGACGATGGCCTTCACGATGCCGGCGGCGTCGTCGCGGATGGTGATGTCGCGGACGAAGGACTGGTCGATCTTGATGCGATCCACGGAGAAGTTCTTCAGGTAGCTCAAGGAGGAATACCCCGTCCCGAAGTCGTCGATGGATATCTTCACCCCCAGCGACTTGAACATGCGCAGAAGCGCCACCGATTCCGCGGCGTTGTCCATCAGCATGCTCTCGGTCAGCTCCAGGTCGAGGAACTTGGGCTCCAGCCCGGTCTCGAGCAGGGTATCCACCACCATCTCCGAAAAATCCTCCTGCATGACCTGCTTTATCGAGACGTTGACGCTGATGGCGATGGGGTGCCCGTTCAGGTGCCATTGCTTGCATTGCGCGCATGCGCTCTTCAGCACCCACGCCCCCAGCTCCCTGATGAGACCGGTCTGCTCCGCCACCGGGATGAATCGAGCCGGGGCCACGGCGCCCAGGTTCTCATCGTACCAGCGGGCGAGTGCCTCCATGGCGACCACCCTCCCCGTTTGCAATTGAATCTGCGGCTGGTAATGCACGGAGATCTGTTCCTTCTCGAGCGCCTCGCGCAACGCCCGCTCGATGGTGGCCCGCTCCTGCGCCTTCAGGTTCAGCGTCTCGGAGAAGAACTGGTACTGGTTTCCCCCTGCCCCCTTGGCCGCATACATGGCGAGGTCGGCGTTTTTAAGGAGCGTGGCGATGTCGGAGCCGTCCTCCGGGAAGAGCACTATGCCGATACTCGCCCCGGTGTAGATCTGACGGCCGTCGACCTCGAAGGGGTCCTTCACGAGCGCGAGGAGTTTCTCCGCGAGGGTTGCCGCCCCTTCGGGTCCTGCTACCGAGGAACAGAGGATGGCGAACTCGTCGCCACCAAGCCTCGCGAAGGTGTCGCTTGCGCGCACAATGCCGCTTATGCGTTGCACCACGAGCTGGAGCAGAACGTCCCCCGCGTGGTGTCCCATAGTGTCGTTCACGTCCTTGAAGTGATCCAGGTCGAAGAAGAGGATGGCGAAGAATTCACCGTAGCGCCGACAGCGCGCAAGGGCCTGCGCGCTGCGGTCGTAGAACAGGGTCCGGTTGGCGAGTCCGGTCAACTGATCGAAATAGGCTAGGTTGTGCACCTCCTGCTCCGCCTGCTTGCGCTTCGTGACGTCGTGGCTCAGGCAGAGGAAGCGCTCCTTCGCCCCGTTGTGGTCGAGCATGGTCGCGCTGAGGCTCACGTGCAGGTCCCGGCCGTCGCTTGAAGAAAGCATCGCCTCCTCCTCGACCAGCCCCGCACTCGCCGTCACCGTGGCGACCAGGGCTTCGCCCCTGTGCCGCTCCAGGAACAGGTCCGCAAACGGACGTCCGACCAGTACCTCCCGCGGGTAACCGAACATCAGCTCCGTTGCGCGGTTTACGTCGAGGATCACGCCATCTGCGGAAACGACGGTCAGGGCCTCCGGCATGGTGGCGATGACGCTGTCGAGGTAGCTGTTGGCGGCATCAAGCTCCGAGTCGTACACCCTGAGCCTCTCCACCATCGCATTGAAGCACATGGAGACCGAGGTGATCTCGTCGTGCGCCGTCACCGGGAGCACGATGTCGCGTCGCCCCGCGGCGACCTGGAGCGCAGCCTCCTTGAGAAGGCGCATCCTTCGGGAGATGGAGAGGGAGATGGCGAGTCCCGATGCAAGGGCGCCGATGATGGCGACAGCCGACAGGACCGCCAACAACTTGAGCGCGCTCGTGAGGCTCTCGAAGGTGCCGGCCACGTGGCGGCCGAGGCTCGCCATCTCTTGGTCGTGCGCGGAGTTCACCTCCTTCAGGAACTCCTGTTCCGCGTTTTCGAAACGCTCCTTCGCTTCGAGCAAGCGCCGCGCCGAAGGACGCGCATCGACGACGGCGAGGTAGTCCCGGGACGCCGCGAGCAGGGCCTTTCCGGTCCGCTCTATTGGGTGCGGCTCGCTACCCTGCACTAGGATGCTCCTGCAGGCGGCGAGGCTCACCAGGAAGTGCTCGCGCCCCTCTTCGATCAGCCGGACCTCCTCCTGACGTGCGTCACCGTGGCGCTCCCCGTGCTTCTCCTCCGTCACCGTGGTAAGAAAGGCGTACTCCATCGAGGAGGAGACAATGCGCAGCCCGGCGTAACGCAGATCCTTCAAGGCGAGCAGATGCGGGATCACCTCTCGGTTCACCTTATTGAAGCTGTCTTTGACATGCTGGGCGCCGCTTATGCCTCCAACGGCGAGGATGAGGGTGGCGCAGATGATGGCCAAGTAGCTAAGCAGCAGTTTCAGCCAGAGTTGCATAGGGAAGTCTCTCGCGGAACAGGATCAGACACCCCTATCGTATCGGTCGGTGAGGATAAAATGTTAATGATAATCGACCTGCCGCACTAAAAAGGCGCCCGGGGATGCCGGACGCCTTTCTCCGTCTTTATTTTCGCCTCATCATTGCGCCAGTGCATGCCTCAAATCCTCATCCGGCGTCGTGATCGGGCCAAGGTCGTAATTTTGCACCAGGACGTCGAGCACTGCCGGCGAAACGTAGGCCGGCAGCGTGGGGCCGAGTCGGATCCCCTTTATGCCGAGATGTAGCAGGGTGAGCAGGATCACGTGGGCCTTCTGCTCGTACCAGGAGAGGATCATGGAGAGCGGAAGGTCATTCACCTCGCACTGAAAGGCGTCCGCCAGCGCGACGGCGATGCGGATCGCAGAGTAGGCGTCGTTGCACTGCCCGACGTCCAGCAGGCGGGGGATGCCGCCGATATCACCGAACTCGAGCCGATTGAAGCGGTTCTTGCCGCAGGCGAGGGTAAGGATCACGCAGTCCTTGGGTACCTTCTCGGCCAGCTCCGTGTAGTAGTTTCTCCCCGCCTTTGCCCCGTCGCAGCCGCCGATCAGGAAGAAGCGCTTCACCAGGCCGTTTTTCACCGCGTCCACCACGGCACCCGCGACCTTGAACACCGCCTCGTGCCCGAACCCCACCAGGATCTCCTGCCCCGGGTTTTCCGGGAGATCGGGGAGCGAGAGGGCCTTGTCGATCACCGGGGTGAAATCGTGCCCTTCAAGGTGCGGGATGCCGGGCCAGGCCACCTCGCCCCAGGTGAAGAGACGGTCGGTGTAGGAGGGGTCCGGTTTCTGGATGCAGTTGGTGTTGAAGACGATGGCCCCCTTGAAGTCTGGGAGTTCACGGACCTGGTTCTGCCAGGCGGTGCCGAAGTGCCCGGCGAAATGGGGATACTTCCTGAGGCCGGGATAACCGTTGGCGGGAAGCATCTCGCCGTGGGTGTAGACGTAGATCCCCTTCCCCTCGCTCTGCTTCAGGATCTCCTCCAGCATCGGCAGGTCGTGCCCGGAGACGACGATGCCCTTCCCGCCGCGCGTCCCGAGGTTCACCTTCATCGGCTCGGGAGCCTGAAAGTTCTCGGCATGGCCGTCGTAAAGCAGCTCCATGGTGCGCAGGTTCCACTTGCCGCACTCAAGGGAGAGGTTGACGAACTCCTCGAGCGTCGCCGCTTCGTTCGTCGTCGCGGCGAGGGAGCGGTGGATGAATTCGTAGATGCCGTCGTCCTCCTTCCCCATCTCGACGGCGTGCCACGCGAAGGCCCCCATCCCCAAGAGCCCGTAGATGAGAATCTCGATGGTTGAGAGGAGATTCGGGTCCTGATGCCAGGTGAGGACGCCGTGGTGCTTCCCCTGATCGATGAGCGCCTGAGTCCCCGCGGCGGGCTGCCAAAGTGCAGCCTCTTCGGTCAATTGCGGCGCCTCTCCCCCCTTTTGCTGCCGGTAGGTCTGTTCGTAGAGGGACTTCGCCTTCTCCTTCATCTGGTAACACTTCTGCAGGCGCCGGGCGATGTCTTCGGGGTCGAAGTTCACGTTGGTGACCCTGGTGAAGAGTCCGTCCAGCATGAAACGATCGACCTCCTGGTCTTTCGCCCCCAGCTCCCTCGCCCGGCTCGCGTAGAGCGCCACCCCCTGCAGCCCGTGGATCATCAGGTCCAACAAGGCCGAAACCTGCGGGTCCTTGCCGCAGTTCCCCATCACGTCGCACCCCACCCCGCGGGCCGCCTGCTCACATTGCCGACAAAACATCGCGCTAGCCATTTACGCCTCCCTTGAGTGATTGGAATTTTCCAATCACAGAGTTTTCCAGAAGCGTTTCTTTTTTCAACTACAAAAAGGGAGGGAGCGAAGATCAGGCGAAAAGAAAGAGAGGAGTGCGACGTGGCAATTGGTGCGGCATGCGCGGGGCAGGAGCTTGGTGTGGCGTGAATCAGTGAGGCATAGACGGTGTGAGAAGGTCGGCCAACACCGCGGAGACTTCCGAGGCGCGGTAGGGTTTCGCCATGGTCGCCTTAAAGCCGAAAGCGGTGTAATCGGACATGATCGGGTCGTTGGAGTAGCCGCTTGAGACGATGAGGCAGGCATTCTTGTCGATCTCCAGGATGTGCCCGGCCGCCTCCTTCCCCCCCATTCCACCAGGTATGGTCAGATCCATGATCACCGCATCAAAGGGTGCTGCGTCCTCAATGGCGGCGGCGTACAGTTCCACAGCCTCGCTGCCGTTGCAGCAGGTACTGACCGTGCATCCCAATGCAGCAAGGATCTCGGCCATGAGATCGCGGATCATCTGCTCGTCATCCATCACCAGGACCTTGCGTGCCGCGTGCTGCAGCGTGGCCTTCTGCGCCTGTGTCGCTTCCGTCTTTGCCGCGGCCTCCATCCTGGCGGCCGGCAGCAGTATCTCCAGGGTGGTCCCCTGGTCCGGCTGCGAGTGCACCGTGATGTAACCACCATGCCTCGTAATTACCGAGTGGGCCGAGGAGAGCCCCAACCCCTTTCCTCCCGACTTCGTGGTGAAATAGGGATCGAAGATCCTCTTCTGGTCCTCAGCCGAGATGCCGCACCCGGTGTCGGTGAACAGAAGCTTGACGTAAGCCCCTGATGGAAGGGCGAAACGGTTTTCGTCGGCCAGGGAGATGTTCATGGCGCTCACGGTAAAGGTCCCCCCCCGCGGCATCGCCTGCACCGCGTTGATCGCGATGTTGTTGAAGACCTGGTGCATCTGCCCCTCGTCGACCTCTATCAGGTGCAGGTTGCCCGGAATATCCAGGACGCTCAGCACGCTCGTTCCACGCAGCGCGAGCGACACCGCCTCCTCGATCAGGTGCCTTGCGGCAACACACTTTTTGATCGGTTTCCCACCCTTGGCGAAGGTGAGTAGCTGGGTGGACAGTTCCGAGGCGCGCTGGCAAGCCTTCTCGGCCTGCTGGAGGAGCTTTTTCCCGCGCTCCGGCTCCTCGAGGGTCATCTGGGCGAGGGTGATGTTCCCCATGATGCCGGTCAGGATGTTGTTGAAGTCGTGGGCGATACCGCCAGCCAGCACCCCCAGCGATTCCAGCTTTTGCATCTTCAGGAGTTCCTGCTGCGACCTCTCCCGCTCCGTGATGTCGCTGTTGATCTCCATGATGCGCCACGGGCGGTTTTCCCTGTCGACCTGCAGGACCCATCTGCTATTGACGATGATACCGGCGCCCGCAGCCGTAGTGTGGGTGAGCCTTCCCTCCCAGCGCCCGTTGCGGCGCAGTTCCTCGTAGATCTCCTCCTGCGCTTTCGGGAAGCGGGTCGCCAAAAGCGGGTGGATCACCTTCCCGATCGCCTCTTCCGGCGCGTATCCGTAGATGGCCGCCGCTCTCTGGTTCCAGTACAGGATGGTTCCTTCCATATCGAGCAGAACGATGGCGTCGTGGGCAAGATCGAGCAGGTCGGACTTCTCCCGCAGCACATCTTCCTTCTTCATCCTTTCCTGCAGCTCGAAGCAAAGCGCCTCGGCCATCTCGTCGAAGCAAAGCCCAAGCCTCCCGAGTTCCCCCCCCCCTGCCTCCTGACCGACCCTGACCTCCAGGTCCCCGCCGGCCAGGGCGCGCGAGGCGTGCTCCAATGCGCTGATCCGGTTCACGATGAGCCGTTTGCTGAGCCAGATGTTGAGCACGAACACGGAGACGAGTATCAGGAACATGACCCCCAGGTTGAGGATGAGCTCCCGGTTCGCCCCCTCGAGCATGATGTCGACCGGCGTCCCCCCCCTGATGTAGGCGTAGGGGGGTAGCTCCGGTCTGAGCCGGATTTTGCGGTAGGCGGACAGACGATGGATGCCGTCGTTTGAGACGATGTCGATGATCCCCGTCTCCGGCCCGTTCTTCATCTTCTCGAAGTGGTTGGTCCGGTCCGGCTTGCCGACGAACTTCTCGGGATCGATGGTGCGGTAGAGAAAGGTACCTTTGTGGTCGAAGATGCCGAACGAGGTGCCTGCTGGCATTTTGGCCGCCTCCAGCAGGTTTCCGATGATGGTGAGGTCGATGCCGAAGAGGATCGCCCCATCAAAGGCGCCGGTCGCACCCTTGAGCGGGTAGGCGAAGTTGATGATAGGTTTTTTGCTGGCCCTCCCCACGGTGTACTCCCCGGGAGAGAAGCGGCCGCTGTCCCTGGCGTCCTTGAAGGCCTTCCTGTCCGCGAGGGAGACCGGTCTACCGCTCGGCAGCGCTGTCGCCCAGGTCACCCCCTGGCGATCCACGATCATTATGTTCGCGTACATCGGGAATTTTTTCTGCAGCCCGGCAAGCAGTTGGTCAACCGCGGCAGCATCTTTTGCGCGCACCTGCGGCATGAGGGACAGGAGCTCCATCATCTGCTCCGCCGCCTCGACCTTGCTGTTGAGCTCGGAGGCTATGTTGTCAAGGAGATAGGTGGTCGCACGGGTGGAGAGGCGCAGGTCGTCGGCGCGCCCCTGCAGCCCGGCATGGATGATCAGGGCGACCGAGGGGAGCGCCATGATCATCAACATGCACACAATCAGAAGATGAATCGGTAGTGATTTCAACCAATGCATTACAAGAATCCCACTATCAGAGGGCACAGATACACATCATATCCAGAATTAACGGATAAAAATAATAAGTGACCATGAGTTCAAAGTCAAAATTACTTTTCGGGATCTTTCGAATGCTCAGTGTCGAATTGGAACTCAGCCCACTGCGTAATGCCCTACGCGGGGGGGCAGGGTTGCCTAAGCCGGGCCTGTGCCTATACTTGCCGTGACCCGCTACGGCACAGCTGCCAAGGGAGGTATCGCATGCACCGCACCGCACGGAGCGCGCTTCTAACCGTCATCGTACTCTCGGCATTCGCCGCGAACGGATATGCACTGACCGGGCTCAACCAGTGCGGTCCCGGCATCGCCCCGCCACTCGGGCTGCGCTGCAGCCGGAACCAACTGCTGTTAGGGTACCGAAACGCAGCCGGGGCCTGCCTCTGGGTCTGCTGCACGCCCAACAGCGACGGCGGGACGTACGACTGCTCAGGCGACCCCGCCCCTTCCAACTACAAGATGGACCTACGCAAGGTTCAGCCCCGTCCCTGGAAGAATATCTTTAACGTCCCGCCTGTTTTTGAAAAAGAGGAGTGAGCTTCAGCTAAAATGGGTGCAGTAACATCCACATATAGGTCTGTATCTTCATGGTTGTTCCGTGATAAAATTTCCTTGTAGCAAAAGCGAATAGCGACGCAAACAAGCACCATGAACGGCGTAAGCCCGGAGGTGGATCATGAGATCCAGTACAAAAGACACAACAAAGGGTGCCTTGCACGAAGCAAAGGGTAAAGTAAAGGAAAGTATCGGCAGCACCTTCCGGAACGTTTCTCTGGAAGCCGAAGGCAAGGGCGAAAAAGTAGCCGGTAAAGTGCAGAAAAACATCGGCAAGGCAGAAAAGAACATAGAGGATGATCTGGACGTGGAAAGAAGCCGTAAAGGCAGGATCTAAGGCTTCTTGTTCAAGTCGGACGAAGAAAAGGGGACGCCGGGCGGCGCCCCCTTTTTTGTTAAGTCATTACGGGTTGGTAGACATCACGTTGCGGCGTTAGAGGCCGGGGAGCGGGGTTCCGCAGTAGGGGCAGACCGTACAGGAGGCGTCGACGTAACGCAGGCAGGGTTGGAAAACGCACTGTTTCGGCTGCCTCCCCGCTGGCGCTAAGGGCGCTAAGGGCGCTACGGGCGCTACGGAGGTAACGGGGACGACATGGACCGGCTCGCTCTGGGCGGCCTCTTTGAGGGGGATGCACTCCATCGCTTCTTCCATCTGGAGCCTGCGTTTCTCTACCTTCTTCGCTTTCTTCAACTTGCCGTTTTTCGACATTCTTCACTTCCATGGAGCGGACAGTAAAAAGGGGGTACCCAACGCGGGTAGCCCCTTTGCCGCTTGTAGCTGCAGGATTTCGGGAATCGGAGCTATATCAGACCCCGGAGCCGAATGCAAGCGTTACGTCCGAGATGAGGCGGTAGCCATTGCAGCAGACTACAGAAGCGTTGTCGCCGCCCGTTGAGGCTCCCGGTTCGCTATGCGGAACCGGCACACTGAAAGAACTTGCACCCGCCGCTGGGCCTGGTACTACGCGACGGCGCGGCGTTCCCACATGACTGGTCAATATCCCCCTGCATCCGGACCGTGAGTTACTGTAGCGGGGTGTGGCATGCCACAAAAGTGTTGCAAGCATGCTGTGGCATGCCACAGTTTCTCCTACATCATTAAAGAGCCCCCTTGCCGTGCGGGCACCTGAGTCCCGCACTGTAGTCCTATCAAGCTACCCCGCCCCGCGCGTCTCCCTGATGATGGAGCCGTCGCGCACCTCGAAGATCCGGTCGAACCCCTCCACCATGCGATGATCATGGGTCACCACGAGAATCGCGGAATGATTCTCAACCGCCAGGGACTTGAGCAGCGCCATGACGTTCTTCCCGTTCTCGGTATCGAGAGCGGCGGTAGGTTCGTCCGCGAGAATGACCCTCGGCTTGTTCGCCAGGGCTCTTGCGATGGCAACACGCTGGGCCTCGCCGCCTGAAAGCGCCATCGGGTAACTGCCGAGACGGTGCCCGAGGTTCAGGGACTTCAAAAGCTGCTCCGCCCTACCCTTCGCTTCGCCGCTCGGAAACTTGTTGATCTCGAGCGCTACCATGACGTTTTCCAGCGCGGTCAGGAATGGGATCAGGTTGTGCGCCTGGAAAATGAACCCGAGCTTTTCCCGGCGAATGCGCTTCAAGTCCAGCCCCGGCACCCAGCCGCCATCGGCAACGGTCACCCCGTCGACGATGATCCTGCCGTGCGTCGGCTCGTTGATGAGGCCGATGGCGGTCAAAAGGGTGGTCTTTCCCGAACCTGAAGGCCCGAGAATCGCCACAAGCTCCCCGGGACGGACCTGGAAGGAGGCCTGGGATATCGCGGTAACCGCGGTATCGCCCTTGCCGTAGATCTTCGTAACGTTGTCGACTTCGATTGCGTACATGCTCACCCACCAAGCGCTTCCGCAGGCTCGACCTTGAGCGCCTTGCGGATGCCGACGAAACTGGAAACCGTGCAGATAACCACGACGATGGCAAACAACACCTGCAGGTCGAACGCCTCAAGGACGATGCGTCGCGGGAATTTTTCGTAAGTAAGGGAGATCAGACCGTAGCCGACCGCGTAGGCGATCACGCCCATGAGAAGCGACTGCTGCAGGATCATCCCGACGATGATCCGGTTTTGCGATCCGATAAGTTTCAAGGTTGCGATGACCCTGATCTTGTCGAGGGTCGACGTGTAGATGATGAGCGAGATGATTACCGCCGAGATCACCAGCAGGATGACGCGGAAAAGCCCCAGCTGCATCCGGGCCTTCTCGATCATCCCCTTGGTGAGGATCTTGGTCTGTCCCTCCTCGGAGATGGCACGGAAGTGATTCCAACGCTCTATCCGCTGTTGCACCTCGTGCAGGCTAGCCCCTGGAGCGAGCCGGGCGACCACGGTGTTCACGGTATGGGTGGATTCGGTGAGCTCGCTTACGTTCTTCTGGACGAATTGCGCCTGGGCCTGAGTCAGGTTCTGCAACCTGTCCAGATCGGCCGCCACACGTTCTCTGTTGTTTCTTATGGCGTCGTTGTCCTTTTTGAACTGGATCTCCTGGGCATCGGCGAGGCTCACGTACGCAGCCGGATCGCCGCTTGAGGAGACAACTTTGCCGGTGATGCCCACCACGGTGTATTCATGGAGGCCGAGGCGGATCTTCTCGCCGAGCGCCATCTTCATCGCCTTGGCGACGACCATCTCGTAATGCTTCTGACGGATGTTGCGCCCGGCAAGGATCGCGGGGGGGCCGCCGATGCCGCCCAGATCGTAGCCGATCAGGAAAAAGCGGAAAGGATTCCCGGCCCGTTCGATCTGGATGGTCTGAAAGGAAAGCGGCGAGGCCTCCGCCACGCCGGGGACGGATTTGATGCGGTACTTTATGTCCTCGGGGATGCGGGAGCTCTCGGCGAAGGGACCGTTGGTGTCCTTCTGCACCACCCACAGGTCGGCCTTGGTGAAATGGAGCACGGCGAGGGCATCGGCGAAGAGACCGCGGTAAATCCCTCCCATGCTCATCACGACCCCGAGCAGCAGCCCGAGACCGATCGAGGTCAGGATGAAACGCCCCCGGTGAAAGCGTATGTCCCGGATCGCCAGGTTCATTGCGGCGTCACCTTCTGACCGTTGGCGAACTGCGCCATCTCCGGGGGAGGCGCCAAGGCGACCAGTTCGCGCCCGTCGAGCCCCGACACAATTTCAGAGAATCCCTTGCGGTCCTCGATACCCACCTTGACCGGTTTGAAGACGAGTCTGCCGTTGGCTATCACCCAGACGCCCCGCTTCTGTTCCCTGGAGACCAAGGTCGCGGAAGGGAGCGATACAGCGCCCTTCTTGTTTCCCGTGACGATGTAGACCTCGGATTGCTCGCCGAGACGGAAGCTCCGCCGCGCTTCGCAGAATGCCACGTCGACCTCGAGTTCTTCGGTCACGCGGTCGCTTTCCCGCCCAAGGCGCGCCACCTTCCCCTCACAGGGGTGACCGGCACTGGAGCGAAGCGTAATGAGGGCGCTGTTGCCGACGGCGATACCCTTCAGCAGCGCTTCGTCCACGTTCGCCTTCACCCAGACGGTCCCGGGATCGGCTATGGTGAAGATGGCCATCCCCGGGGTCACCGTGGCTCCTTTCTCGAGGTCCCTGGTGATGATGACGCCGTCTTGCGGAGCGTAGATCATGGTGTCGCCCACCTTGCTCCTGGCAAATCCGAGACCCGCCCGGTTTACCGACTGCTCCATCCGCGCCGATTCGAGTGCGGCGGTACTGCGGGCCACCTCCTCCCTGGCAACGAGGAAGGCATTCTCGTACTGTTCGGCCTCGAGCCTGGAAACCAGGTTCTTTTCGGCCAGCGCCTTGTAGCGTTGGGCATTCTTTTCCGCGAGGACCAGGTTTGCCTTCGCCTTCTTCAGCGTGGCCTGCTCCACGTCCAGGTTGGCCGCCGCCCGTTTAACGCCCGCCTCGGACTGGTTCTGCTGCTGCATGAAGTCACCGTCCTCAAGCCTCGCCAGCAGTTGTCCGCGCCGGACATGGTCGCCCTGGTCGACGAAGACCTCGACGATCCGGCCGGTAATCTTGCTGGAAACGGGGATGACGACCTTGGCCTCGACCGTGCCGTTGCCGTAGACCTCCTCCGTCAGATCACGCCTTTCAAGTTTCACGGCATGCACCTTACGAGGGGCGAGCAGCGTCAGTTTCAGCAGCACCACCGCTCCGGCCAGGAAGCCGACCCAGAGGAGGTACTTTTTCCTCGCGGCCAGTGTTTTCATCAGCGCCATATACCACTCCTTCTCGAAATTCTTCTCAGTCTTTACCTACCGCCCTGTCCAGACGCGCAAGGGCTATCTGATAATCGTAAAGGGCCTGGATCTGCGCCGTCCTCGCCTCGAGTGCCTGCGATTGCGCATCGGTCACCTCGATGATGTTCCCGACGCCTTCCTGATATCTCCCTTCAGCCAATGCTTTGCTCTCATCGGCCGCGGCAACCTCTTTTCCCGTCGATACCATGCGGGCACCGGCCTCCTTGACCCCGAGCCAAGCCGCTTCCACCTCCTTGGCGACCTGCAGCCGTTCGCCCTCCTGCTGGGCCGCGACGGCGCTTCTTAGCGCTACAGCCTCCTTGACCTGCTCCACGGTAGCGAATCCTGAGAAGAGCGGAACGGTCAGGTTTACGCCAACGCCCCACACGTTGCTGGAGGGTGGAAGGTCCCGATCCGCGTAGCCAAAACTTGCCGTCGCGGAGAGAACGGGAAGAAATCCGCTTTTCGCCGTTTTGAGGGAGGCCTGGGCGGAGTTTTCCAGTGCGCCCAAGCGCTTCAACTCGGGACGGTTGGCGAGGGCATCCCTTTGTGCCGCCGCCAGGTCCGGCGTCTCAGCCGTGGCGACCTGCGGAGCGGCCAGTTTGCGCTCTCCCAAGGAAGCAATGCCAAGGGCGTTGGCGAGTTCGACCTTGGCCAGGTCGCGGTTATTCTGTGCCCGAATCAGAGAGGTCTTCGCGGCGTAGAAGTTGGCCTCGGCCCGCGCCACATCCACCTTGGCCTTTAGCCCCTCTTTGAAAAATTCCTGTGCCTGCCTGAAGACCGCCTCGCGCGCGAGAACCGTTTCGTTCACCGCGTCAACCTGTTTCCCCGCCGCGAGCAGCAGGTAAAAACCGTTTCTTACCCGGAACAAGACATCCTGCCGCGTCACGGCAAGCGCATCGGAGGCGGCGGAGCGATTCCATCTGCCGGCCTCTACCGCCCCGGCCGTCCTGCCGAAATCGTAGATGGTCTGGCTGGCGGAGAGCGTGGCGGTGGTGACGTCCGACTCCAGGGTGCTTTGCTTCACCGGAAAATAGGACCGTCCCTTGCTCCAGTCCGAAGAAATCCTCACCTGGGGGTAATAGCCGACAAGGGCCTGGCCGGATCGTGCATCGGCACCGGCAAGGTTCGCCTTCGCCTCGAGGATTTGCGGGTGGTTTTTCAGTGCGGTGGCTACCGCCTCATCCAGGGAGAGCGGTTCTTCGGCATGGGCATGGGCCGTAAGGAAAAGCGCCGCCATAACGACTTGAAGGGAGAGAACTTTGAAACGCCGGCCTGGAGTGCGGCAGGCACTTGTTACCGCTATGGGAAAATCGAGGTGCATCCGGGCTGCCTTCCTTTTCCTACTGGTATTTGGTCAGCGAAGATATCGCCTGGTATGGAGGTGGGGAGCTACGAGGCGCAAGAGACATGCAAATATTCTGATATCAGCAAGTAAGGGAAGATTCAACAGAAATGTGGACGTCTGCTACCACAAGAAGCCTAAATGGGCGAAACGCTGATTAAAAAAAATGAAACGCGGCCGCACTTCAGTCCGGACGCGTTTCCAGGGGAATCCAGAACCGAGCCGCTGCCGGCCCGAGCCGCTATCCCGACAACGGCAGGCGAATCCGGATCTGGAAACCTTCCGGCACGTTGCAGGCCAGCACATCCCCGTGGTGCAGCTCTATGATCTTGCGCACTATCGACAGACCGAGACCGCTTCCCTCGCTGGTCGCATTGCGACCGCGGTAAAAGGGGGTGAAGATGGCTTCGAGATCATCCGGCTCCAGCGGGTCCGAGGTGTTCGTGACGATGATTTCGAGTTTCCCCGCTGCCCCTTGCGCCGCAACCTCCACGACGCCGCCTTGCGGGGTATAGCGCAAGGCATTTTCCATCACGTTGTTGAAGACGGAACGGAGCCCTTCGGCGTCACCGGCGGTCCGAAGCTTCTCGTCCAAATCCAGCCTGAGTTCAATCCCTTTGGCACGGGCCAAGGGGCCCAAAGCTGCGGCAACGCGTTTCATCAGCTCGGCGGGCATCACTTCATCCGAGGTGTTTGCGTGCTCCACGAGGTCGATCTTCGAGTATTCCAGTATCCGGCCGATCATCCGGTCCGCCTCCTCGATATCATCCCACATGGCGCCCAGCATCTGCCGCGCCTCCTCGGTGTCGCCGCGCTCCAACGCACCGCTCAGGCATTCACCGGCGATACGGATGCGAGTGAGCGGGCTGCGCAGCTCATGGGACATGTTGGCGGTCAGCTCCTTCCCCCCGCGGACCATCCGTTCCACCTTCTCGGCCATCAGGTTGAACGCCTCAGCCAGCCGCCTGCCGATGATGTGCTTTCCGGCCAGATGCGCCCGGGCCGAAAGATCTCCCCCGGCCATCCTCAGTGCGGCTGTTTCGAGCCGGTCGAGGGGCCTCGTTATCTTCAGCGAAATCGGAATGCCGAGCAGCGCCATGGAGACACCGATAAGGGCGAGCCCGACGCTGAACAGAGTATGATCGCCGTTGCCGCCAACCAGTAGATAGAGGGCGTACACCAGCGTCTCCGCGATGAGTATCGCGACGACCCAGTGGAGAATGACGAGTCCCCGTATCATTTTTCCACCTCGAACATGTAGCCTGAGCCCCAGACCGTTTTGATGCAACGTTTACCACCACTTAACGCTTCCGTCTTGACGCGCAGCCTGCTGATGTGGACGTCGATGCTGCGGTCGAATGGTCCGAAGTCCTTACCGCGGGCGTAATCGAGCAATTGGTCTCGCGTGAGGACCGTGCCCGCACGGGTCATGAGCGCTTCCAGCAGCTTGAACTCGGTGAGGGAAAGCTCCTGCTCCTTTCCTCCGGCACAGACGGTACGCCTTCTGCGGTCGAGGAGAAAACCTGCCACCTCGACCGTTTCCGCCGGGGGTGCGGATGTGACTGCATCGGTTCCGGAAGCGGTGCGGCGCAGCACGGCGTTTATCCTGGCGAGGAGCTCCCGCGGGTTGAAGGGCTTCGGTAGGTAGTCGTCAGCCCCTGCCTCAAGCCCCGAGATCCGGTCTTCATCCTCACCTCTGGCCGTAAGCATAACGACGGGGACCGCCGACTCCCTGCGTATCCTATCAAGCACCTGCAATCCGTTTTCACCCGGCATCATTACATCGAGAATTACCGCTGCAGGGGGAGCACTGACGATGGCCTCGACGACGTGGCTGCCATCGGGGAACTCGCGCACCTCGAAGCCGTTGTCGCGGAGAAACTTGGTCAGCAACAGCCGAAGTTTCGCGTCGTCGTCGACCAGGTAAAGCATCTTGTCGGATGACTTCATACGACCTCCTCCCTCTATATAAATAGTTGTAGCAGCCTCGAGAAGGCTTCCGTACAGCTATTTACATTTATTTTACATCTTCGAAAAAGTTTCCTTACATTTCCCGCCTATCTTGAGACAGCGAGGGGAAAGGGAAACCCTTTGCGTCGGCGGCACCAGCCCGGAAGAGTCCGTCACGGCACGGCAATATTAAAGAGCAACAAAACCTGAGAAAGAAAGGGAGGAATGGGTGATGAGTATCGAAGTGAGCGACGAGATCCGCAGGAACTTTCATCTGTTTTGGGACAATTTCCCGACTGCGGTAATCCTGGCTTATAAGGACAGAACCATAATCGAAGTGAACAGGACAGCCGAAGAACGCGGCTATCCGGTAGGAATTCGCTGCATCAGCATGGGAGAGGCGAAGCACCACGCCGGGTGCAAGCTGCACATCGCCCTGCGCGACAAGACGGCGGTGCGCGATGTCGCCTATTATGACTTTTTGGGCCAGGTAGCCGACAGCTACTGGATCCCGCTCGCCGGCGCCGAAGACTTCTACGTCCATTTCGCGACCGACATCACCGACTACGCAGCGGAACGCCTTTTCCCCGGAACCTGCACATCGGACTGCTCTTCCTGCTCCGGCGCTTAAGGGCGCGACTTACAGGATAGCCTCACGGCGGCCGTTCCCTCAAAGCTGAACCTCTCACTGACAGAAGCGTACCAATCGCAATATCTCCCGCCGTCTCCTTGCCGCAGCAAAAGCAGGGGACGGCGGGACGTTCCAACCGAAGATGAGTGGGCTCAACGGTCCAAGGAGCGCATCGCGATATCGACCAGGCGTTTGAATTCCGCGACTTCCACCTCCGACATATCGCGGGTCATCAGATCCACCACTTCGTCACTTTTTCTTTGCAGCAATTCCACGGTCGGAAGTGTCTTCTCGCTCAGAAAGATCTTTGACTGCCGCCGGTCCTGATCGCATGCCACGCGGTAGATGAGCCCGTCGCGCTCCATGCGGCTCAGCGTATTCGCCATGGTGGGCTGCTCGACCTGGATGTTTTTGCACAACTCGGCCTGTGTCTGCCCGCCTTCATCGTCCAGACAACAAAGCACCGGGAGTTGTCCCTGCGTAACGCCATGCGGCTTTGTCTGCTCGTTGACTTTCGCCATGAGCATCCTTGCCAGCCGGTTGATCTTGTAACAGAGATTTTTATCCACTACAGTCATTCTCCTTCAACCAGTCGCCCAATCGTCGTGAAAGCAGCGACGTGAGAGCAGCCGCCCAGTTCATCAAGTCTGACCGGGAAAAAGGCGTGCCGAAATCCTGCGCAAAACAAGGCCTGCGCCTCTTCTAACATGTCCCCGAACGTTTTCATAGACGATTTTTCACGTACCTGCCGACACTCATCGCTCCGGAGCTCTTGCCCTCGAAACAGGGGTGCGCTACGCATCGAACAGTCACCCCAAACTACAAAAGCGCTCCCGGTCCATACCGGGAGCGCTTCTGAAAGGTATGGTCAAGCGTCTCACACGCAGCCGTGAATGGCCTGCAGGATGTTCTTAGAGTGGGTCGGATGGACGTGGACCGTTGCGCCTACCTGCTGCAGGGTCAGGCCGTTTTCTACCGCCAGTGCCATTTCGTGGATCATTTCCGTCGCAGCCTCTCCGATGATGACCGCTCCGGCGATCTCCGAGGTATCCTCTTTGACGAAAAACTTCACGAACGCAGGGGCGACCTTGTCCACCACCGAGCGTCCATTAGGCACCTGCGGGAACGTGTAGGCTTTCACCCCGTTCCCTTCGCGCGAGGCCCCAACCGCGGCCACCTCGGGATGAGTGAAGGCAACCCGGGGCACAGCCTGCTGGTTCAGGGCGCGACGGCCTCCCTTTAAGAGGTTCTGAACCAACAGTTGTGCTTCCTTTTCTGCGGCATGGGCCAAGGTCAGTCCACCGGCCACATCGCCGACGGCGTAGATACCGGGGACCTCGGTTTCCATCAGCTCGTTGACCTTTATGGTGCCACCTTCCGTCAGGACTCCGGCAGCTTCAAAGTTCAGCCCCTCGATGTTGGCGCTGCGCCCGATGCCTACCAGTACCTTGTCGATGTCGTCGATGACCTCGCCGTTTTTAAATGCCACGCTGACCTTGCCGTCCTTGACGGTGATCCGCTCTATGGCCGTCCCCGTCTTTACCTTGATCCCTTGAGTTTCAAACGCAGTCTGCAGAGCCTTGCCGGCCTCAGCATCCTCCCTTGGCAGCAGCGATTCCATCGCCTCGACGATAATGACGTCACTTCCGAAAGTGTGGTAAAGAGTGGCGAACTCGCACCCGATTGCGCCACCTCCAACGATAAGGAGCTTGCCAGGCAGTTCCGTGTTGACCAGCATTTGGTCGCTGGAGAGGATGTGCTTCCCGTCGAATGGCGCGATGGAGAGTTCCTTAGGCCTGGAGCCGGTGGCGATGATGATAGTTTCACCACGAAGCGTTTTCCTGCTGCCGTCATTGCGGGTAACGGCGATCACGCGGTCCGATTCGAAAGCCCCCTTGCCGCGGAAACCGGTTATTCCGGCCTGGTCAAGCATCCCCTGCACCGCGCCGCGCAACATGGCAAGATCCCCATCGGTGACGGCGCGAATTTTTACCAGGTCGACCGGCCCCACCAGCAGGTCCAGTCCATACTTCGCAGCATCTTTGGCATATCGGTAGGCGGTAGCGGCCTTCAGCAGCGACTTGGTCGGCATGCAGCCGCGGTTCAGACAGGTGCCGCCGAAAGATTCCGGTTCCTCCTGAATCATCGCAACACTTTTTCCGGCCTTGCTCAACATGATCCCCGCGTTTATGCCGCCGGGCCCTCCGCCGATAATGACAACATCAAAGTCTTGCACGCATCCTCCCTTTTGGTTCGTTCTGGTAGCCTTCCGATCCGGACGGCTGCAAATACATAGCGGGCTATAGAAATATATAGCCTGCTATATTTTGTCAAGCAAAACCGGAAAGCGGACAGCGACGATCACACAGCGGCTCCGCGCTACCCTTCGAAACTATGGACGTCGAAAGCGGAAGATCATGTCCGTCTGGAACCGAAATCACGTTGTTTCTGCTTGCGCAGACGCGCCGGTTGATAGTACGCTCGTCTGCGACTCTATCTTTTCATGACAAACTGTTTGCTCCAGCTCACTCAGGAGAACCAGCTCTACTTGATTCGTTCCCGGTACACGATGGCTTACCTCCTATCTTATATGCGACGCTTCCTGCCGGTCCTTCTTCTGCCGGCCCTGCTACTGCTCGTGCCGTGCTCCGGATGGGCTGCGGCGGGCGAAACCATCGTCGTCGGCGGCGATCACAACTACCCCCCTTACGAGTTCATCGACAAGGACGGCCGCCCGGCAGGCTTCAACGTCGACCTCACCCGCGCCATCGCCGAGGTGATGGGGATGACGGTGGAGATCCGCCTGGGCCGCTGGGAGGAGATGCGCCGGGCGCTGCAGACGGGCGAGGTGGACATCCTCCAGGGGATGGTCCAGGCGGATGTGCGCGCCAAGGATTACGAGTTCTCGCCACCCCACTCCATCATCAACCAATCGGTATTCGCCCGCCGCGGCACAAAGCCGGTCCGCGACCTGAACGACTTGAAGGGAAAGGATGTCCTCGTACAAAACGGCGGCATGATGCACGACTACCTCCTGGAAAAGAACATCGGCGCCAGGATCTTCCCGGTCGACACCCACGTGGACGCCCTGCGCCAGTTAGCCGCCGGGAAGCACGACTACGCCCTGGTCGGAAACCTTCCCGGGCTATACCTGAGCCGCGAGTTCGGCCTCTCCAATATCGTCCCGGTGGGGAGGCTCTTCGCCGGTCAGCCGTATGCCTATGCGGTCAAAAGGGGTAACGACCAGATCCTTTCGCAGTTCAGCGAAGGGCTCACCATCCTGAAAAACACAGGACGCTACGAAAAGATCCACGACAAGTGGCTCGGCGCGCTGGAGCCAAGCCCCGTCTCCTGGCGCAAAATCGTCACATACGCCGCCATCACGGCGCTGCCGCTTTTACTTCTATTGAGCGCCATCGGTTACATCAACCGCACGCTCAAAAAGGAGATCGCACACCGCACCCGCGAGATGCAGTTGCAGCAGCAGCAACTGATCCAGGCGGACAAGATGGCGTCGCTCGGCATCCTCGTGTCCGGGATAGCGCACGAGATCAACAACCCCACCGGGCTTTTGCTCTACAACCTCCCGGTACTGAAGAAGATCTTCCGTTCGGCCGAAGAGCACCTTGAGGAAAGGTTCCGGCAGGAAGGGGATTTCATGATCGGCGGGCTACGCTATTCACAGTTCCGCGAGGACATCCCGCTGCTCATCGAGGAGATGCAGGACGGGGCGACGCGGATCAAGCGGATCGTGGAGGACTTGAAGGACTTCGCCCGCAAGGACACCTCGGAGATGGACCAGTCCGTGCTCCTAAACGACGTAGTCAGGGCGGCGCTAAGGCTCGTGGACAACTCGATCCGCAAGACCACCGGCAAAGTCGTCACCAATCTCGCCGACGGACTTCCGGCCGTCCGGGGCAACGCCCAGCGCATCGAACAGGTGTTGGTGAACCTCATTCTCAACGCCTGCCAGGCGCTCCCCGATCCGGCAAAGGGGATCTTCCTCACCACCGGTTATGATCCCGAAAGAAAAGAGGTCCTTTTGCTGGTCCGGGACGAGGGAGTCGGCATCCCCAAGGAAGACCTCTCCCGCATCGCCGACCCGTTCTTCACCACAAAACGTGAGACGGGAGGAACCGGGCTCGGCCTCTCGGTTTCGGCATCCATCATCAAGGAGCACGAGGGGACCATGACCTTCGAATCGCGGCCTGGCGAAGGGACCACGGTGCGGGTGGCGCTTCCCGCCCTGCAAGGAGCATGAGCATGATCGAGTCACTCACCCCATCCTTCGAGATCCTTCTCGTGGACGACGAAGAAGCGTGGCTGCGCAGCATCAGCATGACGCTCGCCATGTCGGGAGGCATCAACAACGTGGTGCGCTGCTCGGACAGCAGGAAGGTCCTGGAGCTGCTCCGGTCACGCCCCATCGGCCTCGTGCTTCTCGACCTGAACATGCCGCACCTCACAGGACAGGATCTGCTCCCTGCCATCATCGAACAGCATCCGGACGTCCCGGTCATCGTGCTGAGCGGACTGAACCAGGTCTCCGTCGCCGTGGAGTGCATGCAGAAGGGGGCGTTCGACTTCTTCGTGAAGACCGTGGAGGAGGAACGCCTGATCCAGGGGATCCACCGCGCCATCCGCATGATCGACCTGCAGCGGGAAAACTCCGAGATGAAGTCACGGATCCTGAGCGACCGGTTGGAGCACGCCGAGGCCTTCGCCGATATCCTCACCGCGGATCGCGCCATGCTCTCCATCTTCCGCTACATCGAGGCGGTGGCCGGGAGCAGCCAGCCGATCCTGATCACGGGGGAAAGCGGCGTGGGGAAGGAACTCGTCGCACGGGCGGTCCACAAGGTAAGCAGGCGCCCCGGGCAACTGGTCTCGGTGAACGTGGCGGGGCTCGACGACCAGATTTTCAGCGACACGCTCTTCGGCCACACAAGGGGTGCTTTCACCGGGGCTGAACTTCCGCGCAGCGGGATGATCGAGCGCGCGGCCGACGGAACCCTGTTCCTGGATGAAATCGGGGACCTCGCCATCACCTCGCAGGTCAAACTGCTGCGTCTGCTGCAGGAAGGCGAATACTTCTCCCTCGGCAGCGATGTGCCGAAGCGGATGAACGCGCGGGTGGTCGTGGCGACGCATCACGACCTGGCCGCCAAGCAGGCCGCCGGAGAGTTCCGCAAGGACTTCTACTACCGTCTGTGCGGTCACCACATACACATCCCGGCCTTGAGGGAGCGCCCGGATGACATCCCTCTTCTCTTCGACCACTTCCTGGACGAGGCGGCCCGGGAGCTCAACAAGAAGAAACCCACCGTCCCGAAGGAACTCCCCGTTTTGCTGACCAACTACTCCTTCCCGGGCAACGTGCGCGAGTTGCGGGCGCTGGTGTACGACGCGATGAGCCGCCACGAGGCGCACATGCTCTCCATGGAGACCTTCAAAAGGGTGCTGGGTAAAGACCGGAACCCGCCGGTGCGCCTTGACGCGCATGGACAACGGAGCGTCTTCGTCCCTACCGAACCGCTGCCGCCCCTGCACGAGGTGAGCGATCTTCTGGTTGCCGAAGCGATGCGCCGGGCTGAGGGAAACCAGTCCATCGCCTGCCGGCTCATCGGCATCTCACAGCCCGCACTGAGCAAACGCCTCAAAAAGACTGGAGATTCCACACCGTAATCATCATCACCCAACGTGGTTCTACCCTCTCGCGCCGCATCAGCGGCCGCGAGGGAGTCCGCGGCCACTCCCCCCCCGAAAACCCCTATAACCTGCGCCTTTCCTATAACCTTCGAAAATCCGCTTCAACCTCCTGTAATCGAAAAGAAAACCGACCGAGAAAGCCACCGTGCCGCGCACAGGTTATACCCCCCTGTACACCTCCTACCGTGCCCGTGTTCCCGAGAAGTCCCGCAATTACGGCAAATTACCTTTTAGACGCCATATTGGCAGTTCTCTTGCTATCAGTGGGGTACTGCAGGATCTAGAAAAGTATTTTATGAAAAGCTGTGACATGGGGACAAACAATGCAATTCAACCTGAAGGAGACCGCGGTATGAAAAAGAACAAACTGACCCTGTACATCATGGTGGCGATGATCCTCGGTATCGTCGTCGGCTACTTCTGTAACCTTTACGCGCCCGACGCCAAGGCCGCCAAAACCATTGCAGGGTACTTCGACATCATCTCGTCGGTCTTTCTGCGTCTGATCAAGATGATCATTGCGCCGCTGGTCTTCGGGACCATCGTCTCCGGCATCGCAGGCAACGGCGACTCGAAAGCCATCGGTCGGATCGGTGTGCGCGCCATGGGCTGGTTCCTGTGTGCCTCGGTGATCTCCCTCGTGCTGGGCATGACGTTCGTCAACCTGTTCCAGCCCGGCGTCGGCACGTCCCTCCCTGCCCCGGCCGCCGGTGCCGCCACCAATCTCAACGTTGCCGCGCTCAACTTCAAGGATTTCGTCACCAATATCTTCCCGACCAGTTTCCTCGATGCCATGGCGAAGAACTCGATCCTGCAGATCCTGATCTTCTCGGTTTTCTTCGGGTTTGCCATTGCTTCGTTCAAGGACGACGCCACCAAGACCGTCGTCGCCTTCGTGAAAGAGCTGGTTCACATCATGCTCAAAGTGACCGACTACGTCATGCGCTTCGCACCGCTTGGTGTTTTTGCCGCAATGGCATCCTGCATCACGGTGCAGGGGCTTGGCGTGCTGACCACCTACGGCAAATTCATCGGGTGCTTCTACATCGGGCTCATCGTGCTTTGGGCTGTGCTGATCGGTGCGGGCTACCTGTTCCTGCGCAACTCCACCTGGACGCTGCTCAAGCTGATCCGCGAGCCGATGATGATCGCCTTCTCCACCGCGAGCAGCGAGGCGGCCTATCCCCAGACACTGGAATCTCTGGAGCGTTTCGGCGTGAAGGAAAAAGTGTCCGGTTTCGTGCTGCCGCTCGGCTACTCCTTCAACCTGGACGGTTCCATGATGTACCAGGCCTTCGCGGTCATCTTCATCGCCCAGGTTTACAACATCGAGCTTTCCATCTCGAAGCAGATCGCCCTGCTCCTCGTCATGATGCTTACCAGCAAGGGGATGGCGGGTGTTGCGCGTGCCTCCCTGGTCGTCGTTGCCGCGACGCTCCCCATGTTCAACCTGCCGGAGGCGGGCCTGCTGCTCATCATGGGGATCGACCAGTTCCTCGACATGGGGCGCACCGCCACCAACGTTATCGGCAACAGCATCGCCACCGCCGTCGTCGCGAAGTGGGAGGGAGACCTGGTAGCGGAGCCGGAAACGGCGGAAGAAGACGACGCACTGCTCGTCGCGGTGCCGGTGCAGGATTAGTAAAGACAGTGCACGGGCCATGGGGGCGTGATGTTTCCAGTAGCCGACATGAAAGAGCAAATGGTTGAATAATTTAAAGGCGCCTGGTGAGAATCAGGCGCCTTTTTTAATTGCAGGGATATTGCATCTGCAACGGCTCGCCCCAAAAGAAGAAAAGTTTAATCCTACCAATATTTGACATCCTGACTCTTAGATATAAAAAAGTTTAAGACCTCTGCACACGTCGGCTGGCTTAAGACAGTCGACACTTACGTCTCCTTGTCTCCCTTGCTCCCATTCAGGTCTGCACGATCCTAGTTCACTGCCTTTTCAAGGTGCGTTTGAGCCTCCGACTCAGTCGTACCGCACATCTCTACTGCACAGCACAGGCAGATCGAGGGAGGGTGAACCTATGAGACTCGTATTCGTCAATGTCATGCAAGAGTTGCAGAAGTTTGACTCCACCGCTTACATCACGCAGCCCCCCGTTCCACTGGCCATCCTGAACTCGGCAACCCCTGCCGGCATTGAAACCGCTCTCATGGACGAACAGACGGAGCAGATCCGCTATACCGGCGACGCTTTCGCCTTTTCCGTTTCCACGCAGAACTCCGCAGCGGTCTATGACCACGCCGATGCGCTGCGCTCCGCAGGTAAAAAGGTGCTACTTGGGGGGATCCACGTGACGGTCTGCCCGGACGAGGCGTTGCAGCATGCCGACGCCATCGTCACCGGCGAGGCCGAAGGGGTATGGCCCGAGGTATGTGCCGACCTGCTGGCCGGGGCCCTCAAGGGGAGGTATGACGGTGCTCCCACTCCTTCAGAGCGGATGTCCCCTGTCGATTACCGCTTTTTCGGATCACGCCGTTACCTCACCCCGGCCTCCCTGTTTGCCACCCGCGGGTGCAACCGTCGCTGTTCCTTCTGCGTGAGCTCCAACCACATGGGCCCTTACCGGATGAAGCCACTCGACGTACTGGAACAGGAGATCGACCAACTCTCAGAGCTTTATCCCGGCATCTTCCTGCAGTTCACCGACGACAACCTTCTCGCTGACAAGAACTACCGCGGCGAACTGCTCCCTCTGCTTCGCCGCAAAGGGGTGAAGTTCATCACCATGGTTACCGTGGACCAGTACTGTGATGCATCACTCGTTGAAGAGATGGCCGCATCCGGTTGCATTGGGGTGGCGGTAGGGGTTGAGTCGGTCGACGACGACAACTGCGCCTCGATGAACAAGTACCAAAACCTGTCACAGCCGTTTCGCGATGCCGTCCGCCACGCAAACGGCTGCGGCATCCAGACCGCTGCCCTTATCATGCTCGGACTCCCGCACGACACGCCGGCACGGCTCGAGCACACCCTGCGCGAGCTGCAGGATGTCCCCTGTTCCCTGTACGACATCCGCATCCTGCGCATCTACCCCAGTACATCCCTTTACAGCGAGATGCTCACTACCGGCGAGGTCACCGAAAACTGGTGGTTGCAAAAGGAGCCACACGGTGACTGCAATCACCTGCTGCCCAGTTGCCTCAGCGTCCACTTCCGGCACCGCAACTTCGGGGCCATGGAACTGCAACGCATGGCCCTGCGGTACACCTCGGAGCTGAACCGGATGAACCGGGCCTCGATCATGGACATCACCCGCATCGGCAGCCGGGGCAACGGTTTCAAGCTTGCCGCCACCGTGCTCTACGCCCGCCGCCGCGCGGCCGGCCAGGCGCGCCGTCTGCAGCAGCAGGTGGAGGGCGCCATAGCGGCGCAACAGGCGCTGACGTCATGCGCGGCGCAGTAGGACTCTGCCTCGGGGCAACCACCATCACCATGGCCCAGCGCCGGGGTCACGGGGTAAGGATCGACTCCTTTCCGCACGAGGGGAAGGTCGCGGCACGACTCCTGCCGCTACTGCGTGCCGTCGGTGATGCGCCGGTCGGGCTCACCGGGCGCAAGTTCTGCCGGCAACTTCCGCTGCCGACGGTCTCCGAGCCCGAGGCGGTGGAGCTTGCCTTCGCCCACCTGCGCCACCGGTTCCCCGATGCGGACTGCATCGTCTCGGTCGGAGGCGAGACCTTCATGCTGTACCTCCTGAATGACGAGGGCAAGATCCGGGACGTTCACGCGGGGAACAAGTGCGCTGCAGGAACCGGAGAATTCTTCACGCAGCAGGCCCGCCGTATGGGGCTTACCCTTGAAGAAGCCCTGGAGCTGGCTAGCTGGGAGACGCCGCACCGCGTGGCAGGGCGCTGCTCGGTGTTTTGCAAGAGCGACTGCACCCACGCGATGAACAAGGGGGTCCCCAAGGGGCAGGTCGTAGCAGGCATTTGCGCCATGATGGCCGGCAAGGTCGCCGAGCTTTTGAAGAAGGCGCGAGCCCGACGGGCGCTTATCGTCGGCGGTTGCAGCCTAAACCACGTGATGATCGATTTGCTGCGTCAGGGGTACCCCGAACTGGCAGTCCCGGAGGAGGCGGTGGGGTTCGAGGCGCTTGGGGCGATGCTTTGGGCAGAGCAGCATGGCTTGCCCGCCGGCACAGTGGAGGCCGCCTTGGCCTGTCGGAAGCGAACGTTTGCGCCCCTCCCACCGCTTGGTGACGGGCTCGCACGGGTCACCTTCCACACCCTCGCGCCTGGCACCTTTGCACCAGGGGAATACCTCTGCGGCCTCGATGCCGGAAGCACAACGACCAAAGCGGTCCTCATGCGGCGCGACAACAAAAGCATCGTCGCCAGTGCCTACCTGCGCACCAACGGGGATCCGATCGCCGCCAGCCGGGCGTGCTACCAAAGCCTGCTCGCACAGCTTCCCTCCGGCTCGACACCTGACATCGTGGGACTCGGCGTCACCGGGAGCGGTCGGCTGATCGTGGGCCTACATGGCATGACCGACGGCGTTGTGAACGAGATAGTAGCTCATGCCACCGCGGCCGTAGCGTTCGATCCCGAGGTGGAGACCATCTTCGAGATCGGCGGTCAGGACGCCAAGTACACCTTCATTTCCCAGCGGGTCGCAAGCGACTATGCCATGAATGAGGCTTGCTCCGCCGGGACCGGTTCCTTTCTGGAGGAGGCCTGCCGGGAGACCCTGGGGGTTGGAACCGAAGAAATCGCCCCGTTAGCGCTCCGGGCAACGCACCCGCCCAACTTCTCCGACCAGTGCGCCGCCTTTATCGGCAGTGACGTCAACAGCGCCGTGCAGGAGGGAGTAAGTACCGAGGACGTGGCGGGGGGGCTCGTCTACTCGATCTGCCAGAATTACCTGAACAGGGTCAAGGGGAACCGCCCGGTCGGAGGCAAAATCTTCATGCAGGGTGGGGTCTGCTACAACCGGGCGGTCCCCGCGGCGATGGCTTCGCTCTGCGGACAGCCCATCGTGGTTCCGCCGGAGCCAGGGCTGATGGGCGCCTACGGCGCCGCTCTGGAGGTGCTAAGCCGTCTCGAGAACAAACTTTTGGAGCGCGCTCCCTTCGATCTTGAGGTTCTTGCCGGCCGCGAAGTACGTTATCTCGAGCCTTTCACCTGCCCGGGCCGGGAAGGATGCGATCGAAAGTGCAGCATCTCCCGTATCGTTCTTGACGGGTGCACCTTCCCTTTCGGAGGCGCCTGCAGCAGATACGAGGGGCGACGGGCCGCCGCGAAGCAGGGGGAAGATCTGGTCGCCCTGCGCGAGGAGATGGTCTTTAAAAAACACGTCCCCACCTCCTGCGCCACCGGCGCCACGGTAGGGGTCCTCCCCGCTCTATTTTCCGGCACCTTCTACCCTCTTTATGCCCACTTCTTCGCAGCGCTCGGCATGCGGGTGGTCACCCCCGAACGCCCCGCCCCGGAAGGGATCGAAGCCGCCACGGCACCCTTTTGCCATCCGGTGCTTTTAAGCCACGGGTATCTGCGCAGCGCGCTCGATGCCGGGATAGACCATGTCTTTCTTCCCCACGTGAAAAATGCGGCGCTCGAGGGGAAACCGGGGGAGGCTAACTGCACCTGCCCTCTGGTTCAGGGGGAACCGTATTATCTTGCCGCCGCCTTTCCCGAAGAGGTGCCGCAACGGCTTTTGACTGCCGTACTCGATTTTCAGGACCGGCAGAAACTGCAGGGTGCGTTCACCGCCATCGGCAAGCGGCTCGGCTTCTCCACCGCACGATCCAACCACGCCTTTTCCGTCGCCTGGGAGAGTTTTCTCACTCTGCATCGGGAGATGGAGGAACGGGGACGACGCTTCCTGGACGAGCTCGATCCCGCAGCGACAGCCATCGTCCTATTCGGGCGCCCTTACCAGGCCTTCAGCCGTCTCGCCAACCTCTCCATTCCCCTGAAGCTGTCGGACCGTGGTTGCACCGTGATCCCCCATGATCTTCTTTTTCACGGGGAGAGCGCGGCGCGGGACGAGCTCATGTACTGGAGTACCGGACGGCAGATGCTGCAGGTGGCCGATCTTGTGAAACGACACCCAAACCTCTTCGGGGTGTTCGTGACAAGCTTCGGGTGCGGGCCGGACTCCTTCCTGCTTGGGTACTTCAGGGACCGCATGGGACGAAAACCTTCACTCACCCTGGAACTCGACGCCCATACCGCCGATGCCGGCATCGACACGAGGATCGAGGCGTTCCTCGACGTAATACGCAACTACCGGGAGTCCCTCGCCTCCCCGCGCGTCGTCACCCGCGCCGCGGTGAAGGAAGGCGCGCGGCAGGACATGCCCCGCCCGGGCAAAGGCAACGCAAGCGGCTGCCGCCTTGACGCCCCCGCCGTGAAGGTTCTGGTCCCGACCATGGGGGTGTCCGGGTCGAGGGGTGTCGTCTGCGCCTTCCGGTATGCAGGCGTTGATGCCGTTCTGGCCCCCCCTCCGGGGCTGGAGGAGTTGAACCTCGGCAAGGCGGTCGCGACCTGCAAGGAGTGCCTTCCACTGCTACTGACCGTCGGGACGCTGCGCAGGTATCTGCAGCAGGAAAAGCGCCCCGGGGAATCCCTGCTCTTCTTCATGCCCGGCTCCGACGGTCCCTGCCGCTTCGGCCAATATCGGGTGTTCCTGGAAAATTACCTTGTTAAGAACGATATACGTGACGTCGCCGTATTAAGCCTTAGCTGCGAGAACGGTTACGCCGGGTTACCGTACCGGTTCACGCGCCGAGCCTGGCAGGCGGTCTGTGTCGGAGACGGGATGGATGAGATTGAAGCGACGCTCAGGGCGCAGGCGATGGATGTCCCGGCAGCCCTTGCCCGGCTCGAATTGATGAAGGAGCGCATCTTCGCGAGCATCGCCAGGGATGACAGCAACCGACTGCTGCGGGTGATCGGGGGGGAAGCCGCTGCCCTCTCAGCTTTCCCGCGCAAGAAGGAGACGAAGCCGCTCATAATCAGGCTCCTTGGCGAAATCTACGTGCGCCACGACGGTTTTTCACGTCAGGGGCTGGTCGAGCGCCTTACCGAGCGGGGCATAGTGGTTCGCACCGCGCCTGTAGCGGAGTGGCTTCAGTACAGTGACTACTGCATGTCTCACGGGCTCGCCTCGAAAAGCTTTCAGGCCAGGGAGCGGATCAAGTCGGTTCTGACCCAGAAGGTAAAGGCAGGCGACCGGTCGGCGGTAGAAAAGGAACTGTCGCGCTCCGGCTACTACGAGGGGGAGGGATATGATGTGGCCGATTTGGTCCGCGCCAGCGCTCCGCTTCTGAACCCGGAACTCGCCACTGAAGCGACTCTTACCGTCGGCACCACACTTTTGGAACTGGGTCGGGGAACGCATGGCGTGATCAGCATCGGTCCATTCGGATGCATGCCTAGCAGGGTCGCGGAAGCCGTACTGAGCGGGAGGGGGCGGGCGGCAGGCGCGCCGTTGTCAGACCTCCCCTTCCTCGTCATCGAGGTGGACGGCAATGCCTTCCCCCAACTTGTGGAAGCACGCCTTGAGAGTTTCCTGCTGGCCGCCCAGCGCCTGCGAGACCGGCAGGTGAACGCTCCCTATCGGTTTCAGCAAGGGCCGGATAAAAAAATGCCGGGCGCTAGATGCCTCCTGCAAAGGAAGCTCCGGCAACCCGGCCGATTGTTGGAGTGACCTCGAGATGAGTCCGGTGGTTTTCCGTCCTCCGGTCACCCGAGGTTTGGCTTTGTCTGGAGCTATACTATTACTACCAGATGGAAAGTCAAACTACTAAACATCCTATGTCTTCCGAATGTGGTGCCTCTATGCCATCCCTCAGACAGCACAGTCTGTTCTTTTCGATGTCAGGACACCCTCCTTATTTATGACGATACCGCTTTTTAGCTCTTACATTGCGTGTTACCATGTTGTTGCTGCAAACAAAGACTGTGATCCAGTGGCAAGAAAGGTGGACGCATGAAACAGTATCTTGAAGCTACGGAATATATCGATTGGCATCATCCGGCCATTCTGGAAAAGGCACGGACCTTGTCGGCTGGTGAAACGAACAAGACTGTGACCGCTAAGCGCTGCTTCGAGTTCGTCCGCGACAAGATCAAGCATAGCTGGGACTACAAGTTGGGGCCGGTGACCTGCCGCGCGTCAGAGGTTCTCGAGCATGGCACCGGCTATTGCTATGCCAAGAGTCACCTCTTGGCCGCTCTGCTGCGCGCGAACCAGATTCCTGCAGGTCTTTGCTATCAGCGCCTCTCCCTGCACGACGGCGGCCCACCTTATTGCCTGCACAGTCTGAACGCTATCTGGCTGCCGGATCACGGCTGGTACCGGGTCGATCCCCGCGGCAACAAGCCGGGCATCGAGGCCCGGTTCTCTCCCCCGGATGAGCAGCTCGCCTTCCCTATCAACGAGCGCCTGGAGGCCGACCTCCCCGAGATCTGGCCCGAGCCGTTGCCTGTTGTGGTCAGGGTGCTCACCACGCACGAGACCATCGCCCAGGTGTACCAGAACCTACCCGACATCGAACTCTTCCGCAGCTTCGGTTCCGAGACTCATACTTTCTGAAAAGGATGTCGCACATACATAGGCGTTTGCTCTGGGAGCCTGACTTGGCACCACAAAAACAGACAGGGGATTAGCCCGCATCGAGCCAATCCCAGAAGATGAAAAGGCGCATAGTTAGAACTATGCGCCTTTTTTGATATCGGTTGCGCGGATAGGATTTGAACCTATGACCTCCCAGGAGCAGTCCCAGGGGCTGCTGCAAGACCGTGTTAGCAACTATTTCAGAATATTAGTAAAACCTTAAACCTACAAAACCCCTCTGCCATTGTTTGTTCCAAAGAGTTGAAAAAGATATTGTTTAAAGTATAGAATCAAACTGGAACTGTATCTGCGTATTGCAAGGCTGACATACAATGTAATTTTATCAACCAGATGGAGGGCACCTGTGATCGAGCCACATTCAATTGTGGCAGTGAGATAATCCATGCGCCTCTTGATCGTAGAAGACGAGTTAAAAACAGCGACATTCCTGAAAAAAGGACTCACCGAAAACGGCTTTGTCGTCGACACCGCGCATAACGGTGAGGACGGCCTGCATCTGGTCCTCACGGGAACCTACGACCTCGTCATCCTGGACGTCGGGCTCCCCGAGCGCTCAGGCTGGTCCGTTGTGACGGAGATACGCCAGCACGGCAAGGGACTCCCGGTGCTGTTTTTGACTGCGCGAGATACCGTCACCGACCGCATCAAAGGCCTGGAACTGGGTGCCGACGACTACCTGGTGAAGCCGTTTTCCTTTGCCGAACTGCTGGTCAGGGTGCGCACTATCCTGCGTCGCGGCCCCCTACGCAACGAGGATACCCTCCAGATCGCCGATCTGACCATCGACCTGAACCGGCACCGGGCCTTCCGCTCCGGGACCCGCCTCGACCTCGCCCCCAAAGAATTTTCCCTGCTCTCCCTTTTGGCCCGCCGTGCGGGAGAGGTGCTCACCCGAACCGTCATAGCCGATCAGCTATGGGACATGAACTTCGACAGCGGCACCAACGTGGTGGATGTGGCAATCCGGCGCTTGCGCACCAAGGTGGACGATCCGTTCCCGCAAAAGTTGATTCACACCATCCGTGGAGTCGGTTATGTCCTGGAAGAGCACTAGCAGCCCCTGCAGTTTCTTCAAAAAGTTATCCATCACCGGCAGGCTCACCCTTCTCTACATCCTGTCCGCGGTGATAACCCTACTGGGCGGCATCACCTACATCACCTGGTCCATGTACCAGGTGATGGAACAGGCCGACAGTGACTTCGTCCAGGCGCGACTGCAAACCTACCGTGCTCTTTTTTCCGACCGCCCCGGCGATCTGGAAACCATCCGCAAGGACATCGAGTGGGAGGGGACCAACGTCGCCACCCCGGAGTACTACATCCGCATCGAGGACAGCTCCGGACGGCTTCTGGTTGAGACGCCGGGGATGTCGCAGGTGCTCCCGTCGAGCCTCTTCCACTGCGTCCTGACCCACCCCCGCCAAATAACCACCCGCTACCTGCATGCGGCCAACGGGCGGGAATACCTGATCAGCTGCGATTTGGAGCCTGTCGGGCATCCTAAGGGCGGCATCATCCAGATAGGCCTCGACGCCACCCACGAGATAAAGGCCATCCGCAAGAAGCAGGTCCAGTTGGTGATCATCTTCATAAGTGGGATAGTGGCGGCAACCGGCGTCGGAGTCCTCGTCGCACGCAAGGCGCTGTCGCCCCTGCGTGACATCACTGGAGTGGCAAAGCAGATAACGGTAGAACGGATCAGCGAGCGACTCGACCCCCTGCAGTGGCCGGTTGAACTGCGGCACTTTGCATCGGCCTTCAACGAGATGCTGGGGCGGCTCGAGGAGTCGTTCATCAAGCTCTCCCAGAGCTCCTCCAACCTTGCCCACGAACTGCGCACCCCCATAAACAACCTGCTCGGAGTAACCGAGGTCGCCCTTACCCGCGACCGCCCCCCGGAGGAATACCGAAAGACCCTCGAGTCAAACGTCGAGGAGTATCATCGTCTGTCACGCCTGATCGACGACATGCTGTTCCTGGCCCGCGCGGATCACCCCACCCAGCGCTTCAAATTCGTCCTTTTCGATCCGGCCAAAGAGATCGAGAAAGTCTGCGCTTTTTACGAACCGGTCGCCGAAGACAAGGGGATCGCGATCAGTTACAGCGGCAGCGGACTCATGTACGGCGCTCCCCAGATGCTGGAACGGGCCGTCAGCAACCTCGTCGGAAACGCACTGCAGTATTCCCCGCCCGGATGCGTCGTCGAGGTCCGGACGCTGACCACCGGCGACGGCTCTCAGGTGGTCCAGGTGCGCGATTCAGGCCACGGCATGAAGCCCGAGGAAGTGGATCGCGTGTTCGACCGGTTCTACCGCGGGGACCGGCACCGGACCCTGCACCCGGACGGCTCCGGACTCGGCCTGTCCATCGTGAAATCCATCGTGGAGCTGCATCACGGGACCATTTCCGTCGAAAGCTCCCCGAATCACGGCACGACCATACTGCTCCGTTTCCCCCCTCCCCCGCCCGACGCCTAGTTCCGCACGACCTCCCCTGTCAAGCTCGCCCTGCCGTAACCTCGCACTGCCGCACCATTTCTTTCCTGGCCGCAACGCCTGCGCGTCGGGGCCATGCCCCGCAGCAACCTTACCAAATGGTAATGTCGGCAACAGATTCCGGTAAGGCTTCTTCAGCTATCATCCCCACCGTACCCAACTCTTTAGGTAAAGAACAACACATTACCAAATGGCAACGTCACGGCAACACTCCGGAAATGGCGCGTGTCGTATGCTTCGGACACCCGTGGTGCTTCGCCACATGCGTCGCCCCCAGGATGATCATCGGTTCCACATGTACAAGATTTACCGCGGCATGCTGCTCTCTCTCATCCTGGTGACCGCCCTTGCGTCCCCGGCCCCGGCGGCTCTCTTCAGAGCAGCCTATCTCTACACGCTTTCGGACTTCAACGGGGCGATCCCATACAACTGGGTCAACCTCGCGGTCGACCGGCGCGGCGAGGAGACCTATGTCGCGGACCCTGCCGGACGGTCGGTGCGGGTCTTCAACGACAGCGGCATGGAAGTGTACCGCTTCGGCGACAACGGCGATTTCCGCAACATAACGGCGGTGGCGGTGGCAGACAGCGGCGAGATCTTCGTCCTCTCCCGGTCCAACGCAAGCTACGCGGTGACCCGTTGCGACTACCGGGGGGAACCAAAGGCAAGGCTTGCCATGAAGGGGCTCCCCCCCGAGTATGCAACCGACTTCGTACCGGACACCATCTGCTGGCACGGGGATCACCTCTACCTCGTCGACAGGAACACCATGAAGGTGGCGCTGACCGACCGGGAGGGGAGCTTCGATTCCGGGTACGAACTGGGAACCATCCTCGGGTTTAGCAAGAAACAAATAAGCGAATCCGGGATGGTCGGCTTCAGCGTGGACAACGAGGGGGATCTCCTCTTCACGGTGCCGGTCTTCTTCTCCGCCTACCTGGTCACCCCCGGCCACCAAGTACGTTCCTTCGGCATGCGCGGCAGCACGCCTGGGAAGTTCAACATAGTAAGCGGCATCGCCTCCGATGAGCGGGGGAACATCTACGTGGCGGACACCCTGCGCTGCGTGGTGATGATCTTCGACAGGGATTTCAGTTTCCAGGCCGAGTTCGGCTTTAGGGGGCTGGAGCCGGGTAACCTCATTGCTCCTATGGAACTCGTCGTCAACCATGACCGGGTTTACGTGGCCCAGAGCCGGGCCAGGGGCGTCAGCGTCTACCGGGTATTCCAGACCCAGCCGTCAGCGACCAGCACGAAGGGGGGGTGAGAAGAAGCGAACAGTACTCAAAACGGTGCAGTTGGTAACTAAATCTTTGCATTTTTTGGATTGAAAAGGAGACACAATGAAAGCAGCAAAGTCTTTGACAGCAGCAGCGGTCCTTACCCTTCTGGCCTCCGGCAGCGCCTTCGCCTACCATGACGGCGGCGTGGCGTACTGTGACGGGTGCCACACCATGCACAACTCCTCCGGCAACAAGGCGATGGGCACCGGCAGCAACGCCACCCAGCTCAAAGGGGTCACCTACCTGCTCCAGGGCAGCGACCAGAGCTCGACCTGCCTCAACTGCCACGCCACCACCTCCGCTAAGGCGGGGAGCTACCACATCATGACCACCGACGCCGCCGCGGGCGGCACGGTTCCCTCCAACTACACCCCCGGCGGCGACTTCGCCTGGGTGAAGGAAACCTTCAACTACAACAGCCACGGCACCCCGACCACCAGCCTTGGCGAGCGCCACGGCCACAACGTGGTCGCCGCCGACTTCGGCATCACCCCCGACTCCACCCTGAGCACCGCCCCGGGCGGCAACTACCCCGCGGCGAACCTGGCCTGCTCGAGCTGCCACGATCCCCACGGCAAGTACCGCATCGTAGACGCATCGGGCACCGTGCAGCGTCCCGTCGTCGCGGGCACCGGCTACAACGGAGCCAACGACGTGGCGGTCTCCTTGCCGATCAACGGCTCCGGCTCCTACGGCGCTGCTCCGACCACCACCGAGGCGGTCGGCGTCTACCGTCTGTTGGGTGGCCCGGGATACCTCCCGGATTCCGTGGCGGGCGTCGCCGGCATCCAACCGTTTGCAGCACTGCCCCCGTATGCCGTCGCACCGGCCGCCTACAACCGCTCCGAGGCGAGCACTGACACCCGCGTGGCGTACGGTACCGGCATGTCCGAGTGGTGCGCCAACTGCCATACCAACATCCACAACTCCACCGCCAACTATGACGGCGGCACCAGCCTCATCCACCCGGCCAGCAGCGACTCCACCCTGGGCGCCAACATCCTTGCCAACTACAACGCCTACGTAAGCTCCGGCAACTTCGGCGGCACCGTGGCCGGCGCCTACACCTCCATGGTGCCCTTCGAAGAGGGGACCAACAACCGCGCCAACCTGGCCCTGCACGCCGTCAACGACGGTTCCCAGAAAGGCGGCGCCGACAGCAGCTCCAACGTCATGTGCCTCTCCTGCCACAGGGCCCATGCCTCCGGCTGGGACAGCATGACCCGCTGGACCAACAAGACCGAGTTCCTCACCGTGGCAGGCGCCTACCCCGGCACCGACTCCACCAACACCTCGGCACAGTCCTACGGCCTTGGCCGCACCATGAACGAAGTCCAGGCAACCTTCTACCAGAGGCCCGCTACCGTCTACGCCACCTACCAGCGGTCCCTGTGCAACAAGTGCCACGCCAAGGACTAACGAGGCACCCCTGTTTAACGAGGCCTTAGCGCCTCACCATGCCGCAACCGGGCTGGCTTTCGGGCCAGCCCGGTTCTTACGGAAACCGTACGATCCAAAGCCGGGGCCCCGCCCCGGCAGCGTGGCACCCCTATGAAGATTCATCTCACCGCCATCGTCCTGGCTGCCTTTTTGGCCGGATGCCAGACGCAGCTCGTCTCGCTACGGCAGCCCCTCGTCGAAGAGGGGGAGCTTTATCTCTACACCCGCCCCTTTCCGCCGGCGGCTGAGCGCCTGAGCTTCACCCTGGAAGGGATCAGCGCGGTGCGCGAGGACGGTGCTGAGTTTCCCGTCTCCCTGGCGCTGAAGGAGGTGAGGCCTGCGGAGCTCACCCGGCAGCGTTTCCTGGGCTCATCCACCCTCACCCCGGGAAGCTACACGGGCCTTGCCCTGCGCATCTCGCACCCGCTTTTGCGCCGCGAGGAGGGAACAGCGGCCCTGCAGGCACCGGAACGGGTGACGATCAACGCCCCCTTCACGGTCCAAAAACAGAAAGCGCTCCTGCTCTCGCTTTCCTTTGATTACGACAACTCCATCGGGGCCGGCTTCAGATTCACCCCGGTGTTTACCGTCCGTGAGCCGCGCAGGCCCGTCGTCGGGCTGGCCGGCTACGTCACCATCCCCGAGGCCAACGCCATCGCCATCTTCGACAAGCAGTCGGCCGAGGTCGCCGGTTTCATCGCCACCGGCAAGACCCCCCGCGGCCTCATATTCGACCAGCAGCGCAGGCGCGCCTACGTCGCCCTCTCCGGGGATGACGCTCTGCAGGTGATCGACATGGTCACCGGCGAAGAGGTACGCAGGATCAGGCTCACACCCGGCGACTCCCCGGAAGAACTGGCCCTCTCCCCAGACGGCAAGACGCTGCTGTCGGTCAACAAGGGTTCCAACACGGTGAGCTTCGTGGACCCGCAGGGGTATTTCGAGACCGGGCGCCTGGCGGTGGGGGATGCCCCCTCCTCGGTGCTCATCGACCCCACCGGGCAGAGAGGGTACGTATTCAACAGCTTCGCAAGCACCATGACCGTCATCGACCTCGCGCGCAGGACGGTAAGCGCCACGGTGGGGAGCGCGCCCGGAGATGGACACGGCGCTTTCAGCCGCAGCGGCGATCAGCTCTACGCGGTACACGCGCTCAGCTCGTACCTGGACGTCCTCGACCCCTTCACCCTGGCACAGCAGCGGAGGTACTACGTGGGGATGGGGGTGTGCACCCTGAAAGTCGACCAGCGCTCCGGCATCGTCTACACCGGGCGCAAGTCCGATGCGTGGGTGCAGGCTCTCGAGCCCTTCACCTTCAACACCATCGCCACCGTGCCGCTCGGGGGAAGCCCGGCGTACCTCACCATCGACGCGGACGAGAACAGGCTTTACGCCGTAAACCCCGCGCGCAGGCGGGTGCAGCTCGTTAACCTGGTAAGCTACCGCCTGGAAAACGAGCTGGAGCTCCCCGCGCCCCCGCACCGGCTCGCGCTGATGGGCGAAAGGTGACCGTCCGGTGCACGGCACGATGTTCAAAGCGGCGGCGCTGCGGCTCGCCAAGGCCTGGCTTGTCTGCCTCTTCGGAAGCCTGCTGCAGCCGCAACGTGCCTCGGCGGACCTTCTCAACGGCTACCTGGAGTGGGACTACAGCCACCTCCAGTCGCAGACCCGGGACGCGACCGGCACAAGCGGCGCCCAGAAGGGGGACGGTTTGACCCAGAAGTACAGCCTGATGTTGAACAAGAGCTTTCTCCCGCTATTGTCCCTGCGCGCCGGCTACCTGTGGGAAAGCGACCGCAACTGGCTCACCGCCAACGGGTCAGAGGCCCGCTCCTCTATCACCACGTCGCTGCCGAGCGTGGACCTGCTTATGGGAAGCCCCATGTTGAACGCGAGCCTTGGCTACAGCAAGAGAAAGGAGAGCGACTCCACCGCGGGGACCTCCCTTCCCGACCGCTACAACGAGGAGTACCACGCTTCCCTTGGGTGGCGCCCGGAGGGACTTCCGGCAGTGAGCCTGCTCCTTACCAGGATCAACACCTTTGACGGCCTGCGTCAGCTGGAGGACAGCAGCAACGACCGGGCCACGCTGGGGATCACCTACAACGTGAAGAACCTCGACCTCAAATACCTCTTCAACTACAACGACCAAAAGGACAGGCTCCTGGGGCTCGACGTATCCCAGCTGTCCCACACCGGCACGGCAAGCTACAGCGGGCAGTTCTTCGACGAGCGCGTCTCGCTCTATTCCACCTACAACGTGAGCGAGCAGGGTACCGCCACCTCGTCCAGCGGCCGGGGCATGGTGGACCAGCAGCTCTTGCCGTTTTCCGGGCTCGCCGCCCTTACCGGCCCGGGGCAGCAGTACGTGGTCCCCGAGACCGCCACCCTGGGGAGCTACCCGCTGCTCGTCGACGGCAACCTGGATAAGAGTGCGGGGATCGACCTCGGCCCGCAGCCGGGACCGCAGGCGAAGAGAAACTTCGGCTTCGACTTCCAGAACCCGCAGACAACGGTGAACCGGGTGCTGCTCTGGGTCGCCACTTCCAACGGCCAAAGGCTCCCCGACGCCATCGCCCGGCAGTACACCTGGACCGTCTACCAAAGCCAGGACAACCTCGCCTGGGCCCCGGTCAGCACCGTCACCGGGCTCACCCTGGACCCGTTCCAGAACCGCTTCGAGATCAAGTTCGCCCCGGTCGCCACCCGCTACCTGAAGGTGGTCGCTGCGCCGCTCGACCCGGCGCAGGTCCCCCCCGGCATCATCGGCTTCCCCCCATCCTTCAACCTCTTTGTCACCGAGATCCAGGCCTTCGACGAGGTGCCGGCGGCATCGGTGCAGAAAAACAGCACCGTCCTTTCTCAGATGCTGAACACGGACGTGAAGGTCCGGCTGACCGACTCACCGGCGCTGTACTACGACGGCTCCTTCTTCCTGACCAGCTCTTTGCCCAACGGCTTCACCAAATGGACGGTGAGTAACGCCCTCATGGCGGAGCACCGCTTCAATGACTGGATCTCGGGGAGCGCGAGGGGAGCCCGGGAGGACAGCGAGGAACCGAAGGGGCACCGGGGCGCCTTCGTCTACAGCGCTTTGTTGCGCATGGCCCCCCTGCCGACCCTGAGCGACACCATCACCTACTCCGGGCGCCGCGAGTCCTTTCAGGGGAAGACAAGCGGAGCTGATTCCTTGTTCATCAGCAACACCGCGGAGCTCTACCAGGGGGTGAACCTCAATGCCAGCGGCGGCCTGAGCCTGTCCAGCACCGACAGCGGAGCACGGATCAGGGCCTACAACGCCCTCTTCGGGGTGAACCTTAAGCCCCGCGGCGACCTGAGTCTCAACGCGAACTACAGCTGGAACAGCTCCTTAGCCACCGGTGCAGGTATCAGCGACACTTCCATCAGCACACAGCGCGAGGACATCGGCGTGACCTATCGCCCCTTTACCACGCTCTACCTGACCAGCTCCTTTTCGCTATTGCAGCAAAGCGGTAAGGCCGGCACCACCTTCCAGAATTACGGGATCAACTGGTCCCCGTTCCCCGACGGCACGCTGCAGTTCAACTTCGCCTACTCGGAGAACCTGGCCTCGCTGAACCAGCAAAAGAGCAAGATGCTGACCCCGGGGCTCACCTGGAAGATAACACCGCGCACCACCCTGGATGCGTCCTATCAGAGACTCAACACCTCTTCCTCCTCCGGCACCGAGAGCTCGCAGACCATAAGCGCGGTGCTCAGGAGCTCGTTCTAGGAAAGGAACGCACACTGGAGCACGTTATGCCCAAGCGATGGATACCGCCAATCATGACCCTCGTTCTTCTTGCCCTGGCCGGCTGTGCCGGTCCAGCAGAGGTGTACCGCGACGCCAACATGGACTTCGGGGCCCTGCACACCGTCGCCATCATGCCGCTGGCCAACCTGACCCGCGAGACGTCCGCGGCGGAGCGGGTTCGAGACGTCTTCACAACCAAGCTCCTGGCAACCGGCGCACTGTACGTCATCCCCCCGGGCGAAGTCGCCCGCGGTATCAGCAGGGTCGGCATCAGTAACCCGGTCGCCCCCAGCACCGAGGAGCTCACCAAGGTGGCGGGGGTGATCAAGGCGGACGCCGTCATCACCGGCACGGTAAAAGAGTACGGGGAGGTCCGTTCCGGAAGCTCAGCTGCCAACAGCATCTCCCTCAGCTTCCAGCTTCTGGAGACCCAGACCGGCAAGGTGGTCTGGTCCGCCTCAACCACCATGGGGGGAATCGGCATCACGGACCGGCTCTTCGGCGGTGGTGGCGAGCCGATGAACGACATCACCGAGCGGGCGGTTAACGATGCCATCAAGAAACTCTTTCAGTAGCCTCGTCGCCGCTCTACTCGTGCTGCTCGTCGCCGGCTGCGCTCCGCTGCGCCGTGCCGCATGGACCGGGGACGAGGCGGGCAACGCAGAGGGGGGCGTGGCCATCCTCCCCTTGCAAAACCTGAGCGGCGGGACAGCACCGGTCACCGAACTGCGGCAGGAGCTCGCCAGGCGCCTTGCCCTGCGGGGCATGAAGATCCTGCCTGAAGCGCAGTTGGAGCAGTTCATGGCGCGGCACCGTCTGCGCTACGTGGGGGGGATGGACGCGGCCACGGCGCAGGCGTTACGCCGCGAGACCGGAGCGCGAGGGGTGCTCATTACCGAGGTGGAGCTCTACCGCACCCCCTTCCCTCCCAGGGTCGCCCTCACCTCACGCCTGGTGACTACGGAGGAGACCCCAAGAATCGTGCGCATGGAAAGCGTGGCGCTCTCCGGGGACGACGCCCCTGGCCTTCTCGGCGTGGGGCTGGTAAGGAGGCCGCAGGAGGTGACCGACCGGGCGCTCCAACTGCTGGCCGAGGCGCTGACCGGAGGAAAGCCGCAGCCGATACCGAGGGTGCCTTTGGGATCGGACTCCGTGTACCTCGCCCGCCCTCTCGACCCGGGGCGAAGCTACCGGGTGGCCGTGCTCCCCTTCTTCGACAAGGGAAGCCACGGCTACGCCGGCGAGATCCTGGCGCTGCACTTCATCGGGGAGCTGGTCAGGCAGGGGAGGTTCCAGGTGATCGAGCCGGGGACGGTACGCGAAGACCTCCTGCGCTACCGGATCATCATGGAGGACGGGGTCTCGCTGGCAGACGCCGAGCTCCTCTTCGGGATGCTCAGCACGGACCTCATCCTCACCGGCGAGGTCAACGACTTCGAGGACCTCCAGGGGGCCCAGGCTGCGCCCAAGGTCGACTTTTCCGCGCTGCTCCTCGAGCGGAGCAGCCGCCGGGCGGTCTGGTCCATGGGCGACCACCGGACCGGGATGGACCGGGTCCACTTTTTCGATATCGGCAGGATCACTACAGCAAGCGCACTGGCCGCCGGGATGGTGCACCAGGCGGTTGAAGAAAGCCTCGGCCGCTAGCGAAACAGCACACCGCAGCGCCGGGCAGGGCAGAGAAGGACAGACAGCAGTGCACCGCACTACACACATGAAGGAAGGGACCATGAACATGAATGCGATGAAGTTACTTTTGATCACGGCACTTTGCGCTGGAACCCCGGCCTGGGCCGGCTTGGCGGCCGCCACCGCCACAAAGGCGCCGGCCGCGCCGGCCGCCAAGCCCCGGGAAACCGTGCAGGAAAAGGGAAGCAGTGAGAAAGGGAAGCCGGCCCCCCAGAAGGAGGGGGTGACGGTCCTGCTCCAGGCCCCGACCTTCTCACCGCGCTTCGCTCAGACCCCGGTCGCGCTGGTGAACGATGACCCCATCCTCATGCAAGAGTTCACCGATGCCCTCGGAAGTATTCACGAAGGGACGGGTTCCGGCGCCGATACCAAGGCGGGTAAGAAAAACTTTCAATCGGTGCTCGATCGTCTGGTGAGCGCGCGGCTCATCATGGCCGAGGGGTTCAACATGGGGCTCGACGAGTTGCCCGAGGCGAAAAAAGGGATCAGCGACTTCTCGGCAAGCAGCCTCGGCGAAATCCTGAAGAGACGCCAACTCGAGGGGCTCAAACCGGACAAGAAGGTCGTGGACCGGATCTACCAGGACCTGGTCAAGGAGTGGAAGATCAGGTCGGTCAAGTTCGACAAGAAGGATGACGCCGCCAAGCTCGCGGAGCAGCTAAAGGGAGGCGGGAAATTCGATGCACTCGCCGACAAGCTGATCGACGCGGGCAAGGTCCAGGGGGGCAAGGAGGGGGAATGGGTGCAGCCCAAAGGACTTCTGCCCCAGATCGCCCAGGCCCTGTCCCGCATGAAGGATGGCGAGGTGACCGCGGTGCTCCCGGTCGGGCCGGCGTTCACCCTGGTGGAACTCCAGGAGGTCCGCTTCCCGAAGGAGAACGATCAGGCGCTCGAGGAGGCGACTCAGCGCGCCCTCGAGCTTAAGAGCAACCAGGCCCTGGACCAGTACTGGAAAGACCTGGAGAAAAAGTACGTCACCCTGCACAAGAAGGTGCTGGACAAGCTCGACTTCGAGGCGCCCCGCCCAGGCTTCGACAAGCTTTTGAAAGACCGGCGGGTCGTGGCGGATATCCGCGGCGAAAAACCGATCACGGTCGGCGACCTAGCCGCCGCCATCAGGGGGAAATTCTTCCACGGCATCGGCGAGGCGATCAAGATCAAGAAGGTGAACGAAGGGAAGGTCCCCGCGCTGGAAGACATGCTCCTGGCAAGGGTTTTCAAGATGGAAGCGCTCAAACAGGGGATCGACCGGAGCGATGAGTACAAAAACGCCAACAAGAAGTACCGCGATTCCATCGTCTTCGGCATGTTCATCGACAAGGTGGTGGTGCCGGAAATCAAGGTGACCAACGGCGAGGTGGAGGACTACTACAAGGCACACGTGGCCGACTACTCCTCCCCGGAGATGATCAAGCTGAAGGAGCTCGTCTTCGCCAAGGGCGAGGACGCCGAAAGCGCGGCCGAGAAGCTGAGAAAAGGGGCTGAATTCCAGTGGCTTTCCGCGAATGCCGCAGGGCAGGTGCCGGCGGGAAGCGAGGGCCGACTTGAGTTCGGCGACACCCCCTGGATCACCAAAAAGCTGGCCCCGGCGGTGCAGCTCGCCCTGGCCGGTGCGAAAGGCGGCGATTTCAGGCTATACACGAGCCCAGAGGGGTACAGCTACGTGCTGGCGGTACAGGACGTGATCCCGGCCAAGCCCGCTCCGCTGGAGAGCGCGCGCAAGGAGATCGCCAAGAAGCTCTACGGGGAGAAGGTGAACAAATCCATCGAGGAGTGGGGAGAAAAGCTCCGCAAGGCATACCAGGTGAAGCTCTACCTGGCGGAACCGGCGCAGTAGAGCGAGCAAGGAGAGACCATGTCGGGAAAGAAGAGTAAATACGGGATTCCGGTCGGCGTCGTCGCGGCCCTGCTCTATGCAGCCATCGTGCTGTGCACCAGCCCGAGCCACGCCGCAATGAGTTTCGCCAAGAAGGGGTGCCTTGACTGCCACAAGAAGTTCGTGACGCAGTACCTCGGGATGAAGGACGTGCACCCGGTCGTCAAGGAGCAGAAGTGCGAGGAGTGTCACTTGCGTCACGGCATCGTGCCCAAGCTCCTTTTGAAGGAGTCGGGAAACGCGCTCTGCCTTAAGTGCCATCCCAAGGATAAGATCGGGATGAACAAGGCGAACGTGCACAGCGCCTTGAAAAACGGCAGCTGTACCCTGTGCCATTCCCCCCATGCATCCCAGTCCGCCCGGCTCTTGAAAGGTGACGGGAACCAGGTCTGCTACCAGTGCCACAAGAAGGAACTCTTCGAGAAGAAGGTCGTGCACCAGGCGCTTTCCCGCGACGGCTGCAAGGCCTGCCACGTCGCCCACAGCTCGGACCAGAAGAACCTTTTGGCCCAGGCGGAGCCGAAGCTCTGCCTGTCGTGCCACGACAGCAAGGGCGCCGGCTTCAAAAAAGCCCACGGCGGCTATCCGGTGGAAAAGGCGCGCTGCACCGTATGCCACAATCCGCACTCCTCCGAAAAGCCCAAGCTCCTGAAGGGAAGCGTCCACGACCCGGTGCAGAGCGCGTCGTGCGACGGCTGCCACAACGCCCCCGCCGCGGACAACCCTTTCGGCGTCACCCAGAAAGGAAGCGAGCTCTGCTACCAGTGCCACGATGCTACGAAACTCAAGATGGGGGGAAGCGTCGAGCACGCCCCGTTCAGCGGAGGGGACTGCCTCTCCTGCCACAACCCGCACACCTCGGAGTTCTCCAAGCTCACCGTCCGCGACGGCAACGCGCTCTGCATCGGCTGCCACAAGGAAAAGGGGGCCGGGATGACCGCCCCGCACGCCGCCGTCACTAAGGGGAAGGGATGCCTCTCCTGCCACAAGCCGCACGCGGCAGGGAAGAAGCTCCTGGTCGCCCAGGGGGCGGATCTCTGCTACGGGTGCCACGCCAAGGTGAAGGAGAGCCAGTCCATGAGCGACGTGCACTTCCCGTTCGCCGAGGGTGACTGCACATCGTGTCACAACCCGCACGGCTCCAACATCCACGGAATGGTCAAGGCGCGCATGGACACGGTGTGCTACGGCTGCCACAGCGACAAGGAGAGCGCCTTCAAGAAAAACCACACGCACGCCCCGGTGCTAAACGGCAACTGCGTGGCCTGCCACGCCCCCCATGCCTCTCCGCAGGGGGCGCTGCTCAGGGCTCCCGCGGACGACCTCTGCGCCAAGTGCCACGCAAAGCTCATGGAGCAGGAAACCGGAGGCTCCAACCACGCACCCTTCAAACGCAAGAACTGCCTCGGGTGCCACGACTCGCACGCATCCAACACCCCCGGGATGCTGGCCAAGAAACAGGAGACGCTCTGCCTTTCCTGCCATCTGGACATCGAGAAGGGGCTCAAGGGGAAGGGGAGCAAGCACGCCCCCCTTATGAACGGAGGGGAGTGCACCAAGTGCCACAACCCGCACAAGTCCAAGCTGAACCGCCTGCTGCTCGCGCCGAGCCCGGACCTTTGCCTCACCTGCCACAAGCAGATCAAGGACAAGATGGGGAAGGAAACGCCGCACCAGCCGGCACAGAAAGACTGCACCACCTGCCACCGACCGCATTACTCCGCTGAGGGGTCCCTTTTGGCCGAGCCGGTCAGGACCACCTGCAGCGAGTGCCACGACCTGAAGTCGGAACAGTTCGGCAAGGACCACCTGAACATCAACCCGGAAGGGATCAACTGCGTGAGCTGCCACAACCCGCACGCGTCCAAAGACTCCAAGTTCTTCAAGGACACGCTCCATCCCCCCTTTGCGGCACGAACCTGCGACGACTGCCATATCGTCGAGAAGCGCTGAGAGGAGTCAGCAATGAAGCAACACACCGAGATACTCATCATGATCCTGCTCGCCCTGCTCTACGTTGCCTCGGCCGCGGCGCAGGAGAACACCCTTTTGATGTTCAAGCTAAAACCCGGTGCGACAGGCAAGGTCTGCATGGACTGCCACGTCAACATCCAGGAGACGGTGAAAAAGCCGTTCGTGCACACCCCGGTCAAGTCCGGCGACTGCACCGGGTGCCACAACCCGCATACCTCGTCCCACGGTAAGCTACTCGCCGCCGACTCGAAGCAGATCTGCGCGCAGTGCCACGCCACGGTCATCCCGCCGGACGCACGCAGCAGCCACAAGCCGGTTGCCGAAGGGAACTGCATGAAGTGCCACAGCCCGCACGCCTCGGAAAACAGGTTCAACATGCTGCGCGCCGGCAACGCGCTCTGTCTCGACTGCCACAAGGCCATGGGCGACACCCTCGCCAAGGTGAAGCACAAGCACAGCCCCGTGACCACCGGCTGCCTCACCTGCCATCTCCCCCATGCCTCCAGCAAGGCGGGCTTCCTGCTCAAGGATGAGGTGCCGGCACTGTGCACCGGCTGCCATAAGGTGGACAAACCGATCTTCATCAAGCAGCACATGAACTACCCCGTGGCCAAGGCGCGCTGCACCGCCTGCCACGACCCGCACGGCTCCGACATGCCGAGCCTCCTCTACAACAACGTGCACAAGCCGGTAGCCAGCAAGATGTGCAGCCAGTGCCACAACGATGCCACCTCAAGCTCCCCGTTGCAGACCAAGCGCAGCGGCTCCGAGCTCTGCAAGGAGTGCCACAGCGACATGGTGAACTCCACCTTCGTGAAGAACAAGGTGCACTGGCCCCTGCTGGGCAAGCAGGGTTGCCTCACCTGCCACAACCCCCACGCGGCCAAAGAGAAGGGGCTGCTCAAGGCGGATCTGATAACCGTCTGTGGCAGCTGCCACAAGGACACCATCCAGAGGCAGGAAAAGTCGCTCACCAAGCACGCCCCGGTCCAGAACGGGAACTGCATGGCCTGCCACGATCCCCACGCATCGAACAGCCAGTTCCTGACCAACAAGCCGTCCATCATAGACGTCTGCGGCAAGTGCCACGACTGGCAGAAGCACTCCACCCACCCCATCGGGGACAAGATCAAGGACAAGCGCAACAAGAACCTGACCATGCAGTGCCTGAGCTGCCACCGCGCGCACGGAACCGAATACAAGCACTTCATCCCGTTCCCGACCACGAGCGATCTGTGCACCCAGTGCCATGACCAGTACAAGAGGTAAAAAGCCATGTCTCGAATCTTCATGAAATACGCCGTGCTCGGCTTCGTGCTCCTCGCCGCCACCGGCGCGTCGGCGACGGAGCGGCTAAAGCAGGTGACCGCGGTTTACCTGGACGACAAGGGGGGGGGGCTCGCCGCCCCAGAGGGGATCGCCTGCGACGCCAAGGGGGGGATCGTAGTCGCCGACACGGGGAACGGCCGCCTGCTGAAATACAGCTTCAAGGATGCCGGCATCTCCGGGGGGAGCGAGGTGAAAGTGCCGCAGCTGACCGTACCGACCCGGCTGCAACTCGACTCGAAGGGGGACATCTACGCCCTGGACAGCAA